>NZ_AP019697.1:177500-535000 GCF_007164725.1 Dialister hominis | reverse complement strand
AAAGCAGCCTTTCCGGCCTTGTTTTTACACCTTGAACTGATTTTGACATTCTTTTTTCTTCTTTTTCAACTATAATAGAGATAAGACATTGTGAAAGGAGTTGGTTTCATGAAAAAAATTCTGATCTCTGCAGCGATCTGCTCCATGCTCTTCACGGCCGGCGCTTCTGCCAACTGGATCACGGGCGAGCCTTCCATCATGGCGGTCAATGGAGGCGAAGCTGCTTTCCACACCTCTCTTAGTTCAGCCCAGCGCCTGGACATCAACCTGACAAGCGGAACTTCCGGAAAGGCTGACATGATTTTCTCAGCCGAAGGCTATGACGACTCACTGACGCTTTCTTCCCTTCCGGTCAAGGCGGTCACCGAGACTGGAACGAACGGTGCGACTTATACGGATTCCAAAGTCACTGTTACGCCTCTTATCAATGACGGCAACGGGCAGCGTTTCTACCTGGTTGATACAGGAGACGGCCTTGGCATGACAATCGTTGCTTACAGCAAGGGCTCTTTCAAGACTGCCTTTTCCACTTCTTCTTTTCCGGAGACTTACGGAACCGGTTCTTTCGAAGTATCAAAGAAAGCAATCCTCTTCCACGGCAAGAACGCAAATGGTGAATCCACCTACACTCTTACATACGACAAGAAGACAGGACTGTTCAACGCAGCAAAGAATGCCTGATTTCTGATAAGCCTCTTTCAGGCATTAAAAAACCATGAAGGTCATTTGATCTCCATGGTTTTTTAGTGTCTTATTTCTTTTTCTTGGATTCGTCGTCTTCTTTAGACGGAGCATCCTTTGTATGGTCAGAGTTTTTCTTCTTTGACTTCTTGTTCTTTTTAAGCTTCTTTCCCTTATGGTGGAATTTGGCTTCTTCGTCTTTCTTTTGAGCCTCTGCCTTTTCTGACTCTTCTTTCTTGGCTGCTTCTTCTCTTGCCTTATCTTCTTCTGCTTCCAGTGCCGCCAGACGCCCGGACTCAGCGTCGGCTGCTTCCTTCTTGGCAGTAAGGGCTTCTGCGTTTTCCTTGTTCACATCGGCATCAGAAAGGCGCGGGAGGATAGCGGTAACCGTGGTTCCTTCTCCTTCTACACTGCTGATGTTCAAAGTACCCTTATGTTTTTCGACAATATGCTTGCAGATGGCAAGACCCAGGCCGCTTCCACCCGTTGCCTTGGTGCGGCTTTCGTCGGCGCGGTAGAAT
Organism: Dialister hominis; assembly: GCF_007164725.1. NCBI lineage: Bacteria > Bacillati > Bacillota > Negativicutes > Veillonellales > Veillonellaceae > Dialister > Dialister hominis. The sequence goes on along the minus strand of NZ_AP019697.1, from coordinate 533,798 downwards.
CTTTCGAAGACTCTTCCCTGCTTTTCCTTCGGAATGCCTATGCCGTTATCCGATACGGAAATAGTAAGCTTGTCCTCGCCTTCCGGTGCAAGGCGCACGGAAATATGGCCGCCCTGGTGGTTGTATTTTACGCTGTTGTCCAGAAGGTTCATGATGAGCTCGGAAAGAAGCGCAGGATTGCCATAGGTATAGAGAGGCTGCGCATCAATGTCGATCGTCACGCCTTTGGCATCTGCCTGCGGCTTGATGAGATCAGCGGCATAGCGGACAAGGCTGTCCACGGATACCGTTTTCCATGTAATCGTTGTTTCTGTTTCTTCCACCTTGGAAAGGTGCATGATTGTATCAATGAGCGTCAGCATGCGCTGGGACTCATTCATGATACGGCTGCCGAAAAGACGCACGTCTTCCGGTTTCTGGTACATGCCGTTTGCAATCATTTCAGCAAAGCCGCTGATGGATGTCAGTGGCGTCTTCAGTTCATGCGAAACGTTTGCAGAGAATTCGCGGCGCATCTTCTCTGCGGTGTATGCAGCTGTCAGGTCGCGCAGAACGATCAGGAGGCCCTTCTCCTCGTCATCATTCAGCTCGATATGATTCATGACCATACGGTAAGGACGGCCGAAAAGCGTCATGGTATATTCCTGGCGTCCTTCAGCGTGGTATGCGCGGCCGATGGCGCGCAGCCAGTCTTCGTCATGATAAAGGCTTGCGATTCTTCTGTAGCGTTTGTCTTCTTTCAGTCCGAAGAGTTCTTCGACGGTCTTGTTGTAATCGACAATTTCCTTGTCTTCATTCAAAAGGATAATGCCGTCCGCAATCGTATCGACGACAGTGCGGATCGTATTTCTTTCTTCCTCGATATCTTCCAGATAGTTCTCTATATCGTTGTGCTGTTCTTCCAACTTTGCAATCAAAGGCTGGAGTTCCTTGTAATCGTCAGGCAGCTTATGAGCGGGCCTGCCTTCCATGATCTGCTGGACCAGATCTCCCAAAAGATGAAACGGCCTGAGAATTTTTTCTGTCTCCTTCTCGGCAGCCGCGAGGCATCCAACCATGAAAACAAGGAGGAATACGATGATTTCAGGTAAATAGGAGGAGAATCCCCTGTAAGGAATCGCTCTTTCTACGGATATACGAAGTATCGTGTCATCAGGAGCCATTGTCGCATAATAGTTCTTCGGCGTATCGTTGCCTTCCTTATGGACTTCGTAAGCGCTGCCTTTATCGAGTGCTTCCTGAACGACAGTATTCGTCAGATAATCCCCTCCCGGATCAGGCTTGCTGTCATACAGAACGGTTCCATCTGTGTTCATCCATACGATGTGCATTTTCTCGTGATTTTCCTTGAACATGCGGTCCAGGTACTCTTCACTTCGTGCTTCATCTGATTTCGATAATGCCTGTGCCATTGTTTCCGTCAAATGACCGACTTCATGGCTGAACTGGTCCTGCATGCCCTGATAATAAAGAATGGCAGACAGCAGGAACGTCAGCAGTACCGAAATAATCCCCATTGATAGGAGACTCCTATATACTCTTGCTCTCATTTATCTCTCCTGGTTTCTTATGATTTTCGATCCCCCAGACGGTAGCCAACACCTCTTACTGTGCGGATGGCAGAGCCTTCGCTCCCGAGTTTCTGGCGCAGACTCATGATATGCATATCAATGGTTCTGCTTTCCATCTCGAAGGGTGAATCCCAAACGGCCTGCATGATCTGGTCGCGGGATAAAACGATGCCTTTATTTAATATCAAATAGCACAATAAGTCAAATTCTTTTAATGTGAGCTGTACTTCTTTTCCATCAACAGTTACGATATGCTGCTCCTGATCGACGGAAATCTTGCTGTATGTAAGAAGTTTTCTCCCTGCTTCCGGCGCTTTTTTCGTTCTTCTAAGTACAGAGCGTATTCTGGAAAGGAGTTCCATAATACCAAAAGGTTTTGTTACATAATCATCGGCGCCGAGATCGAGTCCCTGCACGATATCAAATTCAGTAGTTTTTGCTGTCATCATGATGACGGGAACATTCTGCAGCGGGCCTGCGCTGCGGATTTTCTTCAGAATGGAAAGTCCGTCCTCTCCGGGGAGCATGATGTCAAGCAGAATGAGATCGGGCACGTCCTTCTGGACGGCTTCATAAAATTCGCCCGAATCGCCGAATCCCTCTACTTTATATCCCTGCCCTCTCATGGCATAACTGACAAGTTCCCTGATACTTTCATCATCTTCTACGCAGTAAATTAACGGCATAATCGTCTCCTCGTAAAATAACAGATACTGAAAGCCGGCGGTCCATGCCTTCCGATCGAAGTCATAGAACCCGCCAGTTCGTCACTACTTATATTCTACCATAGTATCAGCCGAAATTGCCGGAAATATAGCGCTGTGTTCTTTCCATTTCCGGATGTTCAAAAATTTTCTCGGTATTGCCGTATTCAACCATTTCCCCTAAGTAGAAGAAAGCTGTCTTGTCGGCGATACGCTGTGCCTGCTGCATGTTATGTGTAACCATGATGACCGTGTATTCTTCCTTCAGCTTGACAGCCAGTTCTTCAATGTGAGCTGTGGAAATCGGGTCAAGTGCGGATGTTGCTTCGTCCATCAGGAGGACATCAGGTTCAACGGCAAGAGCTCTTGCGATGCAGAGACGCTGCTGCTGGCCGCCGGAAAGTCCGAGTGCGGATTTATGGAGACGGTCTTTCAGTTCGTCCCAGATTGCTGCCTGGCGAAGGCTCTTTTCAACGACTTCATCAAGATCGGATTTCTTGGTGATGCCTTTGAGTCTTGGACCGTAAGCAACGTTGTCATAAATGCTCTTCGGGAACGGGTTCGGCTGCTGGAATACCATGCCTACATGACGGCGGAGAACGATCGGATCGATTTCGGTGTATGCATTGACGCCGGAGAGAAGGATATCCCCTTCTACGCGGCAGCCCGGAACGAGGTCGTTCATGCGGTTCAGCGTGCGCAGGAATGTGGATTTGCCGCAGCCGGATGGTCCGATGAGAGCGGTAATCTGATTCTTTTCAATGCGCAGGTTGACGTCCTTCAGTGCCTGGAAAGCGCCGTAGTAGAGATCTACATGACTGCAGGAAAAACTGATATTGTTGTAAACTGAGATCTCTGCTGCTGCCTGATTGGCGCGCAGCGCTAAGTATTCATTAGTTGTCATTATGAATTTTCTCCTTCTGTCTTTTTAGACACATAGCGGCTTACCAGACGGGCGCCGATGCTGAATACAAGAACCATGACCATTAATACTGCTGATGCTGCAGCTGCGGTATCGGATGCGGAAGCTCCCACGCCTTCTGTGCGGGCTGCCCATACCTGAAGTGAAAGTGTTTCACCGGGGCGGAACGGGTTGAGCGGGCATACAGGAGAGGTGATATCCCATACCTGCCAGCTGATGTCGGTACTCATGCCGGCTGTGTAAAGAAGAGCTGCTGCTTCGCCGAAGCCTCTGCCGGCTGCCAGGATGATACCTGTTACAATCGGTCCGACAGTCGCCGGAAGCATGACTTTCCAGATTGTTTCGAAGTGTGTAGCTCCGAGTGCCAGGCTGCCTTCTTTATAACCTTTCGGGAGTGCTACGAAAGCATCGTATGTCGTTGCAGTAATGAGCGGCAGGGAAAGAATCGATGCGGCGAGCGCGCCGGAGAACAGATTCCACTGGGATCCTGCCATGATGATGAATACCAGATAACCAAACAGGCCGACGACGATCGAAGGAAGGGAAGAAAGCGTTTCGATTGCGATGCGGAAAGCGCTGCTTGCGCGTCCTGGCGGAGCATATTCTGCCATGTAAACGCCTGCCATGATTCCGATCGGGCAGGAAATCAGAAGGGAAAGAACGACGAGGTATACGGTGTTGAAGAACTGATTACCGATGCCCGTTGCCTCAAAGGAGAAGATTTCAGGTCTGAAAGCCTGAATGCCGCCCCAGACTACATAGAGTGTAAAGAAAATCAGAAGTAAAACGAATGCGCCGGATACGACATAGAATACGCCTGTTGCCAGCTGATCTGCCAGATGCGCTCTTTTGAGCGAACCGCTTGCCTTGCGCAGTTCGGAAGCCGGATCTCTAATTTCTGCGGCTGAGGTTGTCATGCGATTCTCTCCTTTCTAGCTGCGATCAGGTGGATCACAAGGATGAATAAAAGGGAAATGATAAAGAGCAGGAGTGCCATGGACCAGAGAGCTGCATTGAATTCCCCGCCGTCCATTGCGCCGCCCATATCAGAAGCAATGGCTGCTGTAAGGGAGTTTGTCGGAGCCAGGAGGCTGTCCGGGAATGCTCTCATCTTGCCGATAACCATGGAAACCGCAAGTGCTTCGCCGAAGGCTCTTGCAAGGCCGAGGACGATAGCGGTCAGGATGCCTGGGAGGGCAGCCGGGAGAAGGACTTTGTAAATCATCTGCCAGCGTGTCGAACCAAGTCCGTAAGCGCCTTCTACATATTTGTTATTGACGCTTCGGATCGCATCGGCGGAAACCGAGGTAATTGTCGGGTAAATCATGACGGAGAGCACGATGCCGGCTGCCAGTACGGACTGGCCGTGCGGCAGGTCGAATATTCTCTGGAGGAGAGGAACGAGTACGACAAGGCCGACCCAGCCATAAACGACAGATGGAATACCGACGAAGATTTCAACAGCCGGACGGATGATTCTTTCTCCGAGCTTCGGTGCGATCTGTGTCATGAATACGGCAGTTGCCAGACTGAATGGTACGGAAATGACAAGTGCCAGTGTACAGGTCAGGATGGAACCCCAGATGTAGATAGCTGCGCCGACCTGGCCGCCGCCCATTTCTGTATCTGATGGTTTCCATGCGGATGAGAAGAGGAATTCTCCGATAGAATGATGGAACTGGGTAAAGGTAAGCATCCCTTTCGCCAGAAGGAAGGCACCGATAGCAATCGTCAGCACGATGAGGAACATACCGCAGAGGACCGCGAGGCTCTTTCCGAAATATTCTCTGCGGAACATGTGCTGCTGCCGCATATTTTGATCCATAAGAACTCCTTTTGTCTTTAACTTTCCTTTATTATATTAATAATTTACATAAATGAATTTTTCTTTATAAACAGGAAGGGCAGCCGCACATTTGTGCAGCCGCTCTTCTGTGTTCTGTACGGTTTTATGACTCTTCAGTAAGGTGTTTCCAGGGCTTGGATTATTTCTTCATCTTGGAAGCTACGCCGTAGCCCTGTTTTTCGATTTCATGGCCGTATTCGTCAGACTGGATGTAGGCAAGGAAAGCTTTGACTGCGTCTTTAGCTTCGCCCTTGGTGTACATGTGTTCATAGCCGTATACCGGATAGGTGCCGTTGTAGGTGTTTTCCAGTGTCGGAGCTACGCCATCGATAGCGATTGCTGCAACGTCTTTATTGTTGACGAGGTAGGACAGTGCTACGTATCCGATAGCGCCCTTGGTCTGAGCAACGCTCTGCATCAGTGTGCCGGAGTCGTCGGTTTCCAGGGACTTGTTGGAAGCTTCTTCCTTGCCGCCGAGAGCCAGTTCAGTGAAGAGTGCTCTGGTGCCGGAAGTGGTCGGACGGGTTACGAGGACGATCGGTTCATCTGGGCCGCCAACATCTTCCCAGTTGGTCACCTTAGCGGTGAATACGTCCTGCAGCTGCTGTTTGGTCAGGGACTTAACAGTTTCAGCGACATCCTTGTTGACAACCGGTGCTACGGTCAGGACAGCGACCTTGTGGTCAACCAGGTCTTTTGCTTTTTCCTTCGGGAGCTTTGTTTCAGCCGGTACGTCAGACATGCCGATGTTTACGGATCCTTCAGCAACCTGTTTCAGGCCTGTGCCGGAGCCGCCTGCATTCAGTGTCAGGGAAACTTCAGGGTTCTTTGTCTTGAACTTTGCTGCTGCATCCTTCGCGAGCGGAAGAAGTGCAGAAGAACCGGAAACGGTGACCTGACCGGTAACCTTTGCTCCAGAAGCAGCGCCGCTCTTAGCCGGTGCGGAGTTTCCGCCGCCGCAGCCTGCGACTGCTACGATTGCTGCTGAAGATACTGCCAGTGCCATCCATTTTTTAAGTTCCATTTTTATCCTCCTTGAAATGACTTGCTGTTTTTAATGGTTTTGTGATGTTTTTAGTTTATCGAACGGTTGTAAAAACCAAAGAGGGAGATGCGTCTAATTTCCGTCTACTTTGTAAAATGGATGTAAACAATAGCGAGCAAATGAACACAATTATTACTCTGTACAGTGTTTATCCCTTTCTCCCCTCCTTTCCATTGTTCCCACGTAAAGAGGGACTGTGACAAAATCCGCTGAAACGCTGTTTTTCCCTTTTCTCGAGCGGAGTTATATAAGTTTAAAGCAAATAAGAACTGATTCCTTTTGTTGTTTCGCAGAGCTGTCTCCGTAGGAGAAAGTGGCGCGCATGCGCCGAAAACAGCAGTTTCTAAGAAGGCGAAGCATCCTTTGTGGTTTTCAGATAACACAAATATATAAACGTGTTGGATAATCCACTAATCGAATATGCCAACACAAAAAGGACTTTGGCAAAATGATTACACATTTTGTCAAAGTCCCTTTCTTATTTCCTTATGAAATTACTGATGATCCTTCAGGTGCTTGATGCCCTTGTCAGCGATGTCGTGACGGTACTGCATGCCCATCCAGTGGATGCGGGAAACGCCCTTGTAGGCTTTTTCCTTGGCTTCTTCCAGCGTCGGGGCAATGGCGACAACATTCAGCACGCGGCCGCCATTGACGACGAATTCGCCGTTCTTCTTAGCAGTGCCTGCATGGAATACGATGCAGTCTTCCTTCTTGGCATCTTCAATGCCGCTGATGATTTCGCCGGATGTATGGGAAGCAGGATAACCGCCGGACGCCAGGACGACATCGACAGCATAGCCGTCTTTCCATGTCACTTCTTCATGTGTAAGTTTTCCGTTGACGCAGTCGAGCATGATTTGTGCAAGATCGCCATCGAGAAGCGGAAGTACAGCTTCTGTTTCCGGATCGCCGAAGCGGCAGTTGAATTCAACGACCTTCGGTCCTTCATCGGTGATCATGAGACCTGCATAGAGGCAGCCTTTGAATGGATATCCTTCCTTCTTCATGGCAGCTGCCATCGGACGGAGGATTCTTACATTGGCTTCTTCAATGAGTTCACGGGTCATGACCGGAGCAGGAGCATAGGCGCCCATGCCGCCGGTATTCGGGCCGGTATCCCCGTCGCCGATTCTCTTGTGATCCTGGGAGGAAACCATCGGAACGACAGTCGTTCCGTCGCAGAAGCAGAGAACGCTCGCCTCCTCGCCTGTCATGAATTCTTCAATGACAACGGAGCGGCCTGCATCGCCGAAGGAATTGCCTTCGAGCATATCCTTGACAGTATGGGTGGCTTCTTCCAGATCCTTGGCAATGATGACGCCCTTGCCTGCTGCAAGTCCGTCAGCCTTGATGACAATCGGGAAGGACTGTGTCTTCAGGTATTCGACAGCTTTGTCTTCGTCAGTGAATACTTCATAGGCGGCTGTCGGGATACCGTATTTCTTCATGAGAGATTTTGCAAAGCTCTTGGAGCCTTCAATGCGGGCTGCCGCTTTGGGCGGGCCGAAGAAAGCAAGTCCTTCTGCCTCGAACTGATCGGCAAGGCCTTCGGTCAGAACCGTTTCTGGTCCTGCTACGGTCAAATCGATCTGCATGAGTCTTGCGAAATCCAGAATATCTTCATTGCTCTTTACCGGAACGAGGGAGGCGATGTCTGCCATGCCTTCATTGCCCGGGACTGCATAAAGTTCTGTAACGGAAGGACTCTGGGAGAGCTTCCAAAGCAGCGCATGTTCGCGTCCGCCGCTTCCAATAACCAATACTTTCATTTAAACTTCCTCTCTTAGCTGTGACGGAAATGACGGTGACCGGTGAATACCATGGCAATGCCGTACTTGTTGGCCATATCGATGGATTCCTGATCCCTGATGGATCCGCCTGGCTGAATGACAGCGGTTACGCCTGCCTTGCCTGCGGCTTCAATGGTATCGCCGAACGGGAAGAATGCATCGGAGCTCATGACGGAGCCCTTGGATTTTTCTCCTGCTTCAGCAATGGCAATGTCAGCTGCGCCGACGCGGTTCATCTGTCCAGCACCGACGCCGAGTGTTACGTCCTTGCCGGTCAGAACGATAGCATTGGATTTGACATGCTTGACGATCTTCCATGCAAATTCCAGTGCCTGCCATTCTTCTTCTGTCGGAGCACGGTCAGTTACGACCTTGCAGTCTTTTCTTGTTTCAGCGCTGTTGTCCGGTGTCTGTACGAGAAGTCCGCCGGAAACCTTGTGCAGCTGGAGTTCTTCTTTTTCGGAAGATGGTACTTCGATCAGACGGATATTTCTCTTCGTGCTGAGGATGTCGAAAGCTTCCTTGGAGAATTTTGGAGCCATGACGACTTCGAAGAAAATCGGCTTCATAGCTTCAGCGGTTTCCTTGTCGCATTCACGGTTCATGGCAACGATGCCGCCGAAAGCAGATTTGCTGTCAGCGTCGAAGGCTCTCTGGAATGCTTCAAGAGCTGTGCTTCCAAGAGCGGTGCCGCATGGGTTCGTGTGCTTGACGATGACGCATGCCGGCTGGTCTTTCCATTCGCAGGCAAGATCCCATGCTGCTTCCATATCAACGATATTGTTGTAGGAAAGTTCCTTGCCGTGGAGCTGCTTGGCAGCAGCGATGCCGCCTGTTGCTTCCGGATCCTTGTAGAATGCAGCTTTCTGATGCGGGTTTTCGCCGTAGCGCAGGTCCTGCAGCTTGACATAAGCCATGCTGTAAATATCCGGCAGTGTATCGTTATCCCCATTAACCTGTTTTGTCAGATAGTCAGCGATAGCGCAGTCGTAAAGGCCTGTGTGGAGAAATGCCTTTCTGGAGAGGTCCAGACGGAATTCATCAGTCAGCTGGTCATTTTTAATTCTTTCAAGAATGTCATCATACTGCTTGGGATCGACGACAACAGCAACGTACTTGTAGTTCTTTGCTGCTGCACGGACCATGGACGGGCCGCCGATATCGATGTTTTCGATAGCTTCAGCTCTGGTGACATCAGGCTTTGCAATGGTTTCCCTGAACGGGTACAGGTTGACGGCTACGAGGTCGATGCCTGTAATGCCGTGTTCCTTCATGGCCTTGACATGTTCCGGGTTGTCACGGATAGCAAGGATGCCGCCGTGGATCATCGGATGCAGTGTCTTGACTCTGCCATCCATCATTTCCGGGAAACCGGTAACTTCAGAAACAGATTTTACAGGAATGCCTGCATCTGCGATTGCCTTCATGGTTCCGCCTGTGGAAATGATTTCCACGCCGAGTTCATGAAGTCCTCTTGCGAAATCTACAACACCTGTCTTATCAGATACGCTGATAAGCGCTCTTTTGACTGCCATTATAACTCCTCCTTTGTGAACGGCCCGTTTCCGGGCGATACTATGTGAATCTGAAATCATCAGATATTCAGTCTGAATTAATGGTGGCCGTGCATGCCGGAAACATGGTGCCCTTCAATCGTAAGCTCATCCCTGCAGTAAGCAGCGACAGCGCGGACGTAGGAAGGATGTTCCTGTTCCAGGATGCGGGCGGACAGCGTGTCTTCCGTATCATCATCATAGACGGGAACTGCAGTCTGCGTGATGATCGGGCCGTCATCAAGGCCCGTTCCGACGAAGTGGACCGTGCAGCCTGCGACTTTGACGCCGGCTTCAATGGCCTGTCTCTGGGCATGAAGCCCGCGGAAGCTCGGAAGCAGAGCCGGATGGATGTTGATGATCCGGTTCGGGAATGCATGAATCAGATTTTCTCCGCAGATTCTCATGTAGCCGGCAAGGCAGATGAGATCGGGCTTATATGATACAGCTGCTTCGAGGAGGGCATCATTGAAAGCTGCCTTGTTCTCGAAGGATTTTAATTCGATGACCGTGGAGGGTACATTCCAGCGCCTGGCTCTTTCAAGGACCTGCGCTCCTGCGTGATCACAGATGACGCCAACGACCTCTCCGTTGACTGTCCCGTTTTCGCAGGCTTCATGGATGGCTTCGGCGTTTGAGCCGCGGCCTGATGCAAATATTACAATTCTCTTTTTGTTCATACACGAAATCCTCAAAGTAAATAGTTCCTGTCTGCCAGTTCTCTGTTTTCAACAAAGACTGGTCTGACAAGCTGGCAGCATTCCATCCGAAGGCAGGAAATTTTGCCTGATTTTACGGTTGCCTTTCCTATGGAAATCCAACTGATTATAGCATTTATCTGATACGGGACGATACCTGGAGCGGCGCTCTGCGCCTCCCCGCCTGATTTCAGATATGGCTGACAAACTCTTCGAGACGGTTCATTGCCTCTTCGATTTTCTCATCGGATGCCGCATAGGAAATTCTTACGTATCCTTCGCCGCCGCTTCCAAAGACGGATCCCGGGATAATTCCCAGCCTGCCTTCCTTGGCCAGTCTTAATGCAAAAGCAAAGTCGTCTGTTCCGAATTCCTTCGGGATCTTGGCAAATACATAGAATGCGCCCTCCGGCACTGCCATTTCAAATCCCATCTTGCGCATGCGGCCCACCATATAATCTCTGCGGTGCCTGTATGCTTCCCTGAAGACAACCGGATCGTTATCTCCATGATTCAACGCTTCAACAGCAGCAGCCTGTGCGGAGTCATTGATGCAGGTCACCATAAATGCATGCATCTTTGTGACTGCACCGATTAGCTGGGAAGGTCCGGCCACGTATCCTAAACGATACCCGGTCATGGCATGGGACTTGGACAAGCCAGAAATCAGCAAAGTCTGTCCCGGAAGACGGGTTGCCAGGGATGAATGCTCCGCATCATAAGTCAGTTCGGAGTAGATTTCATCCGCCAGAACCAGCAGATGATGTTCTTTCAGGATTTCAGCCAGTTCATCGAGCAGCTTGGCCGAATAGGAACGTCCTGTCGGGTTCGACGGATAATTGAGGAGGATAGCCTTGACGCTGCTTCCTTCCTCTTCAAGCACCTTTTTCAGACGTTCCGGAGTCAGTACAAAACCCTCCGGAGCCGTATTGATCATGACGACCTCTGCTCCTGTAAGGGAAATGAGCGGGAAGTACAGAGGGAAAACCGGTGTCGGCACAAGGACCTTGTCTCCCGGATTCAGGAGAGCAAATGTGCAGGCAGCCAGTGCTTCTGTTGCCCCGACAGCAACTACGATTTCGGAAGCCGGATCATAGTCGACATTTCTTGTGCGTTTCAGATACGCTGCGATGGCTTCCCTAAGTTCAATCTTTCCGGCTGACTGGGAGTAATGGGAATCGTCTTCTGCAATGCTCTTGACCGCAGCCATTTTGACGTGGTCAGGCACAGCAAAATCCGGTTCGCCCAATGTTAATTTGATAATTCCCGGGACAGATGAAATTTCATTGTCAAATGCACGAATCGCTGACGGCGGTACCTCTGTCAGCTTCTGATTAATCATCCCGCTTAATTCTGAAATAACTGATGGCATACAATCTACCTCCTGTTTCCTGTCCATCGGGATCATGTCTCTCTGGAGGACAAATTCAGTTCTATTATAAAATTACTCTTCTGTAATCATGCGGTATTCTAAGAATTCAGTAATGGCTGTTATCCCCTTTTGGATAGCCCCTTCCTTAGGGCTCATGGAAGATTCATGGAGCTGGGCTCCGCCATCAACGCCCAGCCAGAACATGGTTCCCGGAAACTGATGCAGAAGATAACCGAAGTCCTCTCCTGTCATGGCAGGCGGCACTTCCTCATAGACTACATCAGGATTTTCCTGCATGAATCTGATGAAGCGCTTTGTCAGCACAGGATCATTCTCAACAGGGAAATATCCGCCCTGATTGAGTCCCAGCCTGACTTCCACTTCAAAGCTTCTCTCAATTCCTTCGCAGATTTCCTGAACACGTTCCTTGATCTTTTCGATCATCACCTGTGTCAGGCCGCGTATCGTTCCTTCAAGGCGCGCATGATCGGCAATGACATTCCTGATCGTGCCTGCCTCGAATTTTCCAAGGGTAATGACCCCAGATTCTATCGGATTGATCGAGCGGGAAATGATTGTCTGCACTTGCATGACAAGGGCGCTGGCAGCCACGACGGCATCCTTTGCATCCTGCGGGAATGCAGCATGGCCGCCCTTGCCGATCACATCGATATTGACTTCAGTCGTGCCGGCAAAGAGTGTTCCCATACGGCATCCGATAACCCCTGTCTGCATTTTCGGGTTTACATGGAGTCCGTAAAATTCATCCGGACGCCATTCTCCTTCGAAGAGGCCGAGTTCGTAGGCACGCTTTCCGCCTGCTTCGCTTTCTTCGGCAGGCTGGAAGAAAAATACCAGATTGTCCTTCGGCTGGTGGCTTGCAAAATAATCCAATACGCCAAGTGCGACTGTCATATGCATATCATGGCCGCAGGCATGCATTTTTCCCGGATGCTGCGATGCGTACGGAAGTCCTGTTTTTTCATCAACAGGAAGTCCGTCGATATCCGTCCTGTACCCGATTGTCCGGGACGGGTCGGATCCCTGCACTCTTACCAGTATCGCAGTCGGAAGCTCTTTCGGCTCCAGGATTTTCAAAAACTTCTGGTCCATCATGCCGATCACCTGCATGAGGAATGCATGTGTTTCCACTTCTTCCAGTGCGACTTCCGGTATCTGGTGCAGATGACGACGGATCGTGATCAGATCGTCCTCTTTGAGCATTACAGATTCCTCAATTCTTCTTCCAGACCGGTTTTTGATGTGGTCTTTGCGTCTACGTCCTTGATATAGCGGGCAGGAGATCCTGCTACTACGGTATGCGGAGCGACATCATGAATGACGATGGCTCCTGCGGCAACGACTGCGCCTTCACCGATGTGAACGCCTTCGATAACAACAGCATTGGCTCCGATCAGGACATCGTCGTCGACACGTACCGGTTCAGCAGATGCCGGTTCAACAACGCCTGCCAGTACAGTGCCTGCACCGATATGGCAATGCTTGCCGACAATAGCGCGTCCGCCGAGGATAGCTCCCATATCAATCATGGTGCCTTCTCCGATTTCAGCTCCGATGTTGATGATAGCTCCCATCATGATGACGGCATTGTTTCCGATCAGTACCTGATCGCGGATGACAGCGCCTGGTTCAATGCGTGCATTGATGTTCTTTGTATCCAGAAGCGGAACAGCAGAATTTCTAGCTTCATTTTCAATTCTGACTGCGTCAAAATCTTTTGCATGCTCATCCAAAAACGGCTTTACTTCTTTCCAGTCGCCAAAGAGGATTCCTGTCCTGCTTTCTACAAAGGCATCCACTCCCTCCGGATATGTCAGGGAGTCAAGGTTTTTTCCTTTTACATATACTTTGACAAATGTTTTCTTAGGAGCGCTGCCTATGAAATTGATGATGGACTGTGCATCTAATTGTGCCATAATATATCTCCTTTTCTTCTTATCTGCCTTGGGCCATGCCCTTTCCTAAAACCAGGTATTTTTATTATATCGAAATCGGGGTAAGAATCGTATTCCCCTGGATATATAATCATTTCAGGAAATTCTGGCACAAATTTTCAAGTTCGGCTGCCTTTCTTCCGCGCGGGCAGCTCATATTTTCAGATGGTTTTTAATGAAAAGCCAGACTCCGCTCAGAAGTCCGGCTATCATTTAAGGCAATTATTTATTAAACAAGCCGCCCGTCACAATGACGTCCTGGCTGCCTTCAGTAATTTCGCCGACTTCGTAAACCGGTTCATTGATGGAAGCGAGGATTTCCTTTGCCTTTTCTGCTTCCTCGCGGGTGAGAATCAGGAGCATGCCAAGACCGCAGTTGTATGTACGGTACATTTCATGTGGATCGACGCCTCCCAGATTCATCAGGAACGGGAATACAGGAAGCATCGGCCAGAGATCGGCATTCAGTACAGCGCGGGTGCCCTTTGGAAGGACTCTCGGGATGTTGTCGTAGAAGCCGCCGCCAGTGATATGGACGAGACCTTTGACGTCAGCGCCCTTCAGTACCGGCAGGACCGGTCTCGGATAGAGGCGGGTCGGTGTGAGGAGGACTTCGCCAAGAGGCTTATCGAAGCCTTCATACGTTTCCTTCAGGGACAGGTTGTTGTCCTCGATGATGCGGCGTACGAGGGAGTATCCATTGGAATGGACACCGGTGGACGGAAGTCCGAGAATGACATCGCCAGGAGCGATTGTTTCGCCTGTGATGAGGTCTTTCTTGTCAACGATGCCGACAGCAAAGCCAGCTACATCGTAATCGCCTTTGGCATAGAAACCTGCCATTTCAGCGGTTTCGCCGCCGAGGAGTGCGCAGCCGGATTCGATGCAGGCATTGGCAACGCCTTTGACGATTTCAGCCATCAGTTCTGGTTCGAGCTTTCCGGTAGCAATGTAGTCCAGGAAGAAGAGCGGTCTTGCGCCCTGTACGAGGACGTCATTGACGCTCATGGCAACGCAGTCCTGGCCGATGGTATCATGGATGCCCATTTCAATGGCAAGGCGCAGCTTTGTGCCTACGCCGTCAGTGCCGGATACGAGAACCGGATCATCTGTCAGTTCATCCTTCAGGCGGAAAAGGCCGCCAAAGCCTCCCAGATCTCCCAGAACGCCTCTGGTGTATGTTGCCTGGACTGATTCCTTGATCAGTTCCACTTCTCTTTCGCCAGCATCGATATCAACGCCGGCTTCCGCGTAAGTCAGGCCTTTTTTCTTTTCAGTCATGTCCCTATTCACCCTTGTCCTATTCTTCCTCTTCCATGCCGCCCAGACCGTTGTTCGGTACGGGTTCCGGATAAATGCCGTCAAAGCAGGCAAAGCACATATCCGTCTTCTTCAGTTCGGAAATCGATTCAGCGAGGCCTTCCTGCGAGAGGTAATGGAGCGCATCGGCGCCGATCATCTTGCAAATTTCCTCTGTTGGATACTTAGCGGCGATCAGCTGCTTTCTTTCAGCGGTATCAATGCCGAAGAAGCATGGATATCTGACTGGCGGCGAGCTGATGCAGAGTTTGATTTCCTTGGCGCCTGCGTTTCTCAGAAGGTTGATGATGATGCCACTTGTCGTGCCGCGGACGATGGAGTCATCGACGAGGATGATTCTCTTTCCTTCGACATTCATGCGGATCGGGTTCAGCTTCATGCGGACGGCTCTTTCACGCTGCTTCTGTCCCGGCTGGATGAAGGTGCGTCCCATGTACTTGTTCTTGAGAAGGCCTTCCACGAAAGGAATGCCGGAAGCCTGGGCATATCCCAGAGCTGCCACGTTGCCGGAATCCGGCACGCTCATGACGACGTCTCCGTCGAAATGGGTTTCTTCCCAGAGCTTTTTGCCCATGTTGAGGCGGGCCTGATAAATGCCCTGTCCGTTCATGATGGAATCCGGACGGGCGAAGTAAATATATTCGAAGGAGCAGATTCCGTGACGGTGATTTTCCACCGGGCAGTACATGGTGGAACGGACACCGTTGTCATCGATGGAAACAATTTCGCCCGGAAGGATGTCCCTGACGAATTTTGCATCAATGGCATCGAGAGCCGGTGTTTCAGAAGCCAGCACCCAGCCCTTTTCCGTCCTGCCCAGTACGAGCGGGCGGTAGCCGAAAGGATCGCGGCAGCCGTAGAGTGCATCATTCGTGCATGCTACGATGGCATATGCGCCATGGATTTCATCCATCAGTTCAATGAACTTTTCTTCTTCTGTTTTTCTTCTGCTTCTTGCCAGAAGCTTGATAATGACTTCGGTATCCATGGAAGTCTGGAACGTGGAGCCTTCCAGAAGCAGTCTTCTGCGAAGGTTCTTCGTGTTGACCAAGTTGCCGTTATGTGCCAGCGCCATCGATCCGTCTATGCTGTCAGCCTGCAGCGGCTGTACGTTGGCTGGAATCGAAGAGCCTGTGGTGGAATAACGTACGTGTCCAATACCGATATGCCCGTCCTTTTCAGGTAAATGGCGGAAAACTTCGGTAACGAGTCCCATACCGCGGAAAGTCTCCATAACCTTTCCGTCAGACACTGTGATGCCGGCGCTTTCCTGGCCGCGGTGCTGGAGTGCGAAAATCCCGTAATAGGTCTCGGCTGCAGCAGACAATTCACGGTCAAAAATGCCAAATACCCCGCATTCTTCATGGGGCTTGTCATCATAGATATCAATACTTTTATACATTCCGGAATTCTCCTGACTTTCTGTAAACAGCAGGAGGGATAATCCCTCCCATTTTTTCTGGGGAGCACCCGCCAGAGCGGGATATAAAATGCGGCGGCTTTCCTCCCCGCTCCCGGGCGGAAGGAAAGCCTTTCCCGCACTCTGTGAATACGATCTTAGAACTTGATGCCGGTCAGAAGTTCATATGCTTCTTTGTAAATGGCAATCGTCTTGTCGATGATTTCCTGCGGAACGGTATCTCCAGGATGAGCCTTGAGGTAGTCTCTCAGGAACTGCTTGTCGAAGGACGGCTGGCCGTGGCCTGCTTCATAGCCCTTTGCCGGCCAGAAGCGGGAGTTGTCTGGTGTCAGCATTTCGTCGCCCAGGACAATGTTTCCTTCCTTGTCGAGGCCGAATTCGAATTTGGTATCAGCGATGATGATGCCTCTTTCGAGAGCATAGTCAGCGCACTTGTTGTAAAGCGCGAGTGTCAGTTCAGACAGTTTTTCCATGTATTCTTTGCCCTTGCCCGGGAAGAACTTTTCGACCCATTCCACGCCTTCTTCCATGGAAATGTTCTGGTCATGTTCACCGACAGGAGCCTTGGTGGACGGGGTGAAGATCGGCTGCGGAAGCTTCTGGCATTCCTTCAGGCCTTCCGGAAGAGTGATGCCGCAGACTTTGCCGTCTTTCTGGTATCCTTCCCAGCCGGAACCTGTGATGTATCCGCGGACGATGCATTCTACCGGGATCATGTCGAGCTTCTGTGTCTTCATGGAACGGCCTTCAAATTCTTCAGTCTGGAAGAATTCCGGCATATCCTTTGTGTCGATGGAAATCATGTGGTTCGGAACGATGTCCTTTGTGAAATCGAACCAGAATTCAGACATGCGGTTCAGAACGACGCCCTTCTGCGGGATCGGGTCTTTCAGAATGTTGTCGAAAGCGGAAACGCGGTCAGTGCAGACCATAACGAGGCTGTCGCCCAGATCATAGAGTTCACGTACCTTGCCGGATTTGAATGGTTTGTATTCTTTCATTTCGTTTTCTCCTTTGGAGGCCTTCATTAACGGCCCAATTCCTTCTGCAGTTTTTCATCTTTTCTGTAAATTTCAGCAGCGGCTTCTTCGCGGTATTCCTTGTACTTTCTGTACAATTCACGATCGGAGACAGCTCCGATTTCAATAGCGAGGAAGGCTGCATTCTTCGTGCCGTCAATGGCAACGGTAGCTACCGGGATTCCGGATGGCATCTGCACAATGGAGAAGAGCGCATCCATACCGTCGAGCTTTGCGCCGGAGAGCGGTACGCCGATGACTGGTCTTAAAGTCAGGCTGGCTACCACACCCGGAAGGGCTGCTGCCATGCCAGCGCCGGCAATGAATGCGCCTGCGCCTTTTTCTTCTTCTGCCGCAACAAATTCAGCCAGTTTCTTTGGCGTGCGGTGAGCGGAAGCAATGGCAACGTCATATGTAACGCCGAATCCGTCCAGGATTTCAAATGCTTTTTTCATGGCCGGCAGGTCGGAGTCACTGCCCATAACGATTCCTACATGCATTGTAATATCCTCCCTCTTTACGGCTTAGCCGTATAACAAAAAATCTCCTCTTTAGGGGTACACTATGCCAAAGACACAGACCCCCGTAAGAGGAGTGGTTTACAAGACCTGAAGAAACACACGGCAACAGAACAGGTCATTCGGGATACGATTTCATACGCCCGGATGCCTTCGGAAAACAGGACCATTTCAATGGACATCTTTTCTCCTCTCCGTAGTGAGATAAAAAAGCCTGCGCGCACAAACCTGCACAAGCTTCGACGATCACCACGCTCTATTACTCGCGTTCTTTAATCATTCTAATATTTCCCTTTTACCTTGTCAATAAAAATTGACTGTAAAAAGGTACCATATATGGCAAGACAACATGATTATAATGCATATCTTACCAATTCTTTATTTTTCCTAATGATTCTCTCGTCATGCATTCATTTCCATGAGAGAGTTCGGAAAGAATCAGATTTTTGACGGCTCGGTCAGATGCTTTTCTTCTTCATACCTGTCGATCGTCTCATTGAATTCCTTCTCGGTGAGCGCCTTCATGATTTCGCGGCGAAGGGCAGCGGCTTCAGGAAGTCCGTGGAAATAGCGGCTTGCATGCGCGCGCATTTCGCGGACGGCTGCATTTTCGCCCTTCTCAATGACAAGGCCGTGAAGATGCTCCCTTGCCATGGCAAGGCGTTCCTCCCAGGACGGCGGATCGATAATATCGCCATTTTCAAGGTATGCATTCACTTCCTTGAACACCCAGGGATTTCCCCAGGCAGCACGGCCGATGGCAACCGCGGCGCATCCTGTTTCTTCCAGAAGCGCTTTAGCCGATGGGCCGTCAACGACGTCCCCGTTTCCAATGACCGGAATCTTAACCGCCTTGACGACTTCGGCAATCTTCTTCCAGTCCGCCTTTCCTGTATAGAAATCTTCCCTTGTGCGTCCATGGACAGTAATGGCTGCTGCCCCTGCCTCTTCGACAGCCCTGGCAAGTTCCACGCAGTTTTCCGTATCCCTTGTCCAGCCAAGACGCATCTTGACCGTGATCGGGATATCCACGGCGCCCGCCATGGCCTTTACGATGGAAGCAGCCAGCGGAATATTCTTCATGAGCGCCGATCCGTCGCCGTTCTTAACGACCTTCTGCATCGGGCAGCCCATATTGATATCGATGATATCAGGACCCGCCTTTGCCATCTCGCGCGCCCCAAGCGCCATGATTTCAGGATCGCTTCCGAAAAGCTGGAGAGCTACCGGATGTTCATCCGGATCGATCTTCAGCATGTCTTCTGTCTTTCCGTTTTTATAATACAGCCCCTTGGCGCTGACCATTTCCGCTGTAGTCATGGATGCGCCGAAGCGCCTTGCTATGACACGGTACGCCAGATCGCTGACGCCCGCCATCGGAGCCAGTACGGCCCAGCCGTCAAGCTTGACAGTACCTATGACTGGTTTATCCATAATTCCCTCCCATTTCTGAAAAACATGTATATTGTACCATAGAAGGTATGCTCCTCCAAATAAATACAATATAAACGGACAATAAAAGAGCCCTGGCAAAATGTGAAGCCATTTCACCAAAGCCCTTATATATATTTTACTTATTATAATTGCCAAGGAATGTCTTGAAGAAATCAACAGGCATGTAGAGCTTGTCTACCGGCATCCTTTCATCCACCTGATGGGCTTCGCCCCATTTCGGTGTCTTTACGCGGCCGGAGAAGCGGAAAACAGCCGGGGATACTTCAGCATAGTTTCTGGAGTCTGAGGCGCCGAGCATGAGTTTTGGCACGATGGCTGTCTTTTCTCCATAGACTTCATGGATCGTATCACAGAGGAGTTCATAGACATCGCTGTCCGTGCTTCCTGCCCGTTTCGGATTTTCAGCAAAAGGAACTTTGACAAGAACGCCTTCGGAAATGATAGATTCCAGGTACTTCTTTACTGATTCCACAGTATCACCTTGAAGGATGCGGACGCTCATCGTTGCTTCTGCATGGGACGGAAGGACATTGGCCTGCGCGCTGCCCTCTGCCATCGTTACGGCAAATGTCGTATGAAGCATGGCATCCAGTGTCCTGTCCTTGGCTGCGAGTTTCTTGAGTTTTTTGAAATGCTTGCCCGGGTGGCGGTACACCTTGGCTGTCTTCTTGTCCTTGAAACGCGCTTCAGCCTTGAGGAAGGCTTTGACGAGCGGCGTCAAACGGTAGGGCATCGGATGTTCTTCGACAGCTGCGGCGGCCCTTGCAATATCGCCAAGCACTGTTCCCTTTCCGGGGCGGCTGGCATGTCCGCCATCCCCGTCCTTGTAGAGGACGAATTCATTCGGCGCTTTTTCTGCCAGTGCGACTTCCGCCCTCACGCCGCTTTCATTGTCGATGATATTTCCGCCTTCATCAAAAATGCAGGCCAGCTCGACGCCGTTTCTCTTCAGGTATTCTGCCGCCAGAATGGATCCCTTCTTGTCCGGTGTGCACTGCACTTCCTCATTGTGGCCAAAGGACAGGTAAATATCAAAGGAAGGCTTGAAATGTTCTTCCAGAAGTTCCTCGACAGCATCCATTTCGGCCGAGAGGAGCGACTTGCAGTCCTCCGATCCTCTTCCCCAGAGGAAACCATCTTCCACCTCGCCTGCAAAGGGCGGATGGCTCCACTGTTCTTCGCGTCCTGCCGGCACGACGTCCTGATGCGCCATCAGAAGGACAGGCTTCCTGTCCGGATTTTCAGACGGCCAGCGGAAAAGGAGGCTTGCCTTTCCGATCACCGTCAGTTCCAGTTTCTGATAGATCATCGGATATGTCGTCTGAAGGTACTGATGCAGCTCATCAAACCTGCTCCAGTCCGTATGCTCATCATTCACGCTTGATACAGAAAGAATCTGCACCAGCCCCTGCAGATGGCGCAGGTACTTTTCATTCCGGGCGCTGATTTCGGCTCCCTTGTTTTCCAAATCCATAGATCGTCCTTTCATTAAAGGAGGCGGGCCGCTTCCCTCGGTTGATCCGGGCTGCGATCCCGCCTCTTATTTTATACATATAATAAGGCTATCGTATCATTTAAACCGCCCAGAGGCAAATCTTACTTCTGTGCGTTGGCTTCATCCAGCTGATCGAAGAGGTTTCTGTGATACCATTTTTCAGAAATCTGCTTCAGAGTGCCATCCTTGGAGAGTTTTTCCAGGGCAGCTTCGATTTCATTGGCCAGTTCCTTTTCATCCTTGTTGACGATGAGAACGGTTTCATTGACTTTGATTGGCTTGTCGAGAGCGACAAGGTCCAGGTTCATAGCTTTGGCAATATCTTCTACACCGAGGTTGTTCGGGTAAACGAGCGCATCATACTGGCCGCTCTTCAGGGAGCTCAGACGTTCAGCCGGAGTCAGGCCGTCCTGGATCGGAACTTCCTTCAGAATGTTGTTATGTTCCTTGTTCCAGTCTGTCAGTACTTTGTAGATGCCGCCGTTCGGTGTGTTCGGAACGAGCTTGCCGCCGCCCTTGATGACATCTTCAAGGCTGTGGTACTTCGCTGCATTTTCCTTGCTCATGTATACTTCGACAGAAGATACGCCGATCGGTGTCTTCGGTACGATGTAATCCTTTTCACGGCGCGGTGTACGGTAGTAACCGCCGGCTGCGACCTTGGCATCTCCGGATTCCATCATGACATCCTGTGTTTCCGGCGGAACAGCCTGGAGATCGAGGTGGTAGCCCTTGAGGTTCTTATTGACTGCTTCCAGGATATCGTATTCATAGCCCTGTGTCCTACCGTTTTCATCGGTCCAGGAAAGCGGACGTTCCGTGCTGGAAAGAACGACCTTCACGTGTTTCTTTCCGTCAGCTGCTGCAGAAGCTGCAGAAGAAGCTGCCTTCTTGTCTCCGCCGCATCCGGCAATGAGTCCTGCTGCAAGGAATGAAATAAGTGCTGCTGCTGCGATTTTTGTTTTCTTGTTCATAAAGTTTCCTCCTCGTTGCCTTCCGGCTGTTGATTGCTAAATAAAAAAGTCCCTGTCCTTTTCAGGACGAGAGACTCGTGATTCCACCTAAATTCGCATACCTGTCGCCAGATATGCCTCTGAGAGTCCTAAGACCCTCTGCCCTGTATCGGGAGCGCCCGGGAAAGCCTACTGTCATTTCAGCCTTCGATGCTCGGAAATGCACTTCATCATCCTGTCCGCGTCCGCTCTCACCCTCCGGACTCGCTTTTACGGCTTCGGAATGACTACTCTTTTCGTCATAACATTATATTTGTTCTATTCGATATACCTACAATATCACTAATTTGACAGTATGTCAACGAGGAAGATGAAACTTGGTTTTCTTACCTGTCCAGTTCCTTTTCGATCATCCAGTCTTCCATGAGATCCGCGATTTCACGGTTATTCAGATCCTCGAAAGGGAAATGCGTATTTCCATGGATTCCGACGTCAGGAAGCCGTATGACACGGGCATCCCCGCCCTGCCGGTTGATTTCTTCTGCCATGTTTTCCGCTTCCATGCGGCGGACTCTCCAGTTGTCTTCGCCGCCCCAGCGTGTCATGTCGTCTGGAATATTGTCTCCGAAGATCATGAGGATCGGGATTTCCGTCAGCTTGTGGAAATCCCTCGGATCGACGCCTTCTGCCTTAAGAGCACCGAAGGGGCTTGTGGAAATCAATGGATCGGGCACATCGTCATCAGGAAAGAGGAATCCTACGCCGGGCTCCAGGGCAATGATGCCCCTGACATTGTCATTCTTCATGGCAGCGCGCCAGCCTGCGCCGGCTCCCTGCGAATGCGTCACGATGACAGAAGGCCCTGCACGGTCGATTGCCGCTGATAGCGTATCCGAGACAAGCTCGGCATCAAAGGTCCTCGTATCCGGTGTCACCCTCCGCCAGAGCTGGTCGGCGGCCTCTTCCCCTTCAGGAATCTGCACGCCGGGAAATCTTTCCGGATAATGGCCGAAGCGGAAAATATCAAACCAGAGCGCTTCGTCTGGTTTTGGCTCGACGGATGCACTTGTCAAAACACTCGCCGCCCTGCCGCGTCCCGGCTGGTCCATCAGGAATACCTTGTATCCCTTACGGAGGAATATCGTCTGGAATCCTTCGCGCCCGTCAGGCGTCGTCTCCCATGCGGCTCCGCTCTGCCCGGCTCCATGGAGGAACACGAGAGCGTTCGGCCTCGCATCCTTCGGCGCCTGATAAAACACATAGGCATGATCGACATGCTTTGTCTGTCCGGCAGGATCAAGCGCATGAGAAGGGTCATACGTCCCCTCCGCCTTCAGCGTCTTTCCGCCGGCAGAGAAACTTCCCTGCGCGGTCAATATGATCGGTTTTTCCTCATCCATCAGGAATCATCCCTTTCCCGTCATTTTTCTTTATTATACACCGGAAAGGAGAAAGCTTACATGAATCCCGGCATCGCGCTGACAGATGGAATACTCTTCACGGCTGCGCGCACTTCAGGGATTCCCTCCCTGTCTTCGGGGATATCTTCATGATCAAGAATGCGGCGCAGGAACTTTCTCGTCCTTGCCTCCTTCGGGTGGGTGAATACCGTCTCAGGATCTCCCTCTTCCACGATGACCCCGCCGTCCATGAAGATGACCTTGCTGGCCGCTTCACGGGCAAACTTCATTTCATGCGTGACCACAATCATCGTCACGCCGTCCTCTGCCAGCTTCTTCATGACAGAGAGGACACCGCCGACGAGTTCGGGATCCAGAGCTGATGTCGGTTCATCAAAGAAAATGACGTCCGGCTTGACTGCCATGGCTCTTGCAATGCCGACGCGCTGCTGCTGCCCTCCGGACAAGCGGGAGGGATAGTAATCCATCCTGTCTTCAAGGCCTACATCCCGGAGCGCTTTTCTTGCAATGCGCTCTGCTTCGTCCTTCTTCATGCCCCGCCCTGCCGTAAGGCCCAGCATGACATTTTCAAGCGCTGTCTTATTGGCAAAGAGATTGTAATTTTGGAAGACGAAAGCTGTCCGCTTCCTGACCCAGGCAATGTCCTTGGATGATGCATTGTGCATATCAAGCGACTTGTCTCCCAGCATCATCACACCTCCGTCTGCCTTTTCAAGGAAGGCAAGGGAACGGAGAAGCGTCGTCTTTCCGGAGCCTGAAGGCCCCAGAATCACAATGACATCTCCCTTTTCCACGCGCAGGCTCACATCCTTCAGTACTTCCTGTTTCCCGAAACTTTTCTTTACGTTTTTAATTTCCAGCATAGTTAGCCCTCCTGTCCTGCTGCGCGGTAGAGTCCGGCGCGTTTTTCGAAAATCTTGTAAACAACCTGAACGATGGTGCAGATTGCGATATAAAGGATGAATACTTCCAGGTATGCCTCGATGTAATTGTAGCCGAAGGCCGCCTGAATCTTTGCGGCTGCCATGATGTCCTTGATTCCCATGAAGAAGGCGAGCGACGTGCCTTTGATCAGGTTGACCGTGAGATTGCAGAGGTTGGGAAGCGCAGATGTCAGAGCCTGCGGCACGACGACATGGATCCATGTCTGAAACCTTGAAAGCCCGATCGTAAGTCCTGCTTCCATCTGCCCTTCCGGCACCGCCAGCATGGCCGAGCGGAAGATTTCCGAAAGAAGAGCCGTCGTATTGATCGTGAAAACCGTCACTGCATACCAGAGCGGATTGATGTCATGGAATACGTCGATGGGAAGCCCCAGCGCTTTGACGATGGAATTCAGGATGCTCGGCATGAGCGCATACACGAGAAGCACCTGCAGGACGAGCGGCGTTCCGCGGATAAAGGAAATGTAGAGCATGATGAGCTTTTCTGCCTTTCCTTTTCCGCCTCCACGCACTCTCTTCTCCGCCATCAGAAAAGCCGGCACAAGAGAGAGGATGAGCGTTGCCGCTGTGATGAAAATCGTCACGGGAATGGCTTTGATGAGGAAGGGCAGCGCCTCTTCCATGAATGACAGATCCAGTTCCATACTTGCCTCCTATTCTCTGTGTGACAGCCGTTTTTCGGCGAAAAGAAATGTCCTTTCAAGAAGGATATTCACCATCCAGTAAATCAGCATGCACGCTGCATAAAGCTCTATGCCGTACGCGCCGTAGTTTTGGGAAATGATAAGATTCGTCCTGCCCAGGAGATCGATGAGCCCGATCGTATAAGCCAGGGCGCTTTCTTTCAGAAGATTGATGACCGAATTTCCAAAATTCGGAAGAGCGATGACGGCTGCCTGCGGCATCACGACCGTCAGGAATGCTTTCCAAGGAGAAAGACCGATGGTAACCGCCGCCTCATACTGCCCCTTGGGGACAGCGAGGTAAGCGGAGCGGAACACTTCCGATACGAAGCCTCCGAAGAGAAGCGTGAACGTGATGATGACGAAAATCGCACGCGACAGATTATCGAGATCGATTCCCAGCGCATCCCTTGCAAAGACCGGCAGTCCGTAGAAAACGATGAAAAGAAGGACGATGGACGGCGTACAGCGGATGATGTACGTGTATCCTTCCGCCAGAGATGACAGGATCCTATTTCCTGAAAGCCTGGCCCATGCGAGCAGAAGCCCGAAGGCTGATCCGGTCACGACGCTGATCAGGCCGACCATAAGCGTCACCTCAAGGTATGGCAGTAAAGCAGGTATGGATGTCAGTATGACATCCGGGCTGAATGGCCTCGTATCCATGGGTATCCCTCCTTATTCAATCGTTCCATTCCATTCTTATTTCTGATCCAGAAGCGGGCTGATTTCCTCACCGAAGTACTGCTTCTCAAGCTCGGCAATCTTGCCTTCCTTCTTCAGTTCGCCAAGCGCCTGATTGATCTGTCTGGCCAGTTCCTTGTCGTTCTTGTTGACAAGGACATATGTCGGAAGCGCTTTGTAGCGGATATATGTCAGCTTGTTCTTGTAATCCTTGTACGGCGCATCCGGTGCGGTCACATTTTTCTTGTAAGCCAGCTCGATGGAAAGGTATCCGTCATAGCGTCCTTCAAGCACCCAGCTGTACGCATCAGCGACCTGGAAGTTTTCAGACGCTTCCAGATTGATCGGGGAATCCGGATGAGCAGTATTGAAATCCTTGATGACCTGGTACTGCGCATTCTGCGGAGCAATCGGCACAAGCTTCTTGCCTGCCTTGGCGAAATCTTCCAGGGAGTGGATCTTATCCGCATCCTCGCTTCTGATCGTTACGCCGATGACGCTGGCAGCAATGTTGTTTTCCGGGAAAATGTATTTCTTTTCGCGGGCCGGTGTCTTCCAGATCCCCTTCGTTCCTGCATCGTACTTGCCGGATTCGACGCCGATCAGAAGATCATCATCAGATGTCGGCACATACTGGAATTCATACCGCGGCAGCTTCTTTGCCACTTCCTTCATGACAGCGACTTCCATGCCGTCCGACTGATTCTTGTCATCCACATAGTCGTATGGGAAATAGTGCGCCGTGTGCGCGATCTTCACGATTTTCTTTCCATTGGACGATACAGCAGCAGATGCTCCCTTGTCTGCCTTTTCACCGCCGCATCCTGCAAGCCCTCCCGCGATTCCCACGATGCCTGCCAGAATGAGTGCTTTCCATAATTTTCCCGTCTTCATAGTTGTTCTCCTTTTCCTTTACTCTTTATGCCTTGTGTTCCTTCACGTACTTGTCTGCTTCATCCCTGATCCATTCCAGATGACGGATATCCGTATCTCTTGGAATCGTGCAGTCAGCACCAAGGAGAACCCCCTTCGTCCCGCTTTCATCAAGAAGTCTTCTGACTTCGCTTCTGATTTCTTCTTCGCTTCCCTTGTAGATCAGATCATTTTCAGTCTGTCCGAATCCTCCGATGACGGCCCTTCCGCCAAAGAGTTTCTTTTCCTTTCCAAGCGTAATCCCTTCGACGTGGTTGGCCACATTGACTGCCAGGAACGGGTAATCCTTGTACCATTCCAGATGGTTCCTGAAGCCATGGTAGCCGCAGATGTGAAGAATATTGCTTCCGCCTGCCTCATTGGCCGCTTCCAGGATTTTCAGCTCGTAAGGAGCGATGTACTTCCTGTATTCTTCTTCCGTGATTCCATCAGGGCTCACGTTGTTGACGGAAAGGTAAATCCCGTCCACTCCTGCTTCGCTGATAAGAGCCTTTGCAAGCTCTGCATAATCAGTGGAAATGATGTCCATTGCCTTTGTGAGCGTTTCCGGCTCTTCCCTCACCCATGCGCCAAGGTCGATCGGGCTTCCGGCTGTCTGCTGCATGAATTCGATCGTCCTTGGGACGGCGAACACATTGTAGAAGAGAGGGACTTCACTGCCGTACTTCTTTTGGAGAAGCTTTGCATAAGCGATCTGACTTTCAAACCAGACAGATGATTTTCCAAGCGGCTTGATTTCTGAAAGCGCTTTTCTGCTGGTCAATGGTTTCTGGAGGATTTCTGCCGGATAGCTGAAGAAGCCGTCCGTCATGATTTTGATCATATCCGGGGAGAACGCCTGATAGAAATCTTCCTGTCCCTGAATGACTTCATCCGTAAGCTCTGGATGAAGGAATGCATCGGCTCCGGTTTCGTCCTTCAGGAAATGGTGCCAGAATCCCAGGGCCATGCGGCCGGTTTCCTGGTTGTGGAATGCTGCTGTAATCAAATCTCTTTTGCTCTGCTTCATAAGTAATGCCTCCTGTTTTAAATGATCATCGTTAACTGTCTCCTGCTTTCCTGCAATGTCTACATCGCTTCATTTCTTTTTCCCTCCTGTATACAAAAAATCCCCGTCCGAAGGGACGAGGATTCGTGGTTCCACCCTATTTTGCCTGCGGTCTCCCGCAAGGCCTCATGAAGTACTATCATACTCCGTGCGCTGTAAGGGGCGCCGCCCCGGAGACCTACTCTCATTTCGGCCGTCCCGCTCAGGAATGCAATTCAGTCATCTTATCTGTATCCGCTTTCACTATCCGGACTCGCTTTGCCATATTCAGAAGACTTACTCTTTCCTTCATCGCAGTTATTATGGGCAAGAATTAATGTTCAATGCCGTTTCTGTAAAACTTATGGAATGCCGGAGCGGAAATTCCGATGAAAAGCAGGCAGCCTGCGACTCTCCATGTCAAGTTGTCGATTTCTCTGGCTATCATTTTTCCCATCGTCTTTCGCTCCTTTTCTGTATTTTTTTAAATCAAAAAGCTCCCGCCCCTGTAAAGGGACGAGAGCCATAGCTTCGTGTTTCCACCCGATTTCATGCACCTGTCGCCAAATGCACCTTAGAAGGTTCTATCAAACCCTGACTCTGTATCGGGAGTTCCCGGAAGGACCTACTATCATTTCAGCCCGTCAAACTCAGAAATGCACTTCAGCTTCCTATCCATATCCGCTCTCACTATCCGGACTCGCTTTGCTGTCTTCAGACGCTTACTCTTTTCTTCATCGTTTCGTTGTGTGTACTTTACCACGATTCGAAATGCGTGTCAACAAGATTTTTGTAAAATTTTCGTTTATTTGAAAATCCAGTGGCCTGCTTCCATCTTGTCGATCTGCTTTTCATCGACATCGTAATGGATTCCGTTTTCCTCATCCGGCACGATGATCGTGCAGCGGTCAGTGATGTCTACCATCGGGTTTGTCACATCTTCGTCGAAGTAGCGGCTCGCAGCTGCCACATCATGCGCCAGTTCCGTAAATCCCGGAAGGCTTGCAAAGGAAACATTCTGCGCGCGGCCGATGCCGAGCTCTGTCATGCCGCCGCACCATACAGGAATATGATGGGCAACGCAGAGGTCATGGATGCGCTTTCCTTCATAGACACCGCCGCAGCGGCTGGATTTGATATTGATGACCTTGCAGCTGCCAAGACGGATTGCCACTTCTGCCGCTTCGTAGGAAACGATGCTTTCATCGAGGCAGACCGGTGTCTCGATAGCTTTCTGGAGCGTGGCATGGTCGACGATATCTTCTTCTCCGAGCGGCTGTTCAATGTACTGGAGATGGTATTCATCCATGGCGCGGAAGAGGTCGATATCCTTAAGCGTGTAGGCGGAATTGGCATCGACGGTAAGCGTGATATCCCCGAATTCCTTCCTGATGGCCTTGACGACTTCAATGTCGCGGCCCGGATGGATTTTGATCTTCGTTCTGTGATAGCCAAGTTCTAAGTAATGTTCAATTTCCTTGAAAAGGACGTTGATATCCTTTTCAATGCCAAGGGAGACGCCGACCTTGATTTCCTTCTGCGTGCCGCCAAGGAGCGTCTTCAGGGACTTTCCTGTACGCTGGACCATGAGTTCCCAGAGAGCGTTTTCGACAGCTGCTTTGGCAAGGCGGTTTCCCTTGATGTAGTCGAACTGTTTCATGAAAGCTTCCGGGCTTTCCACTTCCGTATGAAGGATGCCCGGGATGATGATGTCGCTCAGGATATGAAGCACGGTGCCGTTGTCTTCCGGATTGTAGAAAGGCCCGTAGAAAGCCTTGCATTCACCCCAGCCGACAAGGCCTTCGGAATATACTTTGACAAGCAGTGCGTCCCTGTTTTCAAACTTGGTGAAGCTTGTCTGGAACGGATGCTTGAACGGATTCAAAACGCGGATAATATCTACGCGGTCAATTCTCATAATGTCCTCCTGTCCTCCATGGCAGAAAGCCGCCAGCATCGAAGCGGGCGGCCTGCCGTATTAAGATGATCTTCAAATTATTTTTCGTTCAGCTTGAGAAGAATGCCTGCCATCTGCTTAGCGCGGCGGAAGAGGCTGTCCACATCGGCCCATTCTTCGACCGTATGGTTTCTGGAGCCTTCAACGCCTGTGCCGCAGAGTGTCGGAACACCGGCAGCTTCCGTGTAGGCTGCATCACTGCCGCCTCCGCAGAGTTTCGGGCCCGGAACAGGGAATCCGCTTTCTTCTGCGACTTCCTGTGCAATCTTCAGAAGTTCAAGGTTGCCCGGGAGCTGCGGCATGACAGCAAAGCCTACGCTGTCATAGAGCTTTGTCGTGACATCAGGCACATACTGTTTGGCGCAGACTTCCTCGACCTTCTTTCTGAGGATGGGGAGATCTTCAGGATGGACGTAGCGGAAATCGCATTCCACCTTGCAGTGAGCCGGAGCCGCATTGGCTACCGTGCCGCCTTCGATTGTGCCGACATTGACATTGTACTGTTTGGAGTAGTCGGTCAGGTTCTCGATTTCAATGATCTTGTGAGCCATTTCAAGGATAGCGCTTCTGCCGTTCTGCGGATCATTCCCTACATGGCAGCCGCGGCCGAAGGTTTCAATGAAGAAACGCCAGCAGCCTTTTCTCTGGACGACCAGGGCATGATCCGGGAAGCCTGTTTCAAAGTTGAATGCGCACTTGGCGCCTTTGGATTCCTTCTCGATGACTTCCGGCGCATTGGAGAATACGTGGGCCGGTTCTTCATCGGCAACAAGGATGACTTTGCACGGGAAATCATCAAATCCGGCTGCATGGAGCGCTTCCAGAGTGGAGAGCAGGATGCAGACGCCGCCCTTCATATCAAGAACGCCCGGGCCGTATGCCTTGCCGTCTTTAATGGTGAACGGACGCTTTTCAGGTTCGCCTTTGAAGAATACCGTATCCATGTGACCCATGAGGATCGTGTATGGTTTGGACAGGTCGCCGCGTTCGCCGATGATCGTGTCGCCGCATTTTTCATAGGATACGCGGCGGATGGAGAATCCCAGCTTTTCAAGGATTCCTGCGCAGAGATTGCCCATCTCCATGCCGCCTTCCTTGACACCGATGCCGGAATCGATGGTCACCATCTGTTTCCACAAATCGACCATGTCGTCCTTATGCGCGTCAATCCATTCGTATGCTTTATCTCTTGTCGTCATAACCTTTCCTCCGTTTCAAAAATGACAGCAGGAAACGCGGACGGCTTCCCCTCCGCGCTCCTTCCTTATTTGATTATTTTGTGAATTCCCACTTTTCAAGAGTATGTTTTTCAACGACTTCCTGATTCAGTTCAAAGCCGGTGCCCGGAAGCTGCGGCAGATGAATCATGGCATGATCGTCAATGAATGTGGACGGGGTTACGATATCATCCGCATAGTAGCGGTCGCTTCCCGGGATATCATTCGGATAGCGGTAGTACGGGAGGGTGGCAACAGCCATGTTGTGGCCCCTTGCGACGCCGTCGTCGACCATGCCGCCGCACCAGGAATAAACGCCCTTTTCACCGGCGAATTTTTGGATTCTTCTGGCTTCGGTCAATCCGCCCACGCGGGCTACTTTGATGTTGATGATCTTGCAGCTGCCAAGCTCGATGGCTCTTCTGGCATCATCGACACTGTCAATGCTTTCATCCAGGCAGATCGGTGTCTTGATGGCAGCCTGCAGGTGGCGGTGATCCACGATATCATCGGATGCCAGAGGCTGCTCAATCATGAGAAGGCCCAGTTCATCCATTTCCTTGAAGAGGTCGATATCAGCGAGCGTATATGCGGAATTGGCATCAACCATGAGCATGATGTCTCCGTATTCTTTTCTGACAGCTCTCATGTAATTGATATCATAGCCCGGTTTGATTTTGCATTTGACACGGCGGTAGCCCTGCTTCATGTACTTTTCAATCGTAGCAAGAAGCTTGTCAGGTGTATCTTCAATGCCCAAGGAAACGCCGGCTTCGACAGAATCCTTGACGCCGCCGAGAGCTTTGTATTCAGGAATGCCGAGTTCCTTGGAGTACAGTTCCCAGAGAGCGCAGTCGACAGAAGCGCGCGCCATGCGGTTTCTGCGGATCCAGGATGTATGATCGAAGAACCATTCAGGGTCCTTGAAATCACCTGCATCAAAGAGAGCCGGAATCAGGTATTCTTTGATAATGAAGAGAGCGCCCATTGTCGTTTCTTCATTGTACCAGGGGCGCATGAATGCCGAGCAGGCACCATATCCCACATTGCCATCGCTGTCATGCAGTTCGACGATGGAGAAATCCTTTGTCGTATTCAGTCCGAAGCTGGTGCGGAAAGGCACCTTGAAATCAAGACTCATTCTGCGGACAACTACTTTAGAAATTTTCATACTTTTTCCTCCTTAACTTCCATTCTACAATCATTGAACTATACTGCAAGGGAAAGCGGAAAATCCGCTCCGTTTATTCTTCACTGCCCTCACCCAGGTCAAGCATCGCTTCTTTTCTCTTCGGAATGAGGAATGCGCTCAGAGCGCAGACGGAAGCAGCACCGATCAGGTAGTAGAAAACAGCGTTGAAGGAACCATTAAATACAGAAACAAGATATCCCATGACGACCGGGGAAATGAAGCCTGCTACCTGGCCGCCCATGTTGACGATCATCGTAGCCGAGCCTGCAATATTTCCGGTAACGATCTTAAGGACGATAGCAACGGCAGAGCCTAAGATGCATGCCTTGAAGAAGTACACACCGCACTGGAATACGACGACCCAGAAAAGGGTTTCTGCATTGTACATGAGGTACAGGAAGACAGCGGTCATGACAGCGCAGATGCCGATCATGTACTGTTCTACCCTGTCAAAATACTTGTTCATGATCCAGCCGCAGACAGCGGTGGAAAGGAAAGATGCCATGAACGGGATCGGGGTTACATAGCCGACAGCTTTCAGATTGATGCCGCGTTCCGCGATGAGGTACGTCGGCATCCAGGCATCGAGGCCTTTATTGATGCAGGAAATGCAGAATGCGCAGACGACGAGTTTCCAGATGATGGAGAAATGGAGAAGCTTTAAGAAATATTCCTTCTTGCTTCCCTTCTTGGCGCCGGCTTTTTCTTCTTCTGCCGGTTTTACCTGCTTGACGAAAAATGCATAGAAAAATGCATAGAAAAATACATAAACAAGGCCGATGCAGCCTAATGCCTGGAACATGCCTCTCCATCCGAACCAGAGGATGAGCGGCACGATGATGATCGGAGCAATGGCGCTGCCGATATAGTTCGAAGACAGGACGCCTGTGGCAAATGCAGGACGAAGTTCACGCGGGAAGTATTCTGCAATGCCGCGGTAGCAGGCACCGGCATACGGGCCTTCGCAGAGGCCGAATACGAAACGCAGGAAAAGGAGTCCTGCAAGAGAGGAAGCATGGCCGGTCATGAAGGTGAAAATAGACCACAAGGTGAGCGCAATCAGAATGACTGACTTCGACCCGAACTTGTCGGCCATCCAGCCGCCAGGCAGCTGCATGATCGAGTAGCCGATGAAGAATGCACTGATGACGACGCCCATCTGCGTGGGCGCAAGGGTGAAATCCTTCGAAATCGAAGGAAGTGCGAGCCCGATAGCGGATCTGTCTATGTAAGAAATACAGAACCCTACATAGAGAAAGAAGAACACTACGTACCTGTTTTCACTTTGAAACTTTTTAAGCCAACCCATAGAAACACTCCTTTTCCTTACCCCTTTTCCTAAAGAAAAACCTACAAAAAAAGCCATGCCAGCATAAAAGATCTGCAGCATGGGCCCCATTACCCGTGAGCCGGTTCTTCCTGAACCGATGTTATGAAATTGTCGTCTCACTTAAGCTAATCATAAGTAAAAGACAATGTCCTTAACAGACTTTTATTGTGTCCCAAATAGGAAACTTTTCTCGGAGACTATCGAGCATTTCTTTTCGGCATATCGATTGAATCGATGTCAGTCTATGCAGTTGACTTAAAGACAGCGCCTTTCGCCTGTCCCTTATTTCCAATAAAGCCTCGTGGCAGCAAAGCCTTACGGAAAATTAGAAGAGCTGCAAAAACGGGTATCATTTTCACAGCTCTTATGAAACTTATTCTTCGCTGCCTTCACCCAGATCAAGCATAGCTTCTTTTCTCTTGGGGATCAGGAGTGCGCTCACTGCGCAGAGCGCTGCAGCAGCAATCAGGTAATAGAATACGGCATTGAAGGAACCGTTGAATGCAGAAACAAGGTAGCCCATGATGACTGGCGAAATGAAGCCTGCCACCTGTCCACCCATGTTGACAAGCGTGGAAGCGGAACCTGCAATGGAACCGGTGACGATCTTAAGGACGATAGCAACAGCAGAACCTAAGATGCATGCCTTGAAGAAGTACACACCGCACTGGAATACGACGACCCAGAAAAGGGTTTCCGCATTGTACATCAGGTAGAGGAAAATCGCGGTCATGACAGCGCAGATGGCAATCATGTACTGTTCCTTCTTATCAAAATACTTGTTCATAAGCCAGCCGCAGCCTGCCGTTGACAGGAAGGATGCCATGAACGGGATCGGCGTTACATAACCGACGGCTTTCAGGTTGATGCCGCGTTCTGCGATGAGGTATGTCGGCATCCAGGCATCGAGGCCTTTATTGATGCAGGATACGCAGAATGCGCAGAGGACAAGTTTCCAGATGATAGAGAACTTCATCAGGTGCAGGAAGTACTTTGTCTTGTTTTCTTTCTTGCCTGCTTTGACTTCTTCTGCCGGCTTTGTCTGTTTGACACAAAAAGCATAGAAAAATACATAAACGAGGCCGATGCAGCCTAATGCCTGGAACATGCCTCTCCATCCGAACCAGAGGATGAGCGGTACGATGATGATCGGTGCAATGGCGCTTCCAATGTAGTTCGAGGAAAGGATGCCTGTCGTAAATGCAGGACGAAGCTCACGCGGGAAGTATTCAGCAATCGCTCTGTAGCAGGAACCGGCATATGGACCTTCGCAGAGACCGAATACGAAGCGCAGGAAGAGCAGTCCTGCAAGCGTCGATGCATGGCCGGTCGTGAAGGTGAAGATGGACCAGAGTGTCAATGCAATGCAGATGACCGTCTTGGAACCGAAATGGTCAGCCAGCCAGCCGCCAGGAATCTGCATGATGGAATAGCCGATGAAGAATGCGCTGATGACGACGCCCATCTGCGTGGGCGCAAGGGCGAAGTCCTTCGAAATCGAAGGAAGCGCGAGCCCGATGGCGGACCTGTCTATATAGGATATACAGAACCCTATATAGAGGAAGAAGAATACCACGTACTTGTTTTCACTTTGATACTTTTTCAACCAACTCATAGATGACCTCCTACACTCCCAAACCTACTAAAAAAACCATGCAAAAAATACGGATGCATGGACTTCTTTGCCCGTGAGCTGATTTCTGACGAACCAGTTATTTACTTTTACCTCACTTATGAATAGCATAAGGAAAAGAACATGTCCTTAATAGACCTTTATTCTGACCAAAAAGGAAGTGCGCCATGCGTATCGGAATCGTAGTCCCTGCAGAAATCATTGATGAAATCATCACCTTCCTTTCCGGAGAATTTCCGGAAATCGAAGCCGTCCCATTTCCTTATCATTCCATTGTGGAAATCCCGGATCTCCTCTCCGGCCGCCAGAACAGCGTCGAGACCTTCCTCTTTCTGGGAGACACGGCCCGCCGCTATGCGGAAAAAGCCGTGCCGCATGTGACAGAATGGCTGACCATCCCGCGTTCCTCTGCCTCGCTTCTGCGCCTTTTCTACCGGGCGCGTGACAAGGGATATTAACAGCGAAGAGCTCCCAAGCCTCAGAATCTTTTCTACCGGGCGCGTGACAAGGGATATCCCATGCGGATTGCGACCGATCTTGACCGGAGGGATTTCTTCGACCTTGCCTTCAAGGAAATCGGGATGAGTGAAAACGACTTTTCCCTCGAAATCCTTCCGATCCTTGCTTACAATGAAGGCCTCCTCATCAAGAATGCAGCCGCCATGGAAAAGCTCTACCGGATGGGTAAAGTCTCATACTGCATCACCCTCTTCTACAAGGTCCGCGACATCCTTGACTCCAAGGGCATTCCCGTCTACATCCTCCAGCCATCCTTCGATGATATCCGGAACGGGCTGCAGCGCCTTGTCCTCACCCACGAATCCATGCTGGACCGCGGCAACAGGCTTGCTGTCATAGCCATCCACATCGACGCGCTCAAGGAATCCATTCCCAATAACAATGACTACCGCCTTTCGATGGAAAAGCTGCAGGTTTCGCGTGAAATCCACCGCTTTGCCCATTTCCTGGATGCCGCCTGCATCGAGCAGCCGCCTTCCGGGTACTTCCTTTTCACGACCCCTGCCCTCATCGAGAATGCGACAAACCATTACCACCACTTCTCGCTTCTTTCCAACGTCGCTGAAACGACCGCCTTCACCCTTTCGATCGGGATCGGATACGGCGAAACGGCAGCCGAAGCCAAGTACAATGCGCTGCAGGGCATGGAACACTCCTCAGCTTCCGGCGGAAATCGCGCCTACATCATCGGGAAGGAGCTCTTCTCCCGCGTCCCCATGTCAAAAAACGGGCAGGCCTCGCAGGAAAAGAAGGAACATCCCATCGATGAGCAGTTCCTCTACCTCTCTAAGAAATCCGGCGTCAGCGTGAGGATCATCGCCGACCTTTACCACGCCTGCCGCGATACAGGCCGCCAGCGCTTCACTGCCTCCGAGCTTGCCGACCTGACAAGCGTCACGCCGCGCACGATCAACCGCATCCTTGCCAAGCTCATCGATCATCACCTCGCCCAGGACGTCGGCCGCCGCTTCACGGATAAGACAGGCCGTCCCAGCCGCATCATAGAAATCCAGTTCGAATCAAAGAAACACGATAAAAACAAGAAATAAGAAAAAGCTCTGCCGGGCCATTGCCTGCAGAGCTTTTCCATTTCTCGTTTTATTCTTCAGATTCTTCTGTGTTTTCTTCCGGCGGACCGTTGATGATACGGGAAAGGATGAGTCCTGCCATTTCCGGATCGTCAAGCTTGACGGCTTCCGGATGTTCTTCTCCCTTTTCATAGTAAAGAAGAAGTCCCTTGGCAAGTTCGGCATGATCGAGATCTTCGATCTCCAGAGTGAACTTTCCTTTCTTTCCGCGGTATCCGATACGCTCGGTCGTGATCCAGAGCACGCCCGGTCCGTTTTCCTTCCAGCCCTTCGGGGATTCCCCAACCATCGGGCCGCCCGTCTTATAGAAAGTGCCCTTGGCAATGACGCCGCCAGAGAGCTTTTCTGCGCCGCTTTCTTCCTTCATCAGCTTGGCCGGGCCTGCGAAGTGAAGGTCCTCGCCCTCCCTGTAATCCACATTGGCAAATTCAGGATCCACCTTCGGAAGAAGGCCCTTTTCCTGGATCTTGTAGATTGCATTGCAGCGTTTGGAAATCGTCGTGTACTTGTACTTCTGGTCTTCCTTCAGCATGTAGCAGGTATCGATGAGATCCTTGTAGAGGTCATACTCGTCATCATCCAGGTACCCGTTCTGGAAAAGCTCCTCGAAGGCTTTGTCACAAGCAAGCGCCTGTGCACTGGCGAGCTGCTTGTTGCTGAGGTCATGCTCGCGGGCATAATCGATCAGTTCTTCCAGGAGATCTGCATCGATTTCACCTTCGACAGCCGCATCAGCCAGTTTCTGGGCATATCCATCAATAAATTCCTGTTTTTTATTGCTTCCAAAAAGATTAAATAACAAAACCGCACCTCCGTCATACTCATTTCCTCTATTATAAAGGAGCTTTTATAAAAAGGAAATCACCTGTTACAGCGTAATGGATGCTGTCGACTTTTCAACGATTCCTGCTGCATAATCGGCATCTTCCTTTCCATACGTATAGTCGAAGCAGATGGAATTCTTGTCCTTTGCAAAATACCAGGCAGACGTATGGTCATCATCGATATCATAATCGACCCTGACTGCATCCCCTGCTTTCATCTGTACGAAATCCATCGTGAGATGTTTGGCTTCCTTCATGGCAGGATCGAGGGAAAGATATCCCTTAAGGCCATCAAGGACTCCCTTCTTCTGCTGTTCCGTGAGGCCTGAAAGACTTTCCGGCCAGAAAGAAAGTGCGCTTCTCTTCGAAGATTTCACAACCATAACACCCGTCAAAAGTCTTCCATTCGTTCCAAGAAGGATATGGTCCGGATTGATGCCTCCGGAAGCTCCCACCTTCACATCGACAGGAAGGTCGTATGCATACTTCGTCGTGCGGACCGGCTCTGTCCTCCATACAGTGAAGAAGCTGACACTCTTCAGGATTTCATCGATTTCATTCTGATTATTCTTGTAATCCGTATCCTTCATGGTGAAACTCATCATGTACGTCGCAGAATTTGTGAGGATGAAATCATTAACACTGATGAACGGTTTCCCGTCATGCTCGCCGCGGACGGCAAACTGGAGCGTGTCATAGCCGCCGGCCTTCACCATCTTCTTGTCCATGATCTTCACGTCCTTGGAGCCCTTAGCCATCTGGTCCGGTATTTCCTCGACCTGCTTCACCTCTTCCTTCAGGCGGCTGTCGGAAATTCCTGCCTTTCTTCCCTGCATCAGGACCATCAGACCCATATTGTAATCCGTAAGATGTGCCTGGTACATGTACGGCTTGTTTCCTGCATCTTCCGTATAAGCGGCCGGAAGATCGAACTCCATGCCGAATGCTTCATTCTTGTAATGTCCGTTGACTGCCGGATAGGAAGGTTCCCTCGTTTCGACAGCCGGCCCATTCCCGTCAGCGGGAGCTGCATCTTCTGCAGAAACCGCCGGGAGTGATGCAAATCCGACAAGCGATGCCAGAAGAAGAGCTCCCAGCAGTTTCTTTCCTGATTTTAATTTCATATGTTCTCCTTTTTTCGGAAAATCAGAAAGAATATTCAAATCTTTAACCTCAATCCCTGTTTCAGAATAAGTCTCATGGTATAATGATATAAGAGAGCGGCATATTTACTTTTTTAACCCGGAGGTGTTTTGAATGGAATTCAAGAAAATCCTTGTCCCCGTTGATGGCTCTGAAACTGCCGAAAAAGCTTTCAAAGTCGGTCTTGATATGGCAATCAAGCACAATGCGGAACTCTTCCTTCTCTACGTAGCTGACATGAACGACGCTGCCTATCCTGTCCTGCAGGTCACACTCGATGAAAACGGCTTCATTTCCATGAGAAAGAAAGCAGAAGAAGTCTTAAGCAATCTGAAAGCGCAGATTCCGGTAGGCACCAGACTGACTGCACTCGTCAAGATCGGCGATCCGGGCCGTGTCATCACTTCCCTTGCCGAAGACAACAACATCGACATGATCATCATGGGAAGCCGCGGCAGAGGCGCCATTTCCTCCTTCATCATGGGAAGCGTCAGCCAGTATGTTTTAGGCCACGTAAAATGCCCCGTCATGGTTATCAGATAAATTAGAAGTTTTTAAAAGGGGCTGTGACAAAATGGTTAATCATTTTGTTGCAGCCTCTTTTTTGCGTCTTTATTTCATCATTTTTAGCTCTGCTGTAAGCCTTTTACGTAAAAATGCGCGTAAGCCCCCTTACCCCCATAAGACTTTTAATTATATTGTCTTAGGCGGCAATCCTTATACGCATTATTTTTGTGATGTATTTCCTTAAATTATAGCCAAGTGCTACCAGGTATAACTCGGCTTTTACAGAATCTATCCCTTTTCTGACGATTCTTTTGTACCATCTGTCATGTTTCATGATTCCAAAAGTTCCTTCAGCCTGGATTGACCGGTTCATTCTTAGCAGGGCTCCATGGATGCTTTCCAGATTATCCTGAACCTCCTGGTACATGTTATTCCGTTCTCTGCTCAATGAGATTCTTTTGTTCTTCGGGGTCTTTTTACATTGCTCTGCCAGCGGGCATCCTTGGCAGTCTTCGCATTCAAATACTTCCTCCTGCCTGCCGTATAAGTTCCCTCTGACCAGATGTCTATAGATAAATTTGAAAGCCCTGTCATTTGGACAACGGATGGTTCCATTCTCATCAACTCTAAAGTTTATTGGCCGAAACGGATTGGTATGGTATTTCTTGTCTTTCGTTTCTTTCTTGTACATGGGGAATTTCATATACTTTTCCATACCGTGCTGCTCGCAATAGATGTAATTGTTGAAAGATCCATATCCTGCATCTGCCACAGGATACTTAGGATAAGCCCCATAGACTTCGTGGAATTCCTCCATCAGCGGTACGAAGCAATCCA
This sequence comes from Dialister hominis, assembly GCF_007164725.1. Taxonomy (NCBI): domain Bacteria; kingdom Bacillati; phylum Bacillota; class Negativicutes; order Veillonellales; family Veillonellaceae; genus Dialister; species Dialister hominis. The sequence continues at coordinate 494,220 of NZ_AP019697.1, read as the reverse complement.
TATCTGAACGATACTGGTTAACATCAATTACGGCAATAAATTCATCGGCAACACCTATTTGGACATTGTATGCAGGCAGAAGCTGATCATTTCCCATGTAGTCCGACTTGATTCGCATGAATGTTGCATCCGTATCGGTCTTCGAATAACTGTTTCTGGAAGTACCGCATATCTGTATCTTCTCAACATATTCTTCAAGTTTTGATGTATATGCCTTAAGCTGCTCATACTTGCGTTGATGATCGGACTTGCGATGCCCGCTTCCATGAACAAAGGCCGTCTCATCAATCTGCCAGATTTCTTTTAATTTATCCAATACCAGACGCAGATAGTCCGGAGCGTATTCTGTATTGATGTTTACACTCATATGGTCATACTTAAGATCATCATTGAGTAACTCAAAAAGGCTGGTAATCTTGGCAAAATGCTTGTAGCGGGATTTTTCAGCGGATTTCTTCCATACCCAGCTGTATTTATTTGCGTTCGCTTCAAACTTGGAACCGTCAATATATATATGCTGCAAATCCACGTTGAGTTTGCCGCAGAGTTCTTTCGTAATTGAATAAAAGATATCCTTGAGAGAATACTTAAGAAAGCCCTTCACGAAATGACAGAATGTCCGATAGGATGGGGCTTCATAATTCATCAGGTACATATATCTGATATTAACCCTGCAATTATCTTCAAGTTTTCTAAAAGAGCAATATCCTTCTTCTGCGAAACCATAGATGATCGTTTTCAGCATGTTGACGGGATTATACCTGGGTCTGCCAGCGCCACGCGTCGGTATGTAACGAAGGTACTTTTTAAGATCGATTTCCTCCATAAATCTGTCATACATTAAAACAGGATCATCGACATTGAGAATCTCAGAGGGAAACATTGGCAAAATGCCTTGTTCTGCGGTAAAATGATTGCTAGTGTTGTTATTTTTCATTGTAAAAAATTATAACACGAAAGGCTCTGCCCCGGACCAAATGATCCGGGGCAGAGCCTTTTTTGTTGGGATGAATTTTGTCACATCCCCTTTTAATCGTAAAATACGCGAAGGAGTGTGAGTCCTGCGGCCGGGGCCGTGAAGCCGGCCTCTGCACGGACTTTCCCTTCAAGGACTGTGGCAAGATCATCAGCGCTTCTCTTACCCTCGCCGATTTCCACGAGCGTCCCTGTCATGATGCGGATCATATTCTGAAGGAAGCCGTCTCCCGTATAGTCGATGCGAAGCTCCCCTTCTTCTTCCGTCAGGCGGATTTCCTCGACCGTCCTGACCGCACTCTTCTTCATATGGCGGTTGCTGGTAAAAGAAGTGAAATCATGTGTCCCTTCCAGAATGCGGGCCGCCTTTCTCATCGCTTCCACATCGAGCGGCTTTCCAAGCTGCCACACGTACCGTCTCTCGAATACATTCTTGAGACTTCCGATGCGGATGCGGTAGCGGTACCGTTTCCCCGAGGAAGAAAAGCGCGCATGGAAATTCTCCGCTGCTTCCTTCAAAGACATGATGCCGATATCATCAGGAAGAGCACGGTTCAATTCATCCATCAGCTTATCGGCCGGTACTTGGAATGGCAGGCGGAAATTGGCACACTGCCCCTTGGCATGTACGCCCGCATCCGTTCTACCGGCCCCATTCACCTGGCAGACCTCCCCTGTCACCTGAAGAAGCGCATCCTCGATCTTTCCCTGAATGGTTTCCTTCGTGCGGGTCTGTTTCTGCCATCCTTCATAGCGCGTCCCGTCATAGGACACGATCATTGCATAGTTTGTCATATATATTCCTTTCCGGAGCCACATGCCCCGCTATATTCATTATATACGGAAAAGGCCTCTGAAAAAAGAAAAAGTGACTCAAAGCCAATGAATAATTTTGAGAAAACCAGCAAATCCCCTTTAAAACCCCTCCTGCCATTGACAAGAAGAACCCGCCTCCATTCCAGATCAAAGACTGGCTGAACCGGAAACAGCAGTAAAACAAAAAGGACCCATGGAAAAAGGAAACCCTCCTCAGGCTTAGGACACGAGAATTTCCTGGGAATGAAGATTTCTTCCTGCTTCACGGCCTGCAGCATGGTCTTGAAATGATCCTCCAATCGTTTAGCTGCATAAGCTTCAGTTTCTTATGCCTCGAATTTCAAGAAAATTGACTCTTAACCAATAGTTTCTTCTTTCATTTCTCATTTTTATGATATAATGGAAAAGGTTATACACCGAATAGTATCCACTTCAAGGGACAGTATCCCCGTTTTTGAAAGAGAGTGATTTTTAATGAAAAAAATGCTGATGACTCTGGCTGCCGCTGCTGCCATTGCCGCAGGAACACTGACCGTCTCCGCTGAAAGTTACTGGAAGTACAACGACACGACGACGATCGATCTTGATGAAACAAGCCTGAAGAAAACAACGAACGGCCATGAAATCCTGAATTTCGTAGCTATTCAGACGATTCCGGACGGCACCTGCACCTATACATACGCTTATGACCGTACAGCAGGCACCATTCAGGTCGTTGAGATGGAAAAGGAAACGAAGACGCTGCACTACACCAGCAACTTCACACCAACTTCCGTCAACTCCACCAATCCGGTCGTCAAAGCCCGCGCTGAAATGGCTGAAGCTGTTTATCAGAGAAAAGTCAACCATAAGAAATAATGGAACCTTTAAATACGCCTGATGACATGAGCCGCGACCTGCTCCATTTCATCGCCAAGTCCCCTTCTGTCTTCCATGCCGTCCGCGGTGTGAAAGCTGCGCTTGCTTACGCGGGTTTTACTGAGCTGCGCGAAGAAGATACATGGCAGATTGAAAAGGGCGGGAAATACGTGGTCACCAGGGACGGCAGTGCGCTCGTTGCTTTTGCCGTGCCTGAAAATGGCGGAGAGTTCTTCCGCATCGCCGCAGCTCACTGCGATTCCCCTACGTTCAAGATCAAGGAAAATCCTGAAATCAAGGACGGCCCTTATGTCCGTCTGAATGTGGAAGGCTATGGCGGCATGATCATGAGCACTTGGATGGACCGCCCGCTTTCCGTAGCAGGCCGCCTGATTACAAGGGAAAACGGCCATCTGGCCCAGAAGCTCGTCGCTGTCGACGGCACGATGCTTGTCATCCCTTCCGTTGCGATCCACATGGACTGCCAGGTGAACCAGAACAAGTCCTGGAATGTGCAGAAGGATCTTCTTCCCCTCTATGGTCTGTCTTCCGGCAAGACGCCTTTCATGGATGTCATTGCCGCATCAGCCAAAGTAAAAGCAGAAGATATCCTCGCTCATGACCTTTATCTTTACAGCCGCGTGCCCGGCACGATCTGGGGCGAAGAACGTGAATTCGTTTCCTCTCCCAAGCTCGACGACCTGCAGTGCGCTTTTGCCGCTTTCCGCGGGTTCACCCTCGGAAAGAAGGAAGAAGCCATTTCCGTCTATGCCCTCTTTGATAATGAAGAAGTGGGAAGCCAGACAGCTCAGGGCGCCGGTTCGACATTCCTTTACAATGTCCTGATGCGCCTTGCTTCTTCGCTGGGCCTTTCCTATGATGAGACGATGGCCGCCATTGCCAGAAGCTTCATGATTTCTGCCGACAATGCGCATGCTGTCCATCCGAATCATCCGGAATACGCTGATCCTGTGAACCGCCCCGTCATCAACGGAGGTATCGTCGTCAAGTTCAGCGCCCGCCAGAGTTATGCTACCAATGCATTCTCCGCCGCTTACTTCAGAAATCTCTGCGAAGAGAATCATATCCCGACGCAGACCTTCACGAACAGGAGCGATAATCCCGGAGGATCGACGCTTGGCAACATTTCCAACACGAAAGTGGCTATGCCGACCGTGGATATCGGCCTTGCACAGCTGGCTATGCACTCTTCCTACGAGACAGCCGGCGTCAAGGATACCGCTTACCTGGTTGACGCATGCACCGCATTCTTTGCATAAAGTTCGTAAAATTAAAGACCGCAGCCCTTGCCGCGGTCTTTTTATCATGCAGGAATGCTATAATATAGATAAGATTTAGTTTCCCTTGCATTTCATCTGAAAAGGAGGATATATGAAACTTAGAATCGGACTGCTGCAGATGCATGTCGAGCTGGGAAAGCCCGACGTCAATTACGCTCACGCTCTGGAGCTCATGGAAAAGGCCATGAAGCACGAACCGGACATCCTTGTGCTCCCTGAGACATGGAATGTCGGCTTCTTTCCCGCGGAGCATTTGGACGAACTTGCTGACAAGAACGGAGAAAGAACGCAGGAAATGCTCTCCACGTTCGCAAAAAACAACAATGTCAATATCGTCGGAGGAACGGTCGCTGCCAAGATCGGGAATGATATCCTGAACCGCTCCTATGTTTTCAACCGCGAAGGGAAGATTGCAGAAACTTTTGATAAGATCCACGGCTTTTCCCTCTCCGGTGAACCTGGCTATTTCCGTATGGGAGACCACCTCGCCCACTTCAATCTGGACGGTGTCGCCTGCTCCATGGCTGTCTGCTACGACATCCGCTTCCCGGAACTGATCAGAAGGGAAGCTCTGATGGGCGTCGACCTCTTCTTCGTCCCCGCCGCATGGCCAAAGATCAGGAACACCCACTGGGTACGCCTCAATCAGGCAAGAGCCATTGAAAACCAGTTCTACCTCGCCGCTGTCAATCAGGCCGGCCGCTCGGGCGGACTGGAATATGCAGGAAATTCCCTCCTCCTCGATCCATGGGGCGAAGAAATCTGCCGCCTCGAAGATGAAGAGGAAATCGCTTTCGGCCGCATCGATACGGACGTCATTCAGGAAGTCCGTTCACAGATCAATGTATTCCGCGACAGAAGACCGGACATCGACAAAATCACTGCCGAATAATTTCCGCTATATAAAAAAATAAAAAAAGACTGCACGCAATCTGCTGCATGCAGTCTTTTTTTTATGGCTCTTAGAAGTGATAGTTGAGGCCGACGCCAAGGCCGCCTTCGTTCTTGACATCATCTCTGTCATAGTAGGTGTAGTTGACATCCACATCAAACGATGTCGGTACGAGATCGAGCTGGAGTCCTGCTTTGTATTCGCGTTCTTCGCTGGATACTTTGAGGCCTGCATAAGCATCGACTGGTCCTAAGACGTTTGCGCGTCCTTCAACAAGTCCGAAAAGCTTTGCATCTCTGTCATAATAGTTTCTGTTGCCTGCGCCGATATAGAGGTGGCCGATTTTGTACTTCGCATACACATCCGTTTCATTGCCTGCATGGTTCCAGTGCCGGTATTCCGCGCCCACGACTACTTTCGAGATCGGTTTGATTTCAATATGAGCACTATGGATGCCGTCTTTGGCTGCATTGTAGCCATAGCCGACTTCCGTGTCCATGATATCTACGCCTGGTACAAGGGCATGCGCTGTGCCTGTCCCAAGGAATACCGCTGCCAGCACTGCTGCCGCTGTAATTGCCAATTTCTTCATGAGGACTCCTCCTTCCGCCTAGGTTTTCCTTTATACATTTATTATATACTATCTGTAGTATATAATAAATTGGAAAATGGCATATTTTTGAATTCAAGGACTTTATTTTATAATGCATCTCCCAATTTGTCAAATTGCTTTTTTGACCTTGACAAGTCATTCCTCATGGGGTATCCTTTTCCCGAAAGACATGGGCCATGCACCTCCATTCAAGGGCATCTTTACAGAGTCTTATGAAAGGAAAGAATGACCAGCGCTTATGGAACTGGAAATTTCCACCCGCATGATATCAGCTGAATCATAGCGGAGCATGGAAACAAGAGATCCGCGCGTGCCTTGCTTAAAATTCATATCGCTTGGATTGTAATGACCGAGACGAATGCATAGTTCAGAATAGCTGGCATCCTTCGGGGAATGCTTTTTTATTTCCCATATCCTGATCCCCATTTAGGGCGCATTCTGTTTTGGAATGCGCTCTTTTTCGTTCCCGCTCGTTGCAGAAAAGCCTTCAGGAGTTTCTCCGGAAAGGATGCTGTAATGATGATTATCTGCCATGAAATTGGCGAACTGAAAGATTTCGTCCGCCGCTGTAAAAAAGAAGGAAAATCCATCGGACTCGTAACGACCATGGGCGCTCTCCATGAGGGACACGCTTCCCTCATCCGTGCCGCCAGAAAGGAAAACGACATCGTCATCACGACCGTCTTCGTCAATCCGACCCAGTTCGGCCCGAATGAAGACTATGACGCCTACCCCAGGAGGCTTGAAAAGGACAGTGCGCTTGCTGAAGCATGCGGAGCCGACCTTCTTTTTGCACCGGCTCCTTCTGCCATGTATCCGCACGAAGAGATGACCTGGGTCGAAGTCACCGGCCACGTGACGATGATCCTCTGCGGCCGCACGCGCCCGATCCATTTCAGGGGCGTCGCAACGGTCTGCGCCAAGTTCTTCAACCTGACCGAATGCGACCGCGCTTACTACGGCCTCAAGGATGCGCAGCAGACACAGGTCCTCCAGCGCATGGTCAAAGATCTTTTCATGAATGTGGAACTCCGCCTGATGCCGATCGTACGCGAGGAAGACGGCCTTGCCAAGAGCTCCAGGAACGTTTACCTCTCGCAGGAAGAAAGAAAGGCAGCTCTCGTCCTTTCAAGAAGCCTTGCCCACGCCAAAGAAGCTTTCCAGAAGGGCGAAAGAAACAAGGATGCCCTCCTGACTATCGTTAAAAATGAAATCGAAGAAGAGCCGATGAGCGACATCAATTACGTGGAAATGTATGAAATGCCCGGCCTTGCAGAGCTTCCTGAAACGATTGAAGGAAATGCCCTCCTTGCTGTCGCTGTCCGCTTCGGCAAGACAAGACTCATCGATAACGTAATCCTGGAGGCAGAATAATGACTTATACAATGATGCATGGAAAAATCCACCGCGCAACCGTCACGGAAGCCAATCTTGAATACATGGGAAGCATCACGATCGATGCTGACCTTCTCGATGCTGCAGGCATCCTTCCCGGCGAACGCGTGCAGATCTGCAACAACAATAACGGCGCGCGCCTTGAGACGTATACCATTGCCGGAAAAAGAGGAAGCGGCGTCATCTGCCTGAACGGTGCTGCGGCACGCATGGCTGCCGTCGGCGATATCGTCATCATCATCGCTTATGCCGGCATGGATGAAAAAGAAGCCAGAGGCTTTGTCCCGAAAGTCGTCATGGTCGATGGCGAAAATCATATCCTTCGCGAAAGAGGCACGGAAAAGGAAAGAGAAACCGTCTGATTCCTTTTTCTGTTTTCCCCGTAAAGGAGTGATTCCATGCTTGAAAAACTCGTTCATTTCTGCACCAGGTACATGGCTGCCGGCGTCATCCTTGCAGGCGTATGCGGCATCATATGGCCTTCCCTCATGAAGCCTTTTGCCCGTTATATCCCTATTTTCCTAGGTGTCATCATGTTCGGAATGGGCATGAGCCTTACGCCCCGCGACTTCAAGAACGTCTTCGATCATCCGAAGAACATTGCTCTCGGCACGCTCTTCCAGTTCATCTTCATGCCGGCGCTTGCCTTCGCGCTCGTTAAGCTCTTTGCTCTCCCGCCGGCGATTGCCATCGGCGTCATCCTCGTCGGATGCTGCCCGGGCGGCACGGCTTCCAATGTCATTTCCTACATTGCACGCGCCGATGTAGCGCTCTCTGTTTCCATGACAATGGTCAATACGATCCTCGCCCCCTTCGTGACACCCTTCCTGATCTGGGTCACCGCCGGCGCATGGGTCGATATCAGCTTCACATCCATGATGATTTCCATCATAGAAATGGTGCTTCTGCCCCTTCTTTCAGGCGTCCTTCTCAATATTTTCTTCCCGAAGGCCGTCTCGAAAGTCACGAAGATCACGCCGATGCTCTCTGCTCTCGTCATCATCTTCACCGTAGGATGCGTCGTATCCCTTTCCGGCCGTACGATTCTTGACAGCGGCCTCATCATCCTCTGCGTCGTCATCCTCCACAACCTTGGCGGCATGACACTCGGATACCTTGCGGCTAAGAAAGCAGGCATGACAAAAGCGCAGGTACGCGCGATGTCGATCGAGGTCGGCATGCAGAATTCCGGCCTTGCCTCCACGCTTGCCCTCATGTACTTCACGGCGGCCGGCGGCATCGCAGGTGCTATCTTCTCCGTATGGCACAACATTTCCGGATCCCTCTTCGCTTCCTGGTGTGCAGGAAAGGATGAAGAGGAGGAAATGGCTCCCGCCGCTGAGACAAGATCCATTTAATTTTCTTGACTTCAAGCTGACTCTAAGGTCTATGATAATTACAGTTAGTTTGAAGAAAGAAGGAAACTATCATGAATCAGAAAATTCTCCGCCTGGCTGCTGCAGGCCTTCTCGGAATGATCCTTTGTGGCAGCAGCCTTCCCGCTTATGCTGCGCCGGCATGGACGCTCCCCTCTGAGGGCGTCCAGATGGAAAATACTGCCAAGCAGGCCTACATTTACAAGGAAATGTACGGACGCTTCCATCCTGCAGCCTCTTCTGCCAAGCCTGCTGTCTTCGAAGCTCCGGACGGATGGACTTACACCAGATATTCTCAGGACGGACTTGTCCTGGAAGAGCTGACAAACCCAGAAGGCTCAGGAAACCGCACCGTCCTTCAGCTTCATGGAGGCGGCTATATAGGTCCTCTTCACAATGGGTACCGGAATCAGGGCGTCCGTCAGGCTGTCCTTTCGAACGCGCGCGATACGTACATGGTGAACTACCGGCTCGCGCCAAGACATACATATCCGGCCGCTCTTGATGATGCCATGACTGCATACCGGTTCATGCTGAAGAAGGGATACAAGCCGGAAAATATCATTGTCTTCGGAGACTCTGCCGGAGGCAATCTGGCACTCGCCCTCTCCGCAAAGCTGAAGGAAGAAAAGCTTCCCCAGCCAGCGCTTCTCATCCTTGATTCGCCATGGATGACGCTGGAGACAGAATCCCCTTCCCGGAAGGAGAGCGTGAAGAGGGATCTTGTCCTGGGTGAAATCAATCCGGGCATGTTCCACGAAATCAATCACCCCACCTATGCAAAAGGCATGAATCTCTCCGACCCGCACCTCTCACCTGTTTACGGCGATCTCACAGGATTCCCGCCCATGCTGATTCAGGCAGGCGGCTATGAGCTTTTCCTTGATGACGGCATGAAGCTGGCGAAGAAAGCCGCTGCTGACAATGTCAAAGTGACGCTCACTGTCTATCCCGGCATGTCGCATGACTTTGCGCTCTGCCTGCCGGAGCTTCAGGACAGCATCGATTCCTTTGCAGAAATCCGTGACTTCATCAACCTGAACATGAAACCGTGATTCCCATCACAGAAACAAAAGATGTGACCCTTCATTTTCGGTCACATCTTTTTTCATTGCCTCTTTCTAATTCCTTATCTGATTCCTTGACACAGGCGACTCTTTTTGGGATATGATATATACAAATTATGGCTCTTCACGGAAATTTGGGGGATGAATAATTTTTAGGTAAAGAATGGAATCGGATAAGGGTAAAGAAATAATCCATGTTTCGGTACCCATATCCGATTCTTTTTAGTACCTTGATCTTATTATTGAATCCTTCAAGCTTCCCCGTATTGATAGGATACAGGGCATGAGCAGCCAGTCCCTTGATTCGCTTCTGCTTTTGCCGGGCAAATTTCACCAATGCAGGAATCCCGCTCTCCAGTCCAGCCTGAATCCATTTTGTCCATCCGGCGAGAGCTTCTTCATAGTCAGTCAATGTGAACATACGAGTCATCTCCTTCTTCATGGCATAACAAATCGCCAAATCCCTATGCTCGCTCAGGATATCCAACAGATGAGTTTTCTGCCTTTCATTCAGGTGGTCGTCCTTCTTTAACAGTATCCATCGGGATTTCTTTAATTCGGTATAAAGCTTCCTTTCTTCATGGCTCTTTTCCCTGGCCATCTTCTGGAGCTCTGGATTATTAGTTTCTTTCGTATATTTCTTTAATGCTTCTGCTTCCTGCCTATGCTTTTGTGCTTCCTCCAGGCGCACGGCTCCCATAACATCACGCCCAAACTGTGCCTGCATATGGTACCGGTCATAAACGATGGGGACCTTCGGACAATATTTCTGGAACAGCCTGTTAAAGGATGCGTTCATATCCATGGCCACCGCTTTTAGCCTGGAAAGAAGCGAAAGGCCAATGCTCTTAAAGAAGTGCTCAAAATCTGCCATGGAGCGACCCAGGCCGGCCCACAAGATGAATCCCGTTTCCAAATCCATAACGCAGGTGGCATAGCGATGGCCCTTATGGATAGCGAACTCATCTACGGCTAAATACCGTGGGCGATAGTTACTTTTCTTCAGGCAGGTTTCAAAGGCAGCCAACGCCTTATCCATGATATGCTTTTGTATTTTCTGTATGGTACTCCAATGTACAGAGAGCATGGCCGAAATGGCAGAAATGGATGTATGACACTTAAGCAGATGGATAATCCACAAGGCCATATCCCAAGTAACGCGTGTGAAAGGGCATTGGCAGGGGATATCTTCCGTTATGGTCTCCCCGCAGGATGTGCAGCAAAATCTGTGCCCCGAGAACTCTATATACTTCTTTTGCTTAGGAAGATCTGGAAAATCCTTGATGAGTACAGAAAAAGCCCCATAACTATGCATACGGGAGTGACAGTGCGGACAAAAAAAATCTCTGGCAGTCCGTAGACTGGTAACTCGGGTATGGCAATGAGGATTTGGATGGTTAGTGATATTTTCTGTGCGATAATATTGACAATTAAAAGTGATTTCATTATGGTAATAAAAGAGCATTATTCGACCTCCGTGCGTAGTTTTAGGCAACTTACATTTTGGAGTAGATAATGCTCTTTTTCAATGCCAATTTTATATGTTATTATTTTTATCCCACAAAAAAGCGTGAAGAACCCAAATTATAAAAGCAGGTCAAGGAGGATTTTATGAACAGGAAACTTTCACGTCTTGCCGCTGCCGGCATTATGGGCTTTGCCCTTTTCACAGGAAGCTTCTCCGCTTCTGCCGCGCCTGCCTGGTCGCTGCCTGAATCGGGCCTTCAGATGGACAATGCTTCCAATCAGGCCTATATCTATAAGGAAATGTATGCCAGCTTCCACCCTGCCAAGGATGCAAAGCCTGTCAGCCATCCCTTTGAAGTACCGGATGACTGGACCTACACAAGATTTGATATGGGCAGTTTCTACATGGAAAAACTGGTGAATCCCAAGGGCTCGCCGAACAGGACCGTTCTCCAGCTTCATGGCGGCGGATACACCACGCCCCTCCATGCTGAATACAGAAGGATCGCATGCGTCAGTCTGTCCTTTCCAATGCGAGGGACACCTACATGGTAGACTACCGGATTGCGCCGAGGTATCCGTATCCGGCTGCACTGGATGATGCCTTCACGGCGTATCAGTCACTCCTCAAAGGCGGCTGCGATCCCAAGAGCATCATCGTCTTTGGCGATTCTGCCGGAGGAAACCTTGCCCTGGCTCTTTCGCTGAAGCTGAAGGATGAAAAGCTTCCCCAGCCCGGACTCCTTATCCTTGACTCCCCGTGGACGACGATGGAAACGATTTCTCCATCGAGACAGGGCAGCGTGAAAAAAGATCTGATCCTTGGCGAAATCAATCCAAACATGTTCTACGAAATCAATCATCCATCCTACGCCAAAGGCGCAAAGCTGGATGACCCTTACCTGTCCCCTCTTTACGGCGATCTCACGGGCCTTCCTCCCATGCTGATCCAGACCGGCGGATACGAAGTATTTCTGGATGAAGGCATGAAGCTTGCTGAGAAAGCCGCTTCTGACGATGTCAAAGTGACGCTCACCGTCTATCCCTACATGTCCCACGACTTCCCCTTCTGCGTCCCTGAGATACAGGACAGTGTCGATGCCTTTGAAGAAATGCAGAGCTTCATCAACCTGAACATGAAACCCTGATTTCCATGATAGAAACGAAAAAGATGTGACCGGTTTCGATCACATCTTTTTTACTGCCATTTTTTATTCACTTTTTATGATTTCGTCCAGATCATGTCGTCTTGCTGTTTCATCCCATGCCATGATGAATTCACCGCCTGTGATGATTGTCATGGCTGTCAGGTGGAACCAGATGAAGAGGACGATCAAGCCGATCAGGGAGCCGTACGTGATGCCCATGGATGATACATGAAGGATGTAGTACCCGTAAGCGGCTGTCAGTCCCAAGAGTACGACTGTCACGATGAAGGATGCCGCAATGATGCGTTTCCACTCGCTTCTCCTTCCTGCCGGCGCGAACTGATAGAAGCCTGCCAGAGAAAAGGTGAAGATTACGAACGGGATGCCGAACTTGGCCATCGTCCACATTTCAAGAAATACATCCGCCACATTGAAGTAGTAGGCAATCGCATAGACGACTGCGTTTCCGAAAACGATAAGACCAAGGGAAAGGATCATCGCAAATGAGATGAGCATCGTGAAGATGAGTGACTTGATTTTGACTTTGATATAAGACTGCTTGTCCCTGTCTCCATAGAAGGCGCAGTCCATGGACCGGATCAGCGTCGTGACCCCCTGGGAGGCTGTCCACAAGGCGGTAGCAAGACCGACAACCAGCCAGATGGAGCTTCTTGCCTGCAGGATACGGTTGATGTTGGCCTGCAGCGTGACAGCGACCTGCTGAGGTAAGTAATGGACTGCCTTTGTAATAAGGTCGACCTGCGGTGCCGCGAAGAAAAGCATGGCGTTCACGAAGAAGATCATGAAAGGAATCAGTCCCAGTATGAAGTAGTATGTACTTTCTGCCGCCAGCGCTGTGACATTATCGTCATTGAAACGATTGATCATGCGCTTCAGAAAATACACCGCTGTAGAGTCAGTGATTTTCTCTTCCATGGCACTCTCCTTCCGCCGTCCGTCCGGCCTTTATGAAATCCTAACTTATTATACATGAAATTGACACTCTTGGAACAGACGGAAAAGATATTCGGAATGAATTTCAATCATTCAAAGGTCTGCCGAAGTCTCAATGACATAAAAATATCCGCGTCTTGATGGCGCGGATATTTCATTCAGCAATTACTGCTGGCTTTTTTTAACGTTTGCGTCCTTATAACGAGCCTGGCGGGAAAGAACCATCTTTCTCATGCGGATGCTCTTTGGTGTCACTTCGACGAGTTCGTCGTCGTTGATCCATTCGAGAGCGCCTTCCAGAGTGAACTTGCGGCATGGCGGCAGCTTGATGGCATCATCGGAGCCGGATGCACGGGTGTTGGTCAGATGTTTCTTCTTGCACGGGTTGACGTCCATGTCCTGGTCGCGGGCATTTTCGCCGACGATCATGCCTTCATAAACTTCTACGCCCGGTTCAAGGAAGAGTTCGCCTCTGTCGAGAACGGAGTTCAGGCCGTAAGCGGTCGTCGTGCCGGATTCGAATGCGACGAGGGAACCCTTTGTTCTTTCCGGAATATCGCCCTTGTATGGAGCATAGCCCTGGAATACGTGGTACATGATGCCTGTGCCTCTGGTGGTGGTCAGCAGTTCATTTCTGAAGCCTATGAGGCCGCGGGCCGGAATGGAGAATTCCATTCTCATGTAGCCGGCGATTTCTTCCATGGAAATCATTTCTGCTCTTCTCGGTCCAAGACCTTCCATAACGGCACCCATGAATTCCTGCGGAACTTCAATTGTCAGACGTTCGAGTGGTTCGCACTTCTTGCCGTTGATTTCCTTGTAAATAACCTGCGGCTTGGAAACTTCGAGTTCAAAGCCCTCACGGCGCATGGTTTCAATCAGGACGGACAGGTGAAGTTCGCCGCGGCCGGATACCTTGAATGCGTCGGATGTATCAGTGTCTTCTACGCGGAGAGCCACGTTGGTCTCGATTTCCTTGTAGAGTCTTGCACGGATGTGGCGGGAGGTGACGAAGTCGCCTTCTCTGCCTGCGAACGGACTCTTGTTGACATGGAATACCATGGACAGGGTCGGTTCGTCGATATGGATAGCCGGAAGAGCTTCCGGATTAGCTGCGTCAGCAACGGTTTCGCCGATGTTGATGTCTTTGAAGCCGGCCATAGCAATGATGTCGCCCATCTTAGCTTCGGTGACCGGTGTACGTTTCATTCCCTGCCAGTTGAAGAGAGCGCCGATGTGGTCGGTGCGGATCTTTTCACCGTCAGTGATGGCAACGGTCATGCCCTGCTTAGCTGTACCGCGGGTAATACGGCCGATAGCGACTTTGCCGAGGTAGTCGTCAGCTTCAAGGGTGGTGACCATGACCTGCAGTCCGCCGTCAGCATCGCCTTCCGGGCATGGGCAGTACTTCAGGATGGTATCGAAGAGAGGAGTGAGATCCTTTCCTTCATCATTCATATGGAGTTTTGCAATGCCGCTTCTTGCGGATGCATAAACGAGCGGGAAATCAAGCTGTTCGTCAGTAGCGTCGAGTTCCATGAACAGTTCAAGGATTTCGCCTTCTACATCGCTGATACGCTGATCCGGACGGTCAATCTTATTGATGACAACGATCGGTTTCAGTTTATGTTCAAGGGCCTTGCGCAGTACGTACTTCGTCTGCGGCATCGGGCCTTCGTGTGCGTCTACCAGAAGAAGAACGCCGTCAACCATGTTGAGGATACGTTCTACTTCGCCGCCGAAATCGGCATGCCCTGGGGTGTCGACGATATTGATTTTTACACCGTCATGCATCACAGATGTGTTCTTGGCGAGGATGGTGATTCCTCTTTCTCTTTCCAGAGGATTCGAGTCCATGACACGTTCAGCCACTTTCTGGTTGTCTCTGAAAATATGGCTCTGCTTCAGCATGGCATCTACGAGAGTCGTTTTACCATGGTCGACATGCGCGATAATGGCAATGTTACGAATACCTTCTCTTTTCATTTCTTTCCTTTTCCCCCTCGGGTACTACTTCTAAAAACAACGGCTCCTGCACAAATCCGCAGGACTGCCTGTCTTTATATACGCTTATACTAGAAATACAATTAATTTTACCATATTATCGCAAATTTGAAAAGTCCGCATAGTATAAAGAAACCGTATTCCCATTCATTTTTTCTTAGATTTTTCCGGCTTTTCGGAAACTTCAACAAGTTATAAATTATTAGCCGTTTTCCTCGCCCGCCCTCATTCCGTGATATAATAAAGGATATACTATTTCAGGAGGCATACATGGCTGAATCAATTTATGGAAAACACAAAGAGGTACTTCCCGCCGTCCTCAAGCACCTCGTATCCCAGATAGAAAACTACAACGAAACAAAGAGAAAAGAAACAGGCGAGCCTGCTTACGAGCACCTCATCTACCGCATCAAATCAGAAGACAGCATGCGGGAGAAATGCCAGAGAAAGGGCCTTCCGCCCGTGCCGAAGTCTGCGCTCTATGATATCCATGACGCAATCGGCATCCGCATCGTCTGCTGCTTTTTGAATGACATTTACGACAATATCAAATTCATCGAATCCATTCCCGGAGCCAAAGTCATCGTCGGCAAGGACTACATCAAAAGCGCCAAGCCGAACGGCTACAGGAGCTTCCACATGATTCTCCGCATGGACGTGCCCTTTGAGGACGTCCTGGGACAGAATCCGGGCCAGTACTTTGCAGAAATCCAGCTGCGCACGATTGCCATGGATTCCTGGGCAAGTCTGGAACATCAGATGAAGTACAAGAAAGATATCAAGAATCCGGAAATGATCGTCCGCGAGCTGAAGCGCTGCGCTGACGAGCTTGCTTCCTGCGACCTCTCCATGCAGACGATCAGGAACCTTATCCGTGATGAACACTAAGCGGTGCGTCCGCGGGCTGTCCGCGCCTGGGACGCATCCTTTTTCATAAGGGAGTGATTGTATGAGACTTCTTCTTGCAGAAGATGAAAGGGACATGTCCAACGTTCTTACCACAATCCTGAAGCACAGCGGCTATGAAGTCGACCTTGCCGAGAACGGACAGGAAGCGCTGGACCTTTCCATGAAAAACAATTATGACTGCATGGTCATGGACATCATGATGCCCGTGATGGACGGCCTGACAGCCTTGAAAATCCTTCGCAGCAAGGGGGACGTGACGCCTGTCATACTCCTTACGGCAAAGTCTGAAATCGACGACCGCATTTCCGGCCTTGATTCAGGCGCTGATGACTATCTGACAAAGCCGTTTTCCGTCGGCGAGCTCCTCGCCCGCATCCGCTCGCTCACGCGCCGCGGACAGGACATGTCGCCATCCAAACTCAATGTAGGCTCCACTTCCCTTGATTCGGAAGAACAGGAACTGTCCTGCCATAATTCCATCCGCCTTTCCGGCAAGGAAACGAAGCTCATGAAGCTCCTCATGCTGAATCCGCTGAAGGGTCTGGATACGAAATTCATTTTCGACAAAATCTGGAGCAAGGAAGAGGATGTCGATGAAAGCGTCGTATGGATTTACATTTCCTACCTCCGCGGCAAGCTCCTTGCCGTCATGTCGGATCTGCAGATCGATGGAGAGGAAGGCGGTTCATTCACTCTGATGCCAAGGAGGGATTAGCATGAACCTCATCAAACGGCTCCGCCGCCAGTTCATCCTACTGGCAACGGTCGCTGTCCTCATCATCGTGATCGGGGCTCTGGGCCTCATCAATACGCTTGGTTATGCGGCCATGCGCTCGCACGTCATTGATACGATGACAGCCATCACGCAGAACGGCGGCACGCTTCCCTCAAGGATTCATGAGAACGATACCACCTCTGCCGGCTGGCTCCCGATTCCCGGTGCCAATTCCCCGGCAGATACTCCTGAATTTGCTTACCAGACACGTTACTTCTCCATTCATCTTGATTCGGAGAACAGGATGACTTCCGTCAATGTGAAGAACATCGTCGCCTTCTCTGAGGACCAGGCCATCGCCTTTTCCAAGACAGCGCTCCAGTCTCCATCTGCGACCGGCTTCATGCAGAAGAACAAGGCGCGTTACGGTTTCATGAAGACGGAATATCCTGACGGCAGCAAGCTCATCGTCGTCATGGACTGCACGAGAGACTTTGCCGATTTCCATACCTTCCTCAGCTATTCCATCTGGTTCGGCTTCTTCTGCATCCTTCTCTATGTCGCTATCTTCGCGTTCCTTTCCAACAAGGCCATCGCGCCCTTCGTGCATAACCTGGAAGCACAGAAACGGTTCATCACGAACGCCAGCCATGAGCTGAAGACTCCTCTTGCCATCATTTCCGTCAATGCAGAAGCGATTGAAATGATGAATGGCAAGAATGACTGGACAGAGGGCATCTTAAAACAGGTGCGCCACCTCTCCAACCTTATCAATCACCTCATCCTTCTTTCCAAGGCAAGTGAAATGAGCCGCCTGCAGCTCAAGATAGAGCCGCTTGATGTGAAGAAACTCCTTTCCGCGGCGGCCAGTGAATTCGACCTCCTTGTAAAAGACGGCGGCAAGAAACTCGCCGTCTCCTGCCCGGAAGGACTGAAAGGCATGAGCGACTGGAAGTGCATGAACGAACTCATCCATATCTTCCTCGACAATGCCGTCAAGTACTGCGACAAGGGCGGCACCATCTCCGTCTCGGCAGCGGGCACGAAGAAGAATGTCACCGTCTCCGTCACGAACGATTACAAGGAAGGCGAGGGCGTCGACTACTCCCGTTTCTTTGAAAGGTTCTACCGGAACGATGAATCCCATAACAGCGAAAAGGCAGGCTACGGTATCGGCCTTTCCATCGCAGGAGAACTATCCTCCCTGCTGCAGGCTCCCCTTTCCGTATCGTACAAGGATGGAAAAATCACCTTCTCCATAACGATGAAGGCTGGTTGAGACACATTATAGAAAAATCCCGAAGGCACATGCCCTCGGGATTTTTATTATGCAGTTAGTGCTGTTTCAAGAATCAGCCTTTGAAGTACTTCACGCCGGATTCGAAGAGCGGCTGCGCTTTGTTGCCGGAGATGTTCTTGGCAATGTTGGCGCCGCTTCTTTCTGTATGGCCCATCTTGCCCAGGACTCTTCCATCCGGGCTGGTGATGCCTTCGACGGCCCAGGAGGAACCGTTCGGGTTGAAGCTGCTGTCGTAAGTCGGATTTCCTTCAAGGTCCGTGTACTGGGTAGCAATCTGGCCGTTAGCGGCAAGAGCCTTGATCTGTTCATCGGATGCGATGAAGCGGCCTTCGCCGTGGCTGATAGCGATGCTGTAGAGGTCGCCCGGCTTGCAGAGAGAAAGCCACGGGGACTTGGTGGAAACGACCTTGGTCGTTACGAAACGGGACAGGTGGCGTCCGATCGTGTTGAATGTCAGTGTCGGTGCTGTATCTGTCAGCGGCTTGAATTCACCGTAAGGAACGAGTCCCAGCTTGATCAGAGCCTGGAAGCCGTTGCAGATGCCAAGAGCCAGTCCGTCACGGGTGTGGAGGAGCTGCTCCATGGCTTCCTTGAGCTTTTCGTTGCGGAATACGGCAGCAATGAACTTGCCGCTGCCGTCCGGTTCGTCGCCGGCAGAGAAGCCGCCTGGGAACATGACAATCTGCGCATGGCTGATGCGTTCTGCCATTTCATCGACAGAAGCCTTGAGTTCAGCGGAATCCCTGTTCCTGAAGATGAAAATATCGGAAACAGCGCCTGCTCTTTCGAAAGCTCTTGCGCTGTCGACTTCGCAGTTATTGCCAGGCATGGTCGGGATGAAGACTCTCGGTCTTGCTACATTGGTATGTACGTAGAAATCCGGGATTTCCTTTGTTTCTTCAATGACAGGATCTGCCTTATCGATATTTTCAGCGCGTCTTGGGAAGATCGGGTCCAGTGTGCCTTCGTAAGCCTTGAGGAGTTCATCCAGTGTGACTTCCTCGCCCAGAAGCTTCATGGAATCTCCGCCGACGGTACCGAGGATCTTCGTGTGCAACTGTTTTGCATATTCAGCAGCCAGTTCCGGTGTCGTTTCGACAACGATAGCGCCGTAGAAGTTTGCGAAATACTTCGGAAGCGGCAGCTTGCTGTCAAAGGTCACGCCGAGGCGGTTGCCGAATGCCATCTTTGCAATCGTCACAGCGACTCCGCCGTGATCGACAGCCTTCATGGCAGCGATATGGCCCTTCCTGACTTCTTCATAGAGGAAATCAGCATGAGCCTTGAATACGTCGAGGAGAGGCATGCCTTCAGCATCCTTCGGCTGGCCGAAGAGAATCAGCGTGTCCCCTTCCTTCTTCAGTTCCTGGCTGACAGCTTCAGAAGCTTTGCCCGGAGCGATAGCGAAGGATACGAGTGTCGGAGGAACGTGGAGGTCATTGAAGGTACCGCTCATGGAGTCCTTGCCGCCGATAGCACCAAGACCAAGAGCCATCTGGGCATGGAATGCGCCCAGGAGAGCGGCAGCCGGCTTGCCCCAGCTGTTCTTGTCCGTCAGTTTTTCGAAATATTCCTGCAGCGTGAGGTATGCCTGTCTCCAGTCAGCACCCATGGATACAAGGCGTGCGACGGAAAGGAGGACTGCATAGACAGCACCATGGAACGGGCTCCATGTAGCAAGATCGGGATCGAAGCCGTGCGCCATGAAGCTTGCTGCATCGGTTTCACCCTTTCTGACCGGGAACTTGGCAACCATGCCGTCGGTCGGTGTCTTCTGGTACTTGCCGCCAAACGGCATCAGGACGGTAGCAGCTCCGACAGTGGAGTCAAAACGTTCAGAAAGGCCCTGCTGCGAGCAGTTGTTGAGGTCCTTCATGCCTTCAAGCCAGGTTTCCCTGATGGATTTGATCTGCGGCACGCCGAAGAAGCCTTCGTCTGCCGGTTTCTTGATATAAGCTTCTTTGATCTGCTGAGCGCCGTTCGTATCGAGGAAGGCTCTGGAAATGTCGACGATCGTATCGCCTCTCCACTTCATGACAAGTCTCTTCGTATCGGTGACATCAGCAATAATGGTAGCTTCGAGATTTTCTTCTGCTGCGAACTTGATGAACTGCTCAGCGTCTTCGCTTCTGACGACGACAGCCATTCTTTCCTGGGATTCGGAAATAGCAAGCTCTGTTCCGTCAAGGCCTTCATACTTCTTCGGTACCTTGTCGAGATCGATATCAAGGCCGTCAGTCAGTTCGCCTACAGCGACGGATACGCCGCCTGCGCCGAAATCGTTGCAGCGTTTGATGAGGCGCGTAACTTCGCCGCGTCTGAAGAGGCACTGGATCTTTCTTTCAGTCAGAGGATTGCCCTTCTGTACTTCTGCGCCGCAGGTTTCAATGGATTCGGTATTGAGTTCCTTTGAAGAACCGGTAGCACCGCCCATGCCGTCACGGCCCGTACGGCCGCCGACAAGGATGACGACATCGCCCGGCTCCGGACGGAGACGGATGACATGGTCTTCCGGAGCTGCTGCAACAACAGCGCCGATTTCCATTCTCTTGGCAATGAATCCCGGATGGTAGTATTCCTGGACCTGTCCGGTAGCAAGGCCGATCTGATTGCCGTAAGAGCTGTAGCCCTTGGCAGCTTCCAGAGTAATCTTTCTCTGCGGGAGCTTGCCTGGCAGTGTATCGGAAAGAGGAGCTCTCGGGTCGCCTGCGCCGGTGACTCTCATAGCCTGATATACATAGGAACGGCCGGAAAGCGGATCGCGGATACAGCCGCCAAGGCAGGTAGCTGCGCCGCCGAATGGTTCGATTTCGGTCGGATGGTTGTGCGTTTCATTCTTGAAGAGGAGCAGCCAGTCTTCGATTCCTGCTTCTGTCTCGATTTTCACTTTGATGGTGCATGCATTGATTTCCTCGGACTGATCGAGGTTTTCCAGCTTGCCTTCCTTGCGGAGCGCTTTGACAGCAGCCGTTGCCATATCCATCAGTGTGACAGGACGCTTGGTGTCCTTGCCGTAAATGGTGATGCGTGTTTCTTTATATTCATCAAGAGCGCGTTCGATCGGAGCCGTGAATTTGCCTTCTTCCACGCCGATATCGGTCAGGCTTGTGGAGAATGTCGTATGACGGCAGTGATCGGACCAGTACGTATCGAGTACGCGGATTTCAGTGACAGTCGGATCTCTCTTTTCTTCATCACGGAAGTAGTCACGGATCATGACGAGATCGTCATGGCTCATGGCAAGTCCCATGGATGCGATGAGTTCGTCAAGGCCCTTGTCGTCGAGGCCTGTCAGCCCTTCAACGGTAGGAACCGGTTTCGGATCTTCAATCGGCAGATCGAGCGTCTTGGCTGGTTCAAGGCTTGCTTCCCTGGATTCGACCGGGTTCACGAGGAACTTCACGATCTTTTCACGGTCGCCTTCAATGAAATCGCCATTGAATGTATAAACGAGTGCGCAGCGTACGCGTGCGCCGTCTTTGCCGGTAACGATGGCAAGGCACTGTTCAGCGGAATCTGCTCTCTGGTCATACTGGCCTGGCAGGAATTCTACGCCGATGACAAGGTCTCCCTTCGGGAGCGCTTCCTCTACGGAATCGACCGGAGGTTCAGAGAAGACAGTTGCGACAGCCTTTTCATAATCCTCTTCAGTCAGCCCGTCCACATCGTAGCGGTGGTACACGGCGGTTTCCGCAAGACGGTTTCCCAGTACTTCATTCAGCTGGGAAGTGAGGCTTTCCTCACCCTGGCGGAATCCTTCTTTCTTGCGTACATATAAACGTCTGATAGCAGACAAAGTTCAACACTCCTTCCAATAAATCCGCAAAATATTGCGGCGACGGACAATGCGTCAATTCCGAAAATCACAATCCTATCTTACCACAAAAACAAAACCTGCTCCACAAAATAGGCATAGGAAACAGCCTGTTTTTTACCGAATTGGAATAGTCAAAAATGGTCAAAAAAGGCGGAAGCCGATACGGCCTCCGTCCTTCTTATTGTGCTTTCTGTGTGATCTGCTCCTGTTCCTTCTGTTCGTCAGCTTCACTTTCCCCTGCTTCGGGATCCTTTTCAAGATCCATTTCCTGACGGCCGAGGATGACACTGATATCCGCGTAGCCGCCTGCGCCAAGAAGATCTTCCTTAGCGGCTGCCTTGGCCAGATCATCGATGGCATAGACAAGGATGTCCTTGCCTTCATCCGGAGCAAGAAGCATCATGACTTCAAGTCCGTTTTCACCCAGGAAGAAATAGGAACGCGCATACATCGGCATCAAAAGCCCCTGCGCATCATAAACGATACGGCCGCCTGCCGTATACACGTACGCTTCGCCGGCATCCAGGCGGCGGAACGGTTCAATGTCCGAAATCTCGACTTTGACATCTTCCTTTGCGACCTGCCCGAGTGCATTGACGGCAAGGTTCAGAAGCGTCTTGTCGATTCCCTTCCTGAGCTGCGAGGACGGGTTCATGAGAGCGCGGTTGAGCTGAGCAAGCCCCCTCCATTCCGTTACAGTCGGATTCAGCCTGAAATACGGATGCATGGCATCAGCCACTTCAGGAGGAAGCGTCGTGCGGATGATATAGCCGGAGTAGAACTTCTGGCTTCTTTTCAGCGTAATCTGCAGCTGCCCCATCTTGTAAGGAACTTCAGCGCCATTGAATTCCATGGTCTGCTCACCCGGAATGGCCATGTACTTGAAGCTCTTCGGCAGCGTCTTTTCCGCCAGCGTATTCATATCATACGCCATGGCGCCTGTGGAAGCTGCGATTGTCAAAAGCGCGGCCAGGGCCGCTGTCTTCCATTTCATTGGCTGCTCCTTTCCATCCGGTAGAACCCATAGAGAAGCGGATCGCCGAGCTGATCAGCCGCTACATGGCTTCCGTTGATAATAACGAGGTAGTACTTGTTTCCCTGCTTGAAAACAGAGCTTTCCACCCACAGCGGGAAGGAAAGGCCGTTTGGCATCGTCATGATGATCTTGGCATCCTGTCCCCAGCGGTACTCCCCGTCTTCCTGCTTGTAAGCGCGCCACGGGCTGACAGTCAGGACCTTCACCTTGTTGGCTCCGCCCTTCTTGTCCTTCAACACTTCATCGACGACATTCTGGAATTCCTTCAGCTGGATCTTAGGCATACCAAAGAGTGTCGAAGGACGCTTGGCATCTTCGCGGAAGGCATCACTCCAGAATTTCTCAGCTCTCCGGTTTCCTTCATGGAAAAATACCTCAGGCGTTCCGGAAAGGACGACGACGATTGCCGTATAGACGCCGCGGACATCCCGCTTCCGGAGCTGGTAAAGCTCCATGCTTTCATACGGGTACGGAGGCTTCTCCGGATACACATTCATTCCCGGAGGCACCGTCATGAGCGTCCACATGGCAGCATTGGACGTCTTGCCATATCCTTTTCTTTCAGCGCCCTTCTTCAGGAAATTCTGGATGTCAGTCCCGTTGCCGTTCTGTACAGTAACCGCATTCCCCAGAGGAATCTTTCCCAGCCCGTCAATCACAAGATCATCCGCCCTGGCTCCGGCCGCGCCCCCTAAGACAAGCGCAGCAGAAAGAGCCAGACGGATTATATATTTACGCAGCATAATGGCTCCTTTATCAATACAATTACAGCCTTTCTCTCTATTTTAGAGAAATACGGGAGATTGTTCAAGTGAAAAAGATTCCCGCAGGAAATAAATCCGGCGCCTCTTCCGCAATAAAAATACCGCAGCCTTTTGAGCTGCAGTATTTGAGTCATTATTATTCAGCTTTTTCTGCAGGAGCCGGAGGTTCAGCATTGTGAACGACTTTCAGCTTGCGGTAACGGGACATGCCTGTACCGGCAGGAATCAGCTTGCCGATGATGACGTTTTCCTTCAGACCGAGGAGTGGATCTTCCTTGCCCTTGATAGCGGCTTCGGTAAGAACGCGGGTCGTTTCCTGGAAGGATGCGGCGGAGAGAAAGGAGTCGGTAGCAAGAGCTGCCTTTGTCGTGCCGAGGAGCAGGTTGATGCCCTGGGACGGTTTCTTTCCTTCGTCTTCCAGACGTCCGTTCATGCCGCGGTATGCGACAATGTCGACGACTTCGCCCGGGAGCCAGCCAGAATCGCCCGGTTCGATGATCTTGATCTTACGGAGCATCTGGTGAGCGATGACTTCGATGTGCTTATCGTTGATTTCAACGCCCTGGCTGCGGTAAACCTTCTGGACTTCGTTGACGATGTAATCCTGAGTAGCCTGGACACCCAGTACTTCGAGGATATCGTGCGGGTTGATGTTGCCTTCGAAAAGACGTGTGCCAGCTTCGATGTGCTGTCCATCCTGGACAATGATCTTCTTGGCAACCGGGATCTTTTCGCTTTCGGACTGTTCATCGTTGGAGATCGTGATAATCTTGACGTTCGGGTTATCTTCAGCACTTGTAATGGATACAGTACCGCTGATCTTGGAGATGATAGCATTGCCCTTCGGCTTACGTGCTTCGAACAATTCTTCGACACGTGGAAGACCCTGTGTAATATCTTCTGCGGAAGCAACGCCGCCGGTATGGAATGTACGCATGGTCAGCTGTGTACCTGGTTCGCCGATGGACTGAGCGGCAATGATGCCGACAGCTTCGCCGATTTCTACGTGACGGCCTGTTGCCAGGTTTCTGCCGTAGCACTTAGCGCAGACGCCGTGTGCAGAGTGGCAGGTCAGCATAGAGCGGATCTTCAGTCTGTCATAGTACTTTTCAATTTCAGAAGCCTGTTCGTCAGTGATTTCCACATTCTTCTTAGCGATGATTTCGCCAGTCTGCGGGTTCACGACATCTTCCAGCGGGCAGCGTCCGGAGATGCGGTCTGCCAGAGATTCGATCAGGCGGTTGTTTTCTTCGATCTTCATGACTTCGACGCCTTCACATTCATCCATGCGTACACGGATGACCGGAACGTCAGCGGCCAGAATCTTTTCAGCAGCATCAGCATCAATGACGGTGCCTGCTGTAAGAACAACATTTCCGCTGCGGTCAAGAGCGTCTTCTTCAAGAGCCTTGCCTGCGAAATGAACGGTCAGGTGATGACGCATAGCGTGATCATATTCCTTGACAGCTTCAGCGGTGCCGAGGTCGAATGTCTTCGTTTCCGGTTCAGCATCAGCGCTTGGAATAACGACAGTGACGGATTCAACCAGATGGCGGTTCAGGAGGGTGACATCGTCAGCATCGAGGGTCTTGCCCTTGACGAGGAGGATTTCACCGCTTCTGCGGTCGATGATGTCTTCATCGAGTACGGATCCGAGGAGTGTCGGTTTCAGGCCGAGAATGGTGTTCTTTACATCCGGACGGGATGCGAGGATGCCTTCTTCACGGTCGAAGTTCAGTACCTGTACGTCGCAGTCTTCTTCGCGGACGATGACGTCCTGGGAGACATCGACGAGACGGCGGGTCAAGTAACCGGAGTCTGCTGTACGCAGTGCGGTATCGGCCAGACCCTTGCGGGCGCCGTGGGAAGATGTGAAGTAATCCAGTACGGTCAGACCTTCACGGAAGTTTGCCTTAACTGGCAGTTCAACGGTCTTACCG
This sequence comes from Dialister hominis, assembly GCF_007164725.1. Classification (NCBI taxonomy): domain Bacteria; kingdom Bacillati; phylum Bacillota; class Negativicutes; order Veillonellales; family Veillonellaceae; genus Dialister; species Dialister hominis. The sequence continues at coordinate 468,873 of NZ_AP019697.1, read as the reverse complement.
GATGTATCGGCGATCAGGCCGCGCATGCCGGCCAGCTGTCTGATCTGGTTGTCGTTACCACGGGCGCCGGACTGTGCCATCATGGTCAGCGGGTTGAACTTTCTCATGGAGCTCTTCATAGCAGCGCCGACTTCGTCGGTCTTTGCACTCCAGATTTCGACGACTCTTCTGTATCTTTCGTCGTCGGTCATGAGGCCGCGTCTGAAGTATCTCTTGATCTGTTCTACCTTTTCATCGCCGTCTTCGAGGATTCCATCCTTTTCAGGCGGAACGGCTACGTCGTAGATGCCGATGGAAATACCGGATACGAGAGCGTAATGGAAGCCGAGGGACTTGACGGAGTCAAGCAGATCGCCGGTTGCCTTGAAGCCGAGCTTCTTGAAGCAGTCGTTGACGAGCTTGCCCATCTGCTTCTTGCCGATGGTGACGCCGAGGCCGTTGTTGACAACTTCGGTGACATTGCCGTTTTCGTCGACTCTCTTTTCATGACGCTTGTAGAAATAACGGAGTTCTCTCGGGATCGCATAGTTGAAAATCAGGCGGCCCGGGGTAGAAATGACAAGATCGGAATCATCATCGTTGAATCCGTCCGGACGGTCTTCCTTCGGGATGTGAACTTTGATGAAATCATGGATGCGGATTTCGTGCAGTGCATAAGCCAGCATGACTTCGTCATAACCAGTGTAAGCATGCAGATGGGAGGTATCCATCTCATCTTCAGCCTTCTTCCATTCCTTGGCAGGATCGAAGGAAGCATCCGGATGAGCAGCTTTTTCTTCCGGCGTGAAGTCGACTTTGTTGTCTGCTGCTGTTTCCACGATGGTCAGGTAATAGGATCCGAGGATCATATCCTGAGAAGGAATAGCAACCGGCTTGCCGTCTTTTGTCGAAAGGATGTTATTGATGGAAAGCATCAGCGTTCTTGCTTCGGCCTGTGCTTCTACGGACAGCGGCAGATGGCATGCCATCTGGTCACCGTCGAAGTCGGCGTTGTAGCCCGGACATACGAGCGGATGCAGTTTGATTGCACGGCCTTCCCAGAGGATCGGTTCAAATGCCTGGATACCGAGTCTGTGAAGTGTAGGAGCGCGGTTCAGGAGAACCGGGTGTTCCTTGATAACGTCGCCAAGGACATCCCAGACTTCAGGAGCGAGCTTGTCGACTTTCTTGCGGGCAGCTTTCAGGTTGATGACGATGCCTCTCTTGATCAGTTCATGCATGATGAATGGCTTGAAGAGTTCGATTGCCATTTCCTTCGGCAGACCGCACTGGTACATTTTCAGTTCAGGACCTACGACGATAACGGAACGTCCGGAATAGTCGACACGTTTACCAAGCAGGTTCTGACGGAAACGGCCCTGTTTGCCCTTCAGCATATCGGAGAGGGATTTCAGCGGTCTGTTTCCCGGGCCGGATACGGCTCTGCCGCGGCGGCCGTTATCGATCAGCGCATCGACTGCTTCCTGCAGCATACGCTTTTCGTTTCTGATGATGATTTCCGGAGCACCGAGTTCCAGAAGTCTCTTCAGACGGTTGTTTCTGTTGATGACTCTGCGGTAGAGATCATTCAGGTCGGAGGTAGCGAAACGGCCGCCATCGAGCTGAACCATCGGGCGCAGATCCGGAGGAATGACCGGAAGAACGGTCAGGATCATCCATTCAGGCTTGTTGCCGGAATGAAGGAATGCTTCGACTTCTTCCAGACGGCGGATGCATTTTACCTTGCGCTGGCCGCTGCCTTCTTCGATTTCCTTCTTCAGGGCTTTTTCGAGAGCCGGCAGATCCAGTTCCTTCAGAAGGTACTGGATAGCTTCAGCGCCCATCTGAGCCTTGAATGAGCCTTTGCCGTAAGTAGCAACGGCAGTCTGGTATTCAGTTTCGTTCAGGACCTGTTTCTTGGAGAGGTTGGTGTCTCCCGGATCCAGGACGATGTAAGCTGCGAAATAGAGAACTCTTTCCAGCTGACGCGGAGCGATTTCAAGGATCAATCCGATACGGGACGGGGTACCCTTGAAATACCAGATATGAGAAACGGGGCATGCCAGGGCAATGTGGCCCATTCTTTCACGGCGAACCTTGGAGCTCGTTACTTCGACACCGCACTTGTCGCAGATGGTGCCTTTATAACGCATCTTCTTATATTTGCCGCATTTGCATTCCCAATCCTTTGTCGGTCCGAAAATTTTCTCGCAGAAGAGACCATCGGTTTCAGCCTTCAGGGTTCTGTAGTTAATCGTTTCCGGTTTCGTTACTTCGCCGTGGGACCATTCGAGGATCTTTTCCGGAGAAGCGATGCCGATTTTCATGGAATCAAATTCGTTTACATCTAACAATTGTGTACCGCTCCTTTCCGGACTTATTCGTCACGGTCATCGTCGTGACCGGAATCGCCATTGAGTTCTTCTTCATTAAATCCTGCTTCTTCATAAGCGGGAGCTGTGACTTCAGCTTCAAGGGCATCGTTGAAGGATGCTACATCATCATGGAGGGATTCAGCCGGAGCGCCCGTCATGGAAGATTCCATGGCATTTCTGGATTCGGTGACAGCAGTGTCGCCTTCCATAGCTTCCTTGACTTCATCTCTGTGCCAGCGTTCTCCGCCGCCGTAACCCTGTTCCATATCTTCTTCGTCGAGTTCCTTCAGAACGACTTCGTCGCCATTTTCGTTCAGGATGCGGACATCCAGGCCGATGGACTGAAGTTCTTTCATGAGAACCTTGAAGGATTCCGGAACGCCCGGGCTCGGGATGTCTTCGCCCTTGAAGATCTTTTCATATGCCTTGACACGGCCGATGACATCATCGGACTTGACGGTCAGGATTTCCTGCAGTGTGTAAGCTGCGCCGTAAGCTTCGAGTGCCCAGACTTCCATTTCGCCGAAGCGCTGGCCGCCGAACTGAGCCTTGCCGCCCAGTGGCTGCTGGGTAACGAGGGAGTATGGACCAGTGGAACGAGCATGAATCTTGTCATCAACGAGGTGATGGAGCTTCAGCATGTATTTCCAGCCGATGGTGACCTGGTTGTCCAGTTTTTCACCGGTACGGCCGTCATAAAGATCAGTCTTTGCATTAGCCGGCAGGCCAGCTGCTTTCAGTGTTGCTGCGAGGTCTTCATCGCGGCAGCCGTCGAATACCGGGGTTGCGATATGGATACCGGATTCGGTCGGTTCAGGCATGCCATACTGATCGAAATCATATCCGCAGTCGCGCAGACGCTGTTCCATGATCTTGTACTGAGCCGGATCCTTCAGTGCTTCGTGAATTTCTTCGCCGAGCATGTGGCAGGCCCAGGACAGGTGGATTTCCAGAATCTGTCCGATGTTCATTCGGGATGGTACGCCCAGCGGGTTCAGAACCAGGTCGACAGGACGACCGTCTGGTGTGAACGGCATATCTTCGACTGGAAGAATTCTGGAGCATACGCACTTGTTGCCGTGACGGCCGGCCATCTTGTCGCCTTCACGGATCTTACGTTTCTGAGCAATGTATACGCGGACGAGCTTGTTGACGCCAGGAGCCAGTTCATCGCCGTTTTCACGGGTAAAGACTTTGACATCGACAACCTTGCCGAATTCACCATGCGGAACACGCAGGGATGTATCGCGGACTTCTCTTTCCTTGTCGCCGAAAATAGCGCGGAGGAGTCTTTCTTCAGGAGTCAGTTCGGTTTCGCCCTTCGGGGTGACCTTGCCGACCAGAATATCGCCAGGACGAACATCAGCACCGATCATGATGATGCCGTTTTCGTCGAGGTATTTGACAGCGTCTTCAGAAACAGAAGACAGCTGGCGGGTAATTTCTTCTGCGCCCAGCTTGGTGTCTCTTGCATCGCATTCGTATTCTTCAATATGGATGGAGGTGTAGAGATCGTCCTTGCAGAGACGTTCGGAGATCAGAACGGCGTCTTCGTGGTTGTACCCTTCCCAGGATACGAACGCAACGAGCACGTTGTGGCCGAGGGCCAGTTCGCCGCCGTCTGTTGCCATGCCGTCAGCCAGTGTGGAACCAACTTCAACACGGTCGCCCTTGAATACTACCGGACGCTGGTTGATGCAGGTGGACTGGTTGGAACGCATGAATTTAATGAGATCGTAGGTATCGAGCTCGCCATTGTCAGCGCGGACAATGATCTGACGACCGGTGACTCTTTCAACAGTGCCGCCTCTCTTGGCGAGGATGCAGACACCGGAGTCCTGGCCGGCTACCCATTCCATACCGGTTCCGACGAGCGGAGCTTCCGGACGGAGCAGCGGAACTGCCTGACGCTGCATGTTAGCACCCATCAGTGCGCGGTTCGTATCATCATGTTCGAGGAATGGAATCAGGGATGTGCCGATGGAAACGACCTGTTTCGGGGATACGTCCATCAAGTCGACTTCGTCTGGTTCAGCTTCGAGCACGTCAGCGCCGCGGCGGCTGGCTACGTTCTTATGAACGAAATAACCTTCTGCATCCAGCGGTTCACTGGCCTGCGCGATGATCTTGTCTTCTTCGATATCAGCGGTTACGTACTTGCATTCGTTCGTAACCTTTCCATCAACGATCTGACGGTACGGCGTTTCGATCAGGCCGTATTTATTGATGATCCCGTAGTTGGACAGCGAGGAAATCAGACCGATGTTCGGGCCTTCAGGCGTTTCTACCGGGCACATGCGTCCATAGTGGGAATAATGAACGTCGCGGACTTCGAACCCTGCGCGTTCACGGGACAGACCGCCAGGTCCCAATGCGGACAGACGGCGTTTATGAGTCAGTTCTGCCAGCGGGTTAGTCTGGTCCATGAACTGGGACAGCTGGGAACTTCCGAAGAATTCCTTGATAGCTGCAACAACAGGACGGATGTTGACAAGAGCCTGCGGGGTCATCTTGTCCTGATCCTGGGTGGTCATTCTTTCACGAACGACTCTTTCCATACGGGTCAGGCCGATGCGGAACTGGTTCTGCAGCAGTTCGCCTACGCAGCGTACGCGGCGGTTGCCGAGATGGTCGATATCATCGCTCTTGCCATAGCCCTGCATCATGTTCAGCAGGTAATCGATGCATGCGATGATGTCGCAGTTTTCCAGTGTACGGAAGTTATCTTCACGGTTGCCGGAAGAGCAGATCACCTTGACCGGTGTTCCGTCATCCTTCTGGGTCATGATTTCAACCTGGCCGTTGCCGTTGAATACTCCGCTTTCTTCAATTTTTGCAATAGCTTCATCATCAATGATGCTGTTTGCTTCAATGACGACTTCGCCGGTTTCCATGTTGACGATCGGGCCTTCAGTCTTGTGGCCGAGGAGACGGTTTCTCCAGGACAGCTTCTTGTTCAGCTTGTAACGGCCAACCTTAGCCAGATCATAGCGCCGCGGGTCAAAGAAGAAATTGTGCAGCAGTGTAGCGCCGCTTTCTTCTGTTGCCGGTTCGCCCGGGCGAAGCTTGTGGTAAATTTCAATCAGAGCGGACTTTCTGTCCGTTGTGCTGTCTTTTTCCAGCGTCTTTTCGATGTGGATGTCGTGATCGAATAATTCAAGGATTTCTTCATTGGTGGAGTATCCGAGAACACGGATCAGGACAGTAACCGGCATCTTGCGGTTGCGGTCGATACGAACGGAAAGAGAACCAGACGGATCCGATTCAAGTTCAATCCAGGCACCGCGGTTCGGGATCAGCTGTGCGGAATAGATTTCCTTATCAAAGGCATCTCTTTCCTTCTTGTAGTAGACGCCCGGGGAACGGACGAGCTGGGAGACGATTACACGTTCCGCACCGTTGATGATAAACGTGCCCGTATCCGTCATGACTGGGAAATCCCCCATGAACAGATCATGTTCCTTCAATTCGCCGGTTTCTTTGTTTTCCAGACGGACCTTGACGTACAGAGGTGCAGAATAGTTCACATCTTTCGCCTTGCACTGCTCAATATTGTATTTGCCCTGACCGAAATAATAATCGCCGAAATGAAGTGCCCACTTGTGTGCACTATCCTCAATCGGGGAGATATCTGCAAATACATCTTTGAGACCCTCTCTGCAGAACCATTCATAGGACTTTGTCTGCAGATCGAGCAAATGTGGCATCTTCAGGACTTCCTGCGATCTGGCATAGGTGTATCTCTTCTTCTTGCCAACCTGCACAGGTCTGAACATCTTGCTTTTGGGCATTCCTCGCCTCACCCTTTCATTTCAAACACTCAATTCGCGCTTATTCGGAAAAAATAAGCAAGGGCCACAGAAATTCATGTACCTTGCTATTCTCCTATAAGACTCTTGACTATTTACTATATACAAATAAGAACCGTTGCAAAGTTAAATTTTACTATAAAAGACATAAAATTGCAACCTTTCGATTCTTAAATAGTATCGAGAAAACTTGAATAATGAGCTTAAATTATTTTCTTTTATAAAAATGTTTTTTCTTGCTATTGAATTTATCTTTATACCCGAATTGCAATAATAAGTTGAACACCCGGCGAACCTTTATGCAGTAAGTGCTGCAAGCATTTCTTCCCTAAAGCACTCCTCGGGTGTCTTATAGCCGAGTATTTTTCTTGGCAGGGTGTTGGCCCAGCACTCTACTCTGGAAATGTGTTCCACTGGGTAATCCTGGATTTTCTTCCCTTTGGGAAGAAATCGACGGAATAAGCCGTTGTGATTCTCATTCGTACCTTTGTCGCCGGAGCAGTACGGATGCGCATAATAGATCCGTGTGTGACTTAGTTTCTCTAGCTCCGACAGGCTGGAAAACTCACTGCCATTGTCTGTCGTAATGCTGAGGAACACTCGGCTGAAACAGCCGCGGAACATTCCATCCTTCAATTTTCTGAAGGCTGCTATTACAGAGGCACTTTCCTTGTTGGGCAGTTTTCTGATGAGGGAACAGCGTGTCTTGCGCTCAACCAGAGTCAGCAGTACTTCGTCCTTTGAGCGAGATCCCAGTACAAGGTCACACTCCCAATGCCCGAAATCCTGACGCTCATCCACAGAAGGATCGCGCTCATCTATACTGCGTCCGAACTTCTTCTTACGCTCACGAACCCGCTTCCTGGCGTTTTTTCGCTTGACGCGCAAGGGCAGGTCAATACTCTTGATTTTTCCTAGGAGCCCCAGCGTGACATAGTTGTACAGGGTTTTCGTACAGACCATCTCGCCACGTTGAAATTCTCCCGTAACCAGTGCCCTGCCAAAGCAGGCATCGAGCGACCAGTGATGTTCCTGAAGTCTCTTCTGCACATAGTCGAGGAATGCTCCCTTTGCTATGGCGTCGCATTTGCGACCACAGTTTTCGCGATGCGCCTCATAGGTGCTTTGCCCGTCTGCTGCGCGATAGCGTTCCACCTTGCCGTTATAGCAAAGAACCTTGCCACGCTTCACCTCGTTGCGTACCGTATTGACACAGCACCCAATCTCACGGGCTATGCTCCGATACGATTGCTTGTCGCGGAGACGCGTTTGGATAATGACTCGTTCCTCAAAAGTTAAATGAGCCCCTTTTTTGCGTAACGTATCCGTGGTAAAATGATTTTGATCCATAGCGATTCTCCTTTGTGGTTGTGTTTTTTGTGTAACTACATTTTACCACAAGGGTTCGCTATGGATTTTTAAGTGTTCAACTTAATTATACAATCCGCCATTTATCTTTATACTTAATTTTCTCTTGACAAATTCAATTTGAAATGTTCTAGCTCATTTTAGCATTCAAACTGTCAAAACGCAAGATACTATATTGACTTTGAACCGGCATTTCCAAAGAAAAATGATGGAGGAAATATAAAAAGACATCCCCTCTTTCAAAAGAGCTCATGCCCTCCTTTTTGGCATTATAAATAGTAAAAGATATAAGCGATGCGGATCCGTGTTCGCTCTTCTGTCTTCACACCTTTCTTTTTCATTTCTATTCTTCACGGCGATTGCTTCCTTTATTCTTATATACTTATAGCCATAACAAAAAGGCTGCGAGATGCGTAATTGCATTTCACAGCCTTTTCACTTGAATGTTTATTCTTATTCAATAATCATGAGCAGATCGCCGGATTCGATTCTCTGGCCTGCTTTGACACGGATTTCGCTGATGATGCCGTCGATCGGAGCGGTGATGGTGGTTTCCATCTTCATGGCTTCGGTAACAACGATCGGGTCGCCTTTCTTGACGGAGGCGCCTTTTTCAACGAGGAGTTTGACGACGGAGCCGGAGAGGGTTGCGCCTACTTCGCCTGGAACATCCTTATCGGCTTTCTGGGAGGAAGCGCTTGCTTCTGCGACGTGCTTGTCGTGGATCTTGATTTCGCGCGGCATGCCGTTCAGTTCGAACTGGAGCTCGCGGTTGCCTTCTGCGTCCGGTTTTGTGATGTTGTTCAGACGGAGGAGCAGCATCTTGCCTTCTTCGACGTTGACGCAGATTTCTTCGCCCGGTTTCATGCCGAAGAAGAATGTCGGTGTGTCGAGGATGGAGAGGTCGCCGTACTTATGGTAACGTTCCATGTAGTCGGAGAATACTTTCGGGTAGATGCAGTAGGAGGATACGTCTTCTTCCCTGGTCGGGAGGCGTTTTTCCTTCATTTCAAATTTGACTTTTTCGAAGTCTACATCAGCCGGATGGCTTTCAAGGTGCGGTTTGGCTCCGCGAAGGATGATGTTCTGGAGTTTTTCCGGGAATCCGCCGTACGGAATGCCGAGCTTGCCGTCGAAGAAATCAACAACGGACTGCGGGAAATCGAGTGCTGCGCCCTTTTCATAGATGTCTTCTTCGGTCAGGTTGTTCTGAACCATGAAGAGTGTCATATCGCCGACAACTTTGGAGGACGGTGTAACTTTGATGATATCGCCGAAGAGCATGTTGACTCTTGCATACATGCGGCAGACTTCCGGCCAGCGTTCGCCGAGGCCTACAGCGGTTGCCTGCTGGCGCAGGTTGCTGAACTGTCCGCCAGGCATTTCATGCTGGTAGAGTGTGGTGTTCGGGCTGCACATCTTGGAATCGACGCCTGCATAGTACGGGCGTACTCCCTGCCAGTAACGATCGATGGTTTCGAGTGCATCGATATCCAGGTGCGGCTGGCGCGGGTTATCCTGCAGCGCATAGTACATGGATGTCATGGACGGCTGGCTTGTGCCGCCGGAAAGAGCGCCTGTTGCGACGTCGACGATATCTACGCCGGCATCGACGGCCTTTGCATAAGAGTAGAGCGTGCATCCGCCGCCTTCATGGCTGTGGAGGTGGATCGGAAGGTCTACTGCATCCTTCAGTGCGGAAATCAGGGCATAAGAAGCTTCCGGTTTGAGGAGGCCTGCCATATCTTTGATAGCAATGATGTTTGCGCCGGCTTTTTCCATTTCCTTGGCGAGATCCGTATAGTACTTCAGGGAGTACTTCTGACGGTTCGGATCCATGATATCGCCGGTGTAGCAGAAGCATGCTTCTGCGAGCTTGCCTTTCTTTCTGACTTCATCGATGGAGACGGTCATGTGGTTCAGTTGGTTCAGGCAGTCGAATACGCGGAATACGTCGACGCCTGCATCAGCAGCCTGGTCGATGAAGTGACGGACAACATTTTCCGGATAGTTCGTATATCCGACCGTGTTGGCGCCGCGTATCAGCATCTGGAAGAGAATGTTCGGAGCTGCTTCTCTCATCTGGCGCAGTCTGTCCCAAGGGCTTTCATCGAGGAAACGGTAAGCTACGTCGAATGTAGCGCCGCCCCAGTTTTCAAAGGAGAAAAGCTGCGGTACATGGACAGCGGTGTAATGGATGGCGTTCATGATATCATGCGTTCTTACGCGGGTAGCGAGCAGAGACTGGTGCGCATCTCTGTAGGTGGTATCCATGAACATGACTTCCTTGCGGTCCATGACCCATTTAGCGAATTTTTCCGGTCCCAGTTCATCAAGGAGCTGGCGGGTGCCCTTCGGTGCAGTTTCATGAGAAGCATCGAGCACCGGAGCAGGAGCGAAGTCCGGTTTGTCCTGATGGCCTGCGCCTGCATAGCCATTGACCGTGATATCGCCGATGTAGGTCAGAAGTCTTGTGCCTCTGTCGGAAACGGTATCCGGTTCCTGCAGCAGCCATGGGTTTCTGTCGATGTAGTTGACGTCGCAGAGACCTTCCTGGAAATCGCGGGTACGGAGCATATTCTGCAGGAAGTAAATATTTGTCTTGACGCCTGAAATGCGGAATTCATCCAGGCAGCGGAGCATTTTGTGAATCGTGTCCTTTGCATGGAGGGAATGCGCGGTGACTTTTACGAGGAGGGAATCATAATACGGCGTAATGACTGCGCCTGTATATGCGGTGCCGGCATCGAGACGGATGCCCGGGCCGCCGCCGGAACGGTATGCAATGATCTTGCCTGTGTCCGGCATGAAGTTGTTCTGCGGATCTTCGGTCGTAATACGACACTGGATGGCAACGCCCTTGAACCAGATTTCACTCTGCTTGCCGATGCCGATTTCCGGACTTTCCAGAGAGTAGCCTTCTGCAATCAGGATCTGTGTCTTTACGATATCGACGTCCGTGATCATTTCAGTGACGGTATGTTCTACCTGTACACGCGGATTGACTTCGATGAAGTAGAAATGCTTTTCATCCTGGTCGACGAGGAATTCAACAGTGCCTGCATTGACATAATTGACATTCTTCATCAGTTTGACAGCTGCTTCATTGATCTTGTCGCGCAGGCTCTGCGGAAGAGACCATGCAGGAGCCATTTCAATGACCTTCTGATGACGGCGCTGGATGGAGCAGTCTCTTTCGAAAAGATGAACGACATGGCCGTGTTCATCACCAAGAATCTGGACTTCGATGTGCTTCGGGTTCATGATGCATTTTTCTACATAGACTTCATCATCACCGAATGCCATCTTCGCTTCGGAACGAGCGCGGTTGTACGCTTCTTCCAGATCTTCCATCCTGTCGACATTACGCATGCCGCGTCCGCCGCCGCCATTGACAGCTTTGATCATGACAGGCAGACCGTACTTCTCAGCAAATTCCTTGACTTCAGAGAAATCATGGACAGCGCCCTTGGTACCCGGAATCATCGGGATGCCTGCTTTTTCAGCCTGGATGCGGGCATTGACCTTGTCGCCGAACATGATGAGGTGTTCTACGTGCGGTCCGATGAATGTAATGCCTTCTTCTTCGCAGCGCTGAGCCAGTTTCGCATTTTCAGCAAGGAAGCCGTAGCCCGGATGGACAGCATCTACATTGTGTTCCTTGCAGATGCGGATGATATCTTCAATATCCAGGTAAGCATCGACCGGCTTATCGCCAGCGCCTACCAGGTATGCTTCATCAGCGCGGTTTCTGTGCAGGGACAGAATATCTTCCTTGGAATAAATGGCTACCGTGCGGATGCCAAGTTCCCTGCAGGCTCGGAACGCTCGAATGGCGATTTCGCCTCTGTTTGCTACCAATACTTTGCGTATATGTTTCATAGAGTCCTCCCTCGTGATCAACAAAAGGCAGAGCCGTCCATTCCTCCGGACGGCCTGCTGTGCACCGGTTGATCTTTCACTCCTTTTGTGCACGGCTTATGTTCACATTTTACCCACTCAAAACGCTAAATTCAATAGCCTGTGATAAATTGGTATTAATTTCCATTTTAATAAATAATATATATGAAAATAATATTTAGTGTTCAATATGAATTGATGCATTTTTATGGATATGCATTTATGGATTGCGTGATTCATAAGTTACAATAAATCGTTTCAACCTTTTGAGGCGGTTTTACAAGACATCTTATCCTGATTTATCCATTGCCCTCCACCCTCATTCACATTATTTTCTAATAAATAATAACTTTCGTGTTGAAAATTTGTCAACTTATGCGTTTTTTATTGTACTTCATAAAAATAACTAAAAACTTGTTCGAATTTTTTCAATTTTTCTATTACTATGTTGTAAAAAAGTATGCTACAATAAATTTAACAATATCAATGCGCTCTAGAAGAGTGAAAGGAGATGTTTCCCTCATGGGTATGCTCAAAGAATTTAAGGAGTTCGCACTCCGCGGCAATGTAGTCGATATGGCTGTCGGCGTTGTTATTGGTGCCGCTTTCGGGAAAATCGTTTCGTCCTTGGTGACAAACGTGATTATGCCGCCAATCGGCTATCTTCTGGGAGGGATTGATTTCTCCAATCTCTTCATCCCGCTGAGCTCGATTCCGGTTTCCACCGTAGCAGAAGCAAAGGAACTTGGCGTTCCGGTCATCGCTTATGGCGAATTCATTAATTCCGTCATTGACTTCCTGATCGTTGCATTCGTTATTTTCCTCATCATCAAGCAGATGAATCACTTCTTCCCGAAGGCTCCGGCCAAGGAAGTCCGCAAGTGCCCGTTCTGCCGCGAAGCTATCGCTGACGATGCTACCCGCTGCCCGCACTGCACCGCTGTCATTGATGATGCAGCAGCTGCAAAATAATTGAAACATTGAAACCGCCCAGGCCAGGGCGGTTTTTTCCTGCAGTTCATACAATCAATACAATAAAAAAAGATGATCCACTTCCAGAGATCATCTTTTTTTATTGCCGCATCCTCCGTCCCCCCACTTGACTTATCGTAAAAAATCACTCCTCCAATTGATTTTTTGATAAGTACTAAAACTTTTTAGTCATACAAAACATATAATTTGTAGACAAAGCCTAGTTTTCCATTTATAGTATATAAAGAGAAAAAGTACTTAGGTAGTATACCTTAGTATACACTTTTAGAATAGAGCACGATTGCTCTCTCAATGAATGACCAGACTTATGGCAAAAAGGAGGACTCATGGATACCTCTGAAGAAGTTCTAATCCTTGGCAGGCATATCCTTCATGCCTATATCGAGGACATGGATATAGAACCGCTCATAGACCATCTTGCACCCGATGTCGTCTGGCTTGGCGCCGGACGTGAAATGAATGCGGTCGGCCGGGACACCGTCGCTCGCATTTTCCGTCAGGGAAAAGACCAGCTGATTCCCTGCCACATGAGCGAAGAAAGGGAATTGATTTATCCTCTTGATGAAAAACTCTGGCTTGTCCAGATTTCTGCTCTTGAGGAAACAGACCCATCCTATAAAATGTACCTGCGGGCTTACCAGCGCTGCGCTTTTGTCTTCCGCAAAAATTCTGAAGGAAAATGGGAAATCGCTTATCTGAACCATTCTATTGCCTATGAAGCTGTCAAGGACAATGAACTTTTCGCAATCAGCAAAGGCATCAGAAATTTCAGGAAACTTCGCACGCCTGATATTTCTCTCTTTTCTTCCAAGGATAAGGATACCCTTTACCACCTGATTGAACAGACATCCCTCTCTCTCTCAAAGAAGGAGCAGGAAGTCTGCACGATTTTTTCCCTTTTCCCCAGATTCTCCAAGACGCAGGCTGAATTCATCTGCCAGAATGCAAAGACGATGAAGCGTCTTCTCGTCCACTGGGCAAGAAATCCGTTCATGGCTTACGAGCATTCCAAAGGAACGTACGCTTTCCATCCCGTCTTCCCCGAGTACCTGCAGGGAAAATTCAAGGCTGAATCCTGGCACTGGCAGAAGAACGCATACATGCGGGCAGCCAAATGGGAACTGCATGAAAAGAATTACGGCTATGCACTGACACTGGCGCTTAAGGGGAAAGCTTATCCCACGGCGCTCCGCATCATTTCAGAAGGCGGGCTTTCTGTCCTATACAAACATTCTCCGCAGGAACTTCGTCAAATTCTTCGCAATGCGACGCCTGTTGAAAGAGCAAGGAATTTCAATGCCTGCGCTCTCATCCTCCTGGCTATCAACCTGATCGCTTCGCAGCAGGATGCCCGCGAAGAAAGAGACATCCTGATGATCAATCTCCCGGCAGACTGGGAACCATCATCGGAAGAAAATGCACGCTTCCTCTTCCTGGAAGCTCTCGATTCCCTGCCTGATTCAGGTATGGTAGAAGCTGATCTTCGAAAACTCCTTTCCTTCTGCAAGGAAAATGAAGTGAAGCTGCCGCGCGACTACTTCCAGGGCATTTTCAGGGGCGTCGTGGGACAGCTTGGCTTTTATTACAGGAGGAGCGGCACACTTTTGGAAAATGTCCACACACTGCAGAGCATCTATGATATCTGCGGCCTTATCATCAAAGACTGCGACGGACGACTCTGGCACTCTTCCGCTGAAGCCGAACTGAACTATATGCAGGGAAATATTGATACAGCTGACGAAATCCTTCTTCATTTCCTCAAGTCTCCCTGGAATACCATCGATCGGCAGCAGCGCGCCATTATAGCCCTGTTCCTTTACCCGCGCGTTGCTCTCATCCGAAAAACAGCTTATGAATTCAAGGACTGGAAGAAGCTGTACAAGAAGCTCAAAGCTGCTATCTCTGATGACCTGACGAAAACATCCCTCGATATGGTTGCCATCCATATGTCATCGCTTCTGGAAGAACCGTCTCCCAAGCAGGAGCGCCTGATCGACACCATCAATGAGCTCCCTGAGTACAATGCCCTGCGGACGATGCGACAGTCTGTCCGTCACAGGCTGAATCTGAGCCTCAAGAAGTATAATCTGATCCTCCATACGACAGAAACGAAGGATCCCTATCCGTCAGCGAATGCTTCGCAGATGAGCCGCTGCTACGATGCCATTGCATGCATCGGTGCGCTCCAGTACTTCGGGAAAGCACAGGAAGCATCAGCGCTCCTGAAGTCCGCTCTGCATGAGTCCCTGCAGGACTACTTCATCATGCCTTTCATTGAACATTACAACATACTGAAGCCCCTGCTCCTTCCGCTCGCTTCTGATCCTGTCTACGCCCAATTCCTGCAGCAGGCAAGGAAAATGGCAATCACTCCGATCTCAGAAAAAGCACTGGAGGAGACGACGCTGACACCAAGAGAACAATTGATCATCAGCCGCGTCAGGGATGGCTGGACGAACAAGGAAATCGCCGATGAACTCACTACAATCAAGAAACATCTGACAGAGCTGTACAAGAAATTCCACGTCCACAGCAGGACGCAGCTCCTTCTTGAGATTGACAAATCGCAAAAATAAGATGATAATAGTCTATGAATTCCCCTTCCCAGCGGAATCCTGATACCTCCTCTGCCATGCACAGGAGGCGGACTTGAACGTAAAAGAGGCCATAGCAGAATGAAGAATCATTTTGCTATAGCCTCTTTTTTGATTGGATCTTCTGTTTTCAGGCATTGAAAAAACCTCCTGGCAGGAGGCTTTTCCGAGGTGTTGACTTGTTGAGAAAGAACGGCAACAATGAGTGAGGTCATCACGGCCTTGACGGCCTCTCTTTTGTTTACGTTATTATAATAGCGCCATTAACAATTATTGTCAAGTAATTTTGTGAAATAAAATAACAATCATTGACAATCAAGATAGCTAAAAAGCAGCGCCCGTAAGGACGCCGCTCTTCACCAGCAAAAATTATTCGATTTCTTCGAATTCATCCTTGCCTACACCGCACAGCGGGCAGACGAAGTCAGCCGGCAGGTCTTCGAATTTGGTTCCCGGAGCGATTCCATTGTCCGGATCACCTAAAGCTTCATCATAAATCCAGCCGCAAACTTTGCAAACGTATTTTTTCATTTTAAAAGCCTCCGTTCCTTAAACCCTTTCCTAAAAAACTTCCTGTTCCTATTATACCATAATCTCATTCTATATAAATCAATTTCGATAGAAAAAATTCGTATTCTTTTCTACTGCTTATGCAGAAATCCTTCGGAAAAGCCTGTCCTATTGACCTTTTTCACTCTCCTGATTTATAATAGAAAGCATATCATGCGAGCGTGGCGGAATTGGTAGACGCACAGGATTTAGGATCCTGCGCCCCGTGCATAAGGGTTCGAGTCCCTTCGCTCGCACCAGAATCCCTGCCTTCCGGCAGGGATTTTTTCACGGGCGAATTACAGACAAAAAAAGGGCTATGACAAAATGTGTAATCATTTTGGGGTTATAGGACAAAACGTGTTGGTAAAAATTTATATTATGCTTGTATTAAGGGCAGAATACGGGGCATACTGAAATACGCCCGAGCTGCACTGTAATCCATCTCATCACAATTAGCAGGAAGCGTAAAAGCGCCCATATTCTCAGCACTTCCAGGTTTGTGTTCAAATGCGCACTTTTCCGCATCAGCAGCAGATAAAGACACAATAAGGGCATCTATTTTTCATAACGATAATCTTTCCAGAAGATTATTCACACTGAAAAGATAAAATCCCATTTTAGCCTGTATTTTTCAGGGGTTTGAGGCTTTTTACCAACACGTTTTGTCCACCCTTTAAGAATTACTGAAAGTCTTAAAATGCCGATGGAGCCCGATAAACGCAGGGCTCATCGACTATAAAAACAACACGAAATGTCCTATAAGCCTCATTTTGCCACAGCCCCTTTTGCATTGTTATATTCGATTTTGGGGGATTATCCAACATATTTATCTATCTGTTTTATCTGAAAACCTCAAAACCTCGCTTTGCTCGAGAACTACTGTATTCCCCGGCTTCGCCGGGACCTTCTCCTTCGGAGCAAGGTTAACACCCTTAAGCCGAACTTCGTTCGAAGAAAAGCAAAAACAGCATTTTGTTGGATTTTGTCACAGCCCCTTTATGTTCATTATTCCATCGAATGGGATTAGAAGTTGACCGGTTTGCCATAGTAAGCGCATTCGAGGATGCAGCCCATGAGAGCGTCGTCGACTTCTCTCGGGTTTTCTGGTGTGCATGCATCGAGGACTGCGTTGTGAGCGATGGCTTCTTTCTTTTCCAGATACAGTTCTTCCGGAACACCATAGTCATGGATATTCAGCGGAATATTCATCTTGCGGTTCAGGCAGCGGATAGCTTCTTCATAGGACTGAACGAGCTGAGCGTCTGTGTGTCCCGGAAGTCCTGCTACACGTGCAAGGTCAGCATAACGGGCAAGGCATGCCTTCTTGTTGAACTGGATGACATACGGCATCAGGATTGCGTTTGCGCAGCCATGCGGAATATGGAATACGGCGCCGATCTTATGTGCCAGGGAGTGCGTGATGCCGAGGAGGCCGTTGGAGAAAGCCATACCAGCCATGCACTGTGCGATGTGCATCTTGTCGCGTGCATCGGTATCTTCATTGTAGGAATCGATGATGCTGTCAAAAATATCGGATACAGCCTGCTTAGCAAGCGGATCGGTGAAGCCGTTGGCAAATTTGGATACATATGCTTCAGTTGCATGTGTCAGAGCGTCCATGCCAGTATGAGCGCAGAGCTTCTTCGGCATTGTCTGCGGCAGGTCCAGGTCGAGGATAGCAAGATCTGGTGTCAGGTTGAAGTCAGCCAGCGGATATTTGATGCCGGTGGAGTAGTCCGTGATAACAGAGAAGGAAGTGACTTCAGATGCGGTGCCGGATGTGGACGGAATAGCAACGAAAATAGCTTTCTGACGGAGAGTTGGCAGGGAGAATGGTTTCTGTACTTCTTCGAATGTCAATTCCGGGTATTCATAGAAAACCCACATAGCTTTAGCAGCGTCGATTGGGGAACCACCGCCGATAGCAATGATAACGTCCGGGCCGAATTCTTCCATGGCCTTAGCGCCTTCTCTTACTTTTTCAATGGACGGATCTGGATCGATACCTTCCATGGTGTATGTTTCAATGCCAGCCTTGTGCAGTGCTTCCTCAGTCTTCTGCAGGAAACCACCACGGCGCATGGAATGACCACCGGTGCAGATGAAAGCTTTTTTATGTCCTTCTAAAACGGACAGCTGTTCAATAGCGCCATGGCCTACATAGATATCTCTCGGTAATGTAAAACGAAACATATTGAATCTCCTCCCACTCTATTACAGTTTCCTGAATTCGGGCAGTCAGCGGTTTTATGTGTATGCTTATTTCATAAATCCGTCATATAAAGTGTCTGCCACAAGAATAGTATACAACATAATTCGTGATTCTTATATATACTTTCTAAAAAAGTATAAACTCCGCTTTATAAATGAGTTTTTATCATTTAACAACCCGATTTTGTAAAGAAAATGACAATCTTATTGATCAAATGCGAAAATAGTGCGATATTTGTGTCCTAAATGCAAAAAGGAGCTGCCCATGCAATTGCATGAACAACTCTTTTTCTTTTATTTTTCGATTGGAAAATCCTTCAGCACATCAGCAAGCGTGATCGACTTCATTTCGCGCGCCATAGCTTCCTGGACACGCATCAGTTTCGAGTCGAGCGCCTGATGGATCCCCCGTCCCACCGGACAGTTGGGATTCGGGTTTTCGTGGAAATGGAAGATACCTTCCTTTTTCACTGTTTCCACCGTCCTGTAAATCTGAAGAAAATCAATGTCTTCCGGCTTCATTGCCAGAAAAGCTCCGCCGCTGCCGCGGTTGACTGTGACCATCCCGCGCTGTTTGAGCTGCGAAAGCAGCCTTCTCACCACGACCGGATTCGCATTAATGCTTCCTGCCATGATGTCACTGGTCACTTTCTCCTTATCCTGAAACAGTGCGATATAGCACAGCATATGGACAGCAATGGTGAAGCGGCTGGATATCTGCATGTTCAGTTACCTCCTCCATGTCCTGCTAGTGTACACTGTCCCGTGGATGATATCAATCCCCTGATCAGTCGATGATGGCAAAGCCTCTGGTCCATAACAGTTTTCCGGCAGAAGCCAGGGAAATCTGCAGGAAACCCATAGCTTCCATTTCTCTTGCGCGGCGAAGCTTGCCGGCATCCATCAGTTTCAGACGGCAGCCAGTCAAAGCCTCTGCG
The DNA here is from genome assembly GCF_007164725.1 of Dialister hominis. NCBI lineage: Bacteria > Bacillati > Bacillota > Negativicutes > Veillonellales > Veillonellaceae > Dialister > Dialister hominis. The sequence goes on along the minus strand of NZ_AP019697.1, from coordinate 450,154 downwards.
ACCTTATCCTTTGCATTCAGGAAATCGGAAGCCATGAGAACGACAGTCTGTTCATGGAAGCCTACCTTGCCGGTAGCCAGTGTATTAGCGAAATTCGTGTTGAATGCTTTGACGACAAATGCGCCCGGTGCTTTTTCCTGGATCAGTTCAGCAGCGGAAGTGCCGTCCGGAACGAGCTTATGATCCATTGTTTCAAAATCAACCGGATTGGTGATGTCGATGAGTACCTTATCCTTCATCTTCGGACCCCATTTTCTGAGAATCCCGTCCACTGCCGTGTATGGAACAGCCAGAACGATGATATCGCCCAGTTCACCGATAAACTCGCGGCCTGCATACTCTACTTCATTGCCGCATGCATCGAAATTGTCTCCGATTGCCTTGCCCATGTTGCCTTTGCCAAAAATTGTGATTTTCATGATGTTCTCCTTTTCTTGATCAATGAATACATAAGAAATGATTCTAAAGACTGGAAACCAGCCGGAAATAGAAAAGGTGCCAGAGAGACGAAGCAGGAGCCTTCCCCTTCTGATGCTGTAACATCTCTTGTTACATTTATCATAGCACCGCCCTATTTCCGAGTCAACGATCCTGCCTTAGAATATTTTTATATCTGTCGAAATGCATTTTTATTTTTAGCTACTGATTTTAAAAAATAAAGATGGCCTTGTTCAGCCATCCTTATTTCCTTATTTTACTGTCTTACTTTCCAAGTACGCTGATCCTCTGATGGATGTGGCTGCCGCTGACAGCTTCATCGACCATGGCGAGCGTATAGTCTGCATAGGAGATCTTGCTTTCGCCCTTTTCGTTGGTGGTGAATTCTTCGCCGGCAAGGATGTATTTCCCCGTTCTTTCTCCGTCAGCGATGAATTCAGCAGCCGGGCTGACATATGTCCATCTGACATCGTCACGTTTTCTCAAAGCATTGAGAGAATTCTTCATGCCGACTGCAGTTGGAAGATACGCTTCTGAGAAATCCGGGAGATCGGAAATCATGGTCTTGTGATCTTTATCGACATAGAGACTGCCTGCCCCGCCGACGACCAGAAGTCTTGTCTTGCTGCCGGAAAGGATATCAGAAAGATGGCCGAGCGTCGCGCTGTGCTGATCCATCTTATTCGGATCCCAGATGCCGAAAGCATCGATGACGACATCAAAACCTGCCAGATCTTCTTTTGTGAGATCCATGATATCCTTCTTCAAAGTATGCAGAGCTTCTGTCTCGTTCTCTCCGCGTACGACTGCGGTAACGTCAAGTCCGCGTGCGACAGCTTCCTTCACAATAAGACGACCGCTTTTACCATTTGCTGCAACAACTGCTAATTTCATTTTGAGTTTCTCCTTGAATGTTTGAAATATTTGATGTAACTATCTTTGTTACATTAAATATACCACCATTTAGCTGTAACGTCAATAGTTACATCAAAAATATTTTGAAAATTTTCAAAATAGAGGGAGGAAGATTTGAAACAGCTTCTCTTTGCCAGGCTGCTGCGGGCGGCCGGTTCGATTTGGGAATCCCGGCATAAAAAAAAGAACGTGAAAATGACGGATCATTTTCACGGTTCTTTCTTTGCGGATTATTCCATGTCTTCCGGAAGTTCTGCGTTGGTGTACACTTCCTGTACATCATCGAGTTCTTCCAGTTCGCCGGTGAGGCGGGCCATTGTCTGGGCTGCATCGCCTTCCAGCTTGACGTAGTTGTCCGGAACCATAGCGACTTCGGATGCTTCTGCCGCAATGCCTTCTTTTTCAAGAGCATCGGATACGGTCAGGAAGTCTTCCGGAGCGGTTGTGATTTCGTAAGAGTCTTCATTGACTGCTACGTCTTCAGCGCCTGCATCGAGTGCTACCATCATGACGGTGTCTTCATCAGCAGCTTCTTTGCTGACGAAGATGGTGCCTTTCTTCTTGAACATCCAGGATACGCAGCCCGGGGTTCCTACGGAACCGCCATGATGGGTGAATGCGTGACGGATATCAGCTGCAGCGCGATTGCGGTTATCGGTGTTGCATTCGACGATGACAGCAGCGCCTCCGGGTCCGTAACCTTCATAGGTTACTTCATCGAAGCCTGCGCCGCTGGCAGCGCCAACGCCCTTATCGATAGCGCGCTGAATGTTTTCCTTCGGTACATTGTTCTGCTTAGCTTTTGTCAAAGCCAGTTTCAGACGCATGTTGCCGACTGGATCACCGCCGCCCATGCGGGCTGCGATTGTAATTTCCTTGGAAATTTTAGTGGTGATTCTTGCGCGGATGGCGTCTGTTTTGCCTTTCTTGCGCTTAATGTTTTCCCACTTAGAATGTCCGGACATAAAATTATTCCTCCTTTTTATTCCACCAGGGTTCGCCCAGAAGGCGGTCGAGGATGATGGCTACGGCGCTGCGTACGCACAGATGATTGTACGTGCCTGCCCCGTAAATTGGTTCCACAATGTAATCGAACTGCTTCATCATTTCCTTGGTCATGCCGAAGCCTGTCCCGAAAAGGATGAAAATCGGTGTATCTTCTTCGTGGATTTTCCTGCGCATTTCACAGTAGGAGACCGTATTCGGATACACACGGGCATCGGTGGTGACGATGGCAGGCTTTTTGCCTGTCTCGCTTTCGATGCGGGAAATCGCTTCTTCGAGGGTGGGAACCAGTTCCGTCTCTTCGAAAGCTTCTTTCCTGTTCACATTGTACTTCACACCGCCGCCGGTCTTCCAGTGGTTCATGATGCGGTTTGCCATTTCACGCTGTGCTTCCACCGGATGCACGATGAAATAGCGTTTCACGTCATACGTCTTGGCCGTTCTGGCAATATCATGAAGGTCATAGTTGGTAAGAGCCGTAGTGACTACTTCCATATGTTTGTTATAAATCGGATAGTGTATCAGTCCTATATATACAGGTGCCATCACTGATCCTCCTTCTCGCGTTTGATCTCCGCCAGCAGCTTCTTATCTTCCGCGGTCATCTTGAGCCCGCTTAAAAGATCCGGACGGCATTCGAGGGTGCGGCGAAGCGCCTCTTTCCTCCTCCATCGCGCAATATTTGCGTGATGCCCGGAAAGGAGCACTTCAGGGACCTTCCAGCCGTTGTAGTCAGCCGGTTTCGTATACTGCGGATATTCCAGAATCGGTTCATAGAACGAATCGGTTGCTGCGCTTCCCGCATCTCCAAGGACTCCCGGTATCATGCGGGCCACTGCGTCGCTGATGACCATGGCACCCAGCTCTCCGCCGGTCAGAACGTAATCTCCGATCGAAATCAGTTCGTCTGCCAGATACTCCTCGACCCTGTGATCCACGCCTTCATAGTGCCCGCAGATGAGCACCAGATGGTCATAATCACGGTATAGTTCCTTGGCTTTTTCCTGATTGAAAGTCTTTCCCGCAGGTGACAGGAAAATCACCCGGTCGCGGGGGCCTTTCTCAGGAAGCACATGATGCACTGCGTCAAAAATGGGCTGGCACATCATGAGCATGCCCGCCCCGCCTCCGTAGATCGTATCGTCCACCTGACGGTGGCGGTACATGGTATAGTCACGGGGATTCGTGACCGCCATCTCCATACGTCCCGCATCCAGCGCTCTCTTGATGATACTTTGGTCGAAGAACGCCTGAACGAACTCGGGAAATAAGGATAATATATCTATTTTCATTCTCGCCCTCTATTTCGGGAAGACAGCGTCTTCCCCAGAGAGGGGGAGTCCGCTTATTCCCATTCCGGCATAGCCACTGTCATGCGTCCTTCGTCGAGGTCGACTTTAAGGATGCATGAAGGGATGGCCGGAAGATAGATTTCCTTGCCGTCCGGTGTTTCAACGCCATAGACGTTGTTAGCTCCGGTCTCGAGGATTTCCTTGAGCTTTCCGACGTGAGAGCCCGCTTCATCCACTACTTCAAGCCCTACGAGCTGGAAATAGTAGTACGTGCCCTCCGGTCTTTCCGGCAGTTCAGAAAACGGCACTTCGACGATCTTGTCGATCAGCGTTTCGGCCATGTTCCTGTCGTCCACACCTTCCACATGAAGAATGTATACATTCTTATGCGGACGTCCCGAAAGCAGCTTATAAAACTTCCCGCCGATTTTGAGACGCTTGAGCGTCTTGAAGATTTCCGGCCGGTCCGTATCGGGAAGAATACGCAAATCACCCCGCACACCATGCGGGGCTACGATTCGGCCGACAACTATCAGTTCATCGGGTTTCATATCAGTTGCGGAATTCAACGATCTTTCCGTCTTCAACCAGGATTTCACCGTCGAGCAGTTCATTCATGTCGTCACCGATATGAATGGTAACCAGACGGTTCATCGGAGCACGGTTGAGTTCTGCGCCGATGGTGAGTCTTTCGAGATGATCCTTATCAGCAAGGAATTTATCCTTCATCTGCTGCATCTGGACCTTCTGAGCCTCGTACTGAGCACGAAGGGGTGCTACGGCCTGTACGTTAATCTTTGCCTGTTCTGCCAGTTTTCCATTAGCTTCGAAATCCAGCTGGGACATATCATGGTCTACACGCTTGAGATTCTGTTCGATCTCAGCGAGGAGCGTTGCCTTCAGCTGTTCAGTCAGCTTTGACTTAACGGCTACAGGGACAAGAATCTGCATTTCATCCATTGCGACACCTCTTAGATAATATCGACAGCCACTCTGCGGTTTTCACGCAAAGCACCTGCCTTGACAACGGTACGGATCGCATTGGCAATGCGTCCTTTTCTGCCGATGACCTTGCCCATGTCTTCCGGGGCAACATGGACCTGATAAATTTCCAGGCTGCCCTTTTCGACTACGGTGACAGAGACGGCGTCAGGGTTCTTTACAAGAGCCTTGACGAGTGTTTCCACTAATTCTTTCATGGTGCGTCCCCCTTATTTCTTTGCTTCAGCAAACTTAGCGAGGATGCCGTTCTTTCTCAGAATGGAACGAACAGTGTCGGTCGGCTGAGCGCCTTTACCAAGCCAGGACAGAGTCTTTTCTTCATCAATCTTTACCGGAGCGTCGAGTTTAGCCGGATCGTACCAGCCGATGGTATCGGTCGGAGCGCCGTTTCTAGCTTCCTTGGAGTCGATGACGATGATGCGGTAGAAAGGATTCTTCTTAGCGCCCATACGGGTCAAACGAATTTTTAACATAATTTCACCTCCTTGAAATGATCTCGATTATTTATGGAACATCCCGGGGAGACCACCGAGGCCGCCCATCTTGGATGGATTTATCTTCTTATTCTTCATTTTCTTCATGGTTTTCTGCATTTCCTGGAATTGCTTCATCATACGGTTGACGTCCTGGATCTTCACGCCAGCGCCGTCAGCGATACGCTTTCTGCGGCTGCCGTTCAGAATCTTGACATTCGCCCTTTCCTCCGGTGTCATGGAAAGGATGATAGCTTCGATGTGCTTGACTTCCTTGCCGTCAAGATCGACATCCTTCAGCTGATCCTTGAACTTGCCCATCCCCGGGATCATGCCCAGAATGCTCTGGAAAGAGCCGAGCTTTCTGATCTGCTTGAGCTGCTTCAGGAAATCATCGAGAGTGAACTCACCCTTCCTGATCTTTCCTGCTGCATCCTTCAGCGAATCCTGATCCATATTTCTCTGTGCGGTTTCGATCAAAGTCTCGAGATCGCCCAGATCGAGGATACGTCCTGCCATACGGTCCGGATGGAAATCTTCCAGCCCGCCGTCGAGCTTTTCGGATACGCCGATCATCTTGATCGGTTTGCCCGTTACGCTCTTAATGGAAAGAGCAGCGCCGCCTCTGGCATCGCCATCCATCTTCGTCAGGATGGTCCCGTCAATGCCCAGGCTCTCATCGAAAGCCTTTGCCGTATTGACAGCGTCCTGACCAGTCATGGAGTCGAGCACCAGAAGGATCTCCTGCGGATGAACCTCAGCCTTGATATTTCTCAGCTCGGCCATCAGCTTTTCATCGATCGTTAAGCGCCCTGCGGTATCGAGAATGACGATATCGCGGTTGTATGACTTAGCCGTGTCGACAGCGTACCTTGCGATGTGGACAGGATCCACATTCGGAGGCATGCGGTAAACCGGCACATCCGTCTGTTCACCAAGGACTTCGAGCTGTTTAATAGCTGCCGGACGATATACGTCGCAGGCTGCCAGCATCGGACGATGTCCCTTCTTCTTGAACATCAGCGCAAGCTTGCCGGCGGTCGTCGTCTTGCCGGCGCCCTGCAGCCCGACAAGCATGATCACCGTCATGCCCGTAGAGGAGAGCGTGATCTTGCTCTGGGTCCCGCCCAGAAGCTCTGTCAGCTCATCCCTGACGATTTTGATAACCGTCTGGTCTGGCTTCAGGCTGCCGAAGACCTCCTCGCCCATCGCTTTTTCACGCACATGAGCAATGAAATCCTTCGCTACCTTGAAATTGACGTCCGCTTCCAGAAGAGCCCTTCTGACTTCGCGGAGCGCCGCGTCGATATCACTCTCGGAAAGTTTGCCCTTCCCGCGGAGATCCTTAAAAGCCAACTGCAGCTTATCTCCTAAACCTTCAAATGGCATCTGGTCACCTTCATTCCGTCAAAATCCGCAGCAGCGGTTCCGCTTCGCTCTTCTTCGCTTCAGGGATCATACCCTCCAGCGATTCGGCCGCTTTCTGTCTCCGGATCCTTGCCTCCGCCAGATGAAGGGCGGACTCATACGTCCGGAGCTGCTCCTCGCCATGGCGCATGGCATCATGCACCGCCTGGCGGGAAATATGAAAATATTCCGCAATCTCAGCCAACGTGAGATTCTCATTGTAATACAAGTCCAGGCATTCACGCTGCCTTGGCGTCAGGAGCTCGCCGTAACAATCAAGGAGCTCGCCGTTCTGAACTACATTTTCTAAAGACATAGCATCACCATAACGTTTATCATTATACAGGGAGGAGAGTGCCATGTCAAGCAAAATAACTTTACATCCTCATCTTTTTTGAAATTTCTTTTTAAGGCCGCAAAAGCCACGAAAATGGAGCGGGAAATCTTCTGAAACTCACCGGAAAATTTCCCTGTCGTTTTACATATTGGTTTTATATATTATTACATTATATTACCATATATAACTATTTCTTCTATCTCTTCTTATAAATACTTTCATTGACTTAGTACACGTCTACCGTTGTTATAATAAGTACAGATTTTGTTTACATCGAGGCTCATGCCTGCTGTTTTGAAAGGAGATTCTATGAAAAAATCATTGATGGCGCTCACGCTCTGCGCGCTGATGTCCGGCTCGATCATTTTTGCTGCTGACCAGACACCCAGAGACAACTTTTACTGGCTCGGCCAGATCAATAAAGCTTCTGATATCATCAATACCGATGAAGGGCTCCTGACCCCTGCTGAAGGCAAGAACATTGCCCATGGCATCCAGAAGGTCCTTGATGAAGGAAACAAGCCGGGCGGCCCGCGTCCGACGAATGTCGTCGCTTTCGAACCATACCTCATCCAGGCAGCAGGCCCGGAAGTCACGAAGATCCATGCCGGCCGTTCTTCCCAGGATATGCTGACGACCGTCGGCATCATGGAACAGAGAGAACATCTCATGGCCATGGCCAAAGAGCTCGACAACGTGCAGCGTTCCCTGATCAAGCTGGCTGAAGAAAACAAGGACACCATCATCCCGAACTATACGAACGGCGTCGCTGCCCAGCCAAACAGCCTGGCTCACCACCTCATCGCTTATGCCAATGCATACAACCGCGACATGCAGCGTGTCAGAGAATATTATGCCCGCCTCAATCGCTCTCCGATGGGCTCCATGGTCCTGAACGGCACCGGCTGGCCGCTTGACCGCGACCGCATGGCCGATTACCTCGGCTTTGACTCCATCGCCTACAATACGTACGATGCAGGACAGATTTTCCCGCAGGAAGCGCCGATTGAAACAGGCGGTATCACGAATGCCATCGCCATCCACACGACAAGCTTCATTGAAGAAATCATGCAGCAGTACGCACAGCCGCGTCCGTGGATTCTTCTTAAAGAAGGCGGCGGAAATACATATGTCTCCTCCGCTATGCCGCAGAAGAGAAATCCCGGCATCCTGAACTCCTGCCGCACTGACGCTTCCACGCTCCTTGGCATGTCTGTCGAAGCAGCATTCCGCTCCCACAACATTCCTGCCGGCATGGCTGACGGACGTCTGAGTGGAAGAATGGACATCGTACCGCAGGCAACGAAAGTCCTCTCCGAATTCGACCGCATCCTGAACAACCTTGTCATCCATCCGGACCGTTCGCTCGAAGAACTGAATCTTGACTGGACCTGCTCGCAGGAAATTGCCGACCAGCTCATGAAGAAATACGGCATCCCCTTCCGCGTAGGCCACCACTTCGCTTCTGATGTCGTTACCTATGCAAGAGCCAACAACATCACTCCGGCTGACTTCTCCTATGAAGATGCCAAGACCATCTATGCTAAATCCGTAGCCGATGTTGCCAAGGAAGACCCATCCATCCCGAAGACCTTCCCGATGACAGCAGAAGAATGGAAGAATGCAAAGGATCCCGTTGCTATCGTTCACAACCGCGCCGTCAAAGGCGGGCCGCAGCCATCTGAACTCAATAAGATGATCGAGATGGCAAAGAAGGACCTTGCCAACAACGAAGCATGGGTTGCATCCACAGAAAACCAGCTGAGCCAGTCCGAGAAGAAACTGAATAATGATTTCGATCAGATGCTGAAATAATTCCGCTGATCCGTATGTGACAATATAAAAAGGGGATGTGACAAAATTCATCCCAACAAAAAGGGCTCTGCCCCGGATCATTTGGTCCGGGGCAGAGCCTTTCGTGTTATAATTTTTTACAATGAAAAATAACAACACTAGCAATCATTTTACCGCAGAACAAGGCATTTTGCCAATGTTTCCCTCTGAGATTCTCAATGTCGATGATCCTGTTTTAATGTATGACAGATTTATGGAGGAAATCGATCTTAAAAAGTACCTTCGTTACATACCGACGCGTGGCGCTGGCAGACCCAGGTATAATCCCGTCAACATGCTGAAAACGATCATCTATGGTTTCGCAGAAGAAGGATATTGCTCTTTTAGAAAACTTGAAGATAATTGCAGGGTTAATATCAGATATATGTACCTGATGAATTATGAAGCCCCATCCTATCGGACATTCTGTCATTTCGTGAAGGGCTTTCTTAAGTATTCTCTCAAGGATATCTTTTATTCAATTACGAAAGAACTCTGCGGCAAACTCAACGTGGATTTGCAGCATATATATATTGACGGTTCCAAGTTTGAAGCGAACGCAAATAAATACAGCTGGGTATGGAAGAAATCCGCTGAAAAATCCCGCTACAAGCTTTTTGCCAAGATTACCAGCCTTTTTGAGTTACTCAATGATGATCTTAAGTATGACCATATGAGTGTAAACATCAATACAGAATACGCTCCGGACTATCTGCGTCTGGTATTGGATAAATTAAAAGAAATCTGGCAGATTGATGAGACGGCCTTTGTTCATGGAAGCGGGCATCGCAAGTCCGATCATCAACGCAAGTATGAGCAGCTTAAGGCATATACATCAAAACTTGAAGAATATGTTGAGAAGATACAGATATGCGGTACTTCCAGAAACAGTTATTCGAAGACCGATACGGATGCAACATTCATGCGAATCAAGTCGGACTACATGGGAAATGATCAGCTTCTGCCTGCATACAATGTCCAAATAGGTGTTGCCGATGAATTTATTGCCGTAATTGATGTTAACCAGTATCGTTCAGATATGGATTGCTTCGTACCGCTGATGGAGGAATTCCACGAAGTCTATGGGGCTTATCCTAAGTATCCTGTGGCAGATGCAGGATATGGATCTTTCAACAATTACATCTATTGCGAGCAGCACGGTATGGAAAAGTATATGAAATTCCCCATGTACAAGAAAGAAACGAAAGACAAGAAATACCATACCAATCCGTTTCGGCCAATAAACTTTAGAGTTGATGAGAATGGAACCATCCGTTGTCCAAATGACAGGGCTTTCAAATTTATCTATAGACATCTGGTCAGAGGGAACTTATACGGCAGGCAGGAGGAAGTATTTGAATGCGAAGACTGCCAAGGATGCCCGCTGGCAGAGCAATGTAAAAAGACCCCGAAGAACAAAAGAATCTCATTGAGCAGAGAACGGAATAACATGTACCAGGAGGTTCAGGATAATCTGGAAAGCATCCATGGAGCCCTGCTAAGAATGAACCGGTCAATCCAGGCTGAAGGAACTTTTGGAATCATGAAACATGACAGATGGTACAAAAGAATCGTCAGAAAAGGGATAGATTCTGTAAAAGCCGAGTTATACCTGGTAGCACTTGGCTATAATTTAAGGAAATACATCACAAAAATAATGCGTATAAGGATTGCCGCCTAAGACAATATAATTAAAAGTCTTATGGGGGTAAGGGGGCTTACGCGCATTTTTACGTAAAAGGCTTACAGCAGAGCTAAAAATGATGAAATAAAGACGCAAAAAAGAGGCTGCAACAAAATGATTAACCATTTTGTCACAGCCCCTTTTTTGTTTAGTTATTCATCAAGCTCCTTCGACGAGGCTGCAGGTGGACCATCCGCATTCGTTGCAGGTGGTGCAGTGGCCTTCGACGTGGATCTGGTGGGATCCGCAGTGCGGGCAGGTCGGTTCCTGTTTCTTAGGTTCGAAATTAACCTTTTCTACCTTGCCGTCAGCTTTCTTTTCATCAGCCTTGGCGTTTTCATCGACGCCCAGGATGTTGCCGCGGCGGCAGCCGTCGCGGAATGCTGTGATGCCCTTGCATCCGCTTTCCCATGCATCCATGTAGATCTGGAAGATATCTTCCGGAGTTGCATCGTGCTTCAGGTTGACGGTACTGGAAATGGAGTTGTCTACATACTTCTGCATGACTGCCTGGAGCTTCACGCGGTCATCGAAAGGCACTTCATGGCTTTCTACGATCCACGGGAAACGTTCGATGATTTCTTCATCGGTCAGGTTGAGCGGAAGGTTGTGGTATTCAAGGAGGTCCTTGACGCTGTGCGCATAGACGCGGAAGCTGCCGTGTACATCTTCCATCTTATGCGTGGTTCTTTCGTAGGAAATCTTGTAGAGCGGTTCGCATCCACCAGAATAGCTGCCCATCAGGAGGGAGATGGTGCCGGTAGGAGCAATGGCAAGCAGTGTGCCGTTTCTGAGGCCATGCTGATGAATGTCTTCATACAGCTCCGGATCCAGTTCCTTCACAAGATCCATGACTGGGGACTGCTTGGTAGCTTCCCAGCGGTACTTGCCGAAGGTGCCGAGCTTCTTGGCTCTGTCGCAGGAAGAGCGGAGAGCTGTCAGGAGCATCATCTTCATGACTTCGCCCATGAATGCATTTGCCTTTTCGCTGCCATATTTCAGTTTCATGGCAACGAGAGCATCTGCTACGCCGAAGAGGCCAAGTCCCAGGGATCTCCAGTCGTCGATGCAGGTTCTGTTTTCATCGAGCGGTTGAATGTCATAGCCATAGGAAACAATTTCATCGAGAGCTGCGATGCCGTCATAAACAGTCTGACGGAATTTTTCTTCATTCAGCTTCGGTTCATCGCTGAACTTGTCATCGATCATGCTGTAGAGATTGATGCTTGCCAGGTTGCATGCGTTGTAAGCATTGCCGCCGAATTCGCCGCATGGGTTGGTGATTTCAATCTTGTATTCCGGATAGCCGGCCAGCAGATGGTAATCATTCAGGCGGTCAGAGAAAAGCGCGCCCGGATCACCCCAGTCCCACTGGGTTTCGCAGAATTCCATGAAGAAATCTCTTGCGCGGATGACGCGTTCGATATTTTCGCCGGTGGATTCTACATGGTAGCGGAGAGTGTAGTCTGTATCATTCTTGACAGCTTCCATGAATTCATCCGTGAAGAGGATGGAAATGTTCATAGAAGACAGCTTTTCTTCATTCTGTTTGATATGCAGGAATTCATAGATGTCCGGATGATCGCAGTTCAGTCCGACCATCATAGCGCCTCTTCTGCCGTTCTGGCTGATGACTTCGCCAGTCACGTTGAAAATCTTCATGAAGGAAACAGCGCCTGTAGAAGTTCTTGCAACGTTTCTTACTTCACTGCCCTTTGGACGAAGGCCGGAAATGTTGATGCCGATGCCGCCGCCGTAAGAGAAAATGCGGGCGATCTCGTAGTTGGACTTGAAGATCGATTCCAGATCATCCTTCGGAGAAGGAAGGATATAGCAGTTGGAAAGGGAAACTTTGAACTTGCCCTTGGAGCCTGCAGCATAGAGAGCGCGGCCTGCCGGACAGAAGGAAGCTTCTTCCAGATATCCTCTCACTCTTGGACGCAGGTCATCATCAAAAATAGAACTGACGCGGTCCATGAACTGTTCAGGGTTTGTTTCACCCTTGTGATAATACTTCTCTCTCAAGATGCCTTGGCTGATTTCATTATCGTACCAGTGATTCATAACGATCCCCCACTTTAATGGATATTTTTTATAAGATAATTTCAGATGTTTCTGACCAGACGCCCGGGTGTCTGGGATATGTATTTCTTAGTGCATGACTATAGTACCAAATACTTTATATGGTGTCAAATTCATTAATTGCATCCTATATATGGTAGTTATGCATAAGAACTATCAAGTTCCCGATAGAATCGGGCGTGGCGGAAATGCATGCCCCGGAAGGCCTGTTATATCGAAGAAAATGAAACATGAGACCTCATTTCTTCCCTTTTTATGGGCATTTCCAGAAGCGCATTTTTATGAAAATTTTCCTAAATATTTTTTAAATGAGAAGGACAAACGGCAAAAGACAGCTGACAAGGCAGCAATGACAATAAAAAAACAGATGTGAAATACCATTTGCAGTATCTCACATCTGTCTCTTTATACTATATGAAAAGATTATTCTTCGTCTTCATCGACGTCGTCATCGCTGGAAATGACATCGATCGATGCGATGCGGTCGCCGTCTTCCAGTCTCTGGAGGATGACGCCCTGGCCGGCTCTTGCCTTCTTGCTGGAGATCTGACTGGCCTTTGTCTTGATGGTGATGCCCTGTTCGGATACACCGACGAGTTCATCATTGTCATCAGCGGCTACGAGAGCGACGACTTCGTACCCCTTCTTGAAGTTGCGGACACCGCGTCCGTTTCTTCCCTGGAGATGGTATGCGGAGGACTTGTTTCTCTTCGCATTGCCGTCAGCGGAAATCGTGAAGATATCCTTATCCGTAGCAAGAACTGCGCCTACGACTTCGTCGAGCTCGCCGTCGTCATCAGAGAGGCGGATTGCATGGACACCTGCGGTAGCGCGGCCCATCGTGCGGACTTCATCGTCTCCGATGGAGAAGCGGATAGCCATGCCCTGACGGGTGCCGATGATGATTTCCTCATCACCCTTGACAGCAAGGACAGTGACGAGACGGTCGCCATCATTCAGACGGACAGCGATCAGGCCGTTCTTGTTGATGTTCTTGTATTCGGAAATTTCCGTCTTCTTGATATAGCCCTTCTTCGTGACCATGAGCAGGTACTTCATATCCTTATCGCCTGCATCGATATCGAGGAGCTCGGTCACCCTTTCATCCGGAGCAAGACCCGGGATGAAGTTGATGAGAGCGCTGCCTCTTGCCGTTCTGCCCGACTTCGGGAATTCGACGGCTGTCTTCATGTAGACTTTGCCCTTGTTCGTGAAGAGGAGGATCCTGTTATGAGTGGAGGTGCTGAGGAGCTTCCAGACATAGTCCTCATCCTTCATCTTCATGCCGGATACGCCGCGGCCGCCCTTTCTCTGGACGCGGATATCAGCGGAATCCATGCGTTTGATATAGTTCTGCTTTGTCAGCGTAATCGTCATCGGTTCATCCGGGATGAGATCGGTCATCGTGAAATCGTTCGAAGCTTCAGCGATTTCCGTACGGCGTTCATCGCCGAAGTTCTTCTTCTCATCGAGGAGTTCATCCTTGACTACGCCCATCAGCTTGTCACGGCTGGAGAGGAGATCGGTCAGGTAATCAATCGTTTCCAACACATCCTTATAATCCTGTTCCAGCTTGTCGCGTTCCAGACCGGTCAGTCTTCTGAGACGCATATCGAGGATCGCGGTAGCCTGTTTTTCAGAAAGGCCGAATTTTTCCATCAGGGAAGCTCTTGCGATGTCGTCCGTGCGGGACTCTCTGATCGTACGGATGACTTCATCGATATGATCAAGAGCGATCAGCAAGCCTTCCAAAATGTGGGCTTTGGCCTTTGCCTTGTCCAGTTCATACTGCGTTCTTCTGGTGACGACTTCTTCCTGATGCTTCAGGTAGTAGTACAGGATCTGGCGCAGATTCAGGATACGCGGATGTCCGTCAACGAGCGCCAGCATGATAGCACCGAAGTTGATCTGCATCTGTGTATGCTTGAAGAGATTGTTCAGCATGATTTCCGGGTTCACGTCAGCGCGGAGCTCGATAGCAATACGCATGCCCGTTCTGTCGGATTCATCGCGCAGAGCCGTGATGCCGTCCAGGACCTTCTGTCTGGACAGGTCGGCGATTGTCTCAATGAGGCGCGCCTTGTTGACCTGGTACGGAATTTCCGTTACGACGATACGGTTCTTGCCATGCGGCATTTCTTCGATATCCGTTCTGGCACGGACAGTGATGCTGCCGCGGCCGGTGCGGTACGTGTCTTCGATGCCCTTGTGGCCCTGGATGATAGCAGCCGTCGGGAAATCCGGGCCCTTGATGTACTTCATCAGCTCATCGACCGTGATTTCCGGATTGTCGATCATAGCACAGAGGCCGTCGATGACTTCATTCAAGTTGTGCGGCGGAATGTTCGTTGCCATGCCGACAGCGATGCCGTAAGAACCATTGACGAGAAGGTTCGGAATTCTGGACGGAAGAACGACTGGTTCCTGCAGGGATCCATCGTAGTTCGGTACGAAATCGACCGTATTCTTATCAATGTCGCGGAGCATTTCCACCGTGATCTTTGCCATACGCATTTCGGTATAACGCATAGCAGCCGCGGAGTCGCCGTCGACAGAACCGAAGTTGCCGTGGCCGTCGATCAGCGGATATCTGGTAGAGAAATCCTGCGCCATGCGGACAGCGGATTCATACACTGCTGTGTCGCCGTGCGGGTGATACTTACCGAGGACATCGCCGACGATACGGGCGGACTTCTTGTAAGCCTTGCCCGGCAGCATGCCCGATTCATTCATCGCATACAGGATGCGGCGGTGAACCGGTTTCAAGCCATCCCTGACATCAGGCAGTGCGCGCGTCACGATGACGGACATCGCATAGTCGATGTAGGAATTTTTCATCTGCGCCTCAAGGGGCGTCGAGATGATTTTACCTTCTTTCCAATCCTCCATAAAAACTCCTTTGCCTTGCTCCGGCATCTGAAAAAGATGCCATGAAAAGAACGCGGAAAGTCCGCGCCCTCAAAAAAATTAAACGATTTACGTTTATATTATACCATAAAATGCGTTATAAAGCCATTTAAACGCGTTTTTACACAGTTGACAATAAGAATCATACAACTAATCAAATTCGGTTTCATTTTTGCTTAAAAAGGCCTCTATTTTGAAAATACAAAAGAAACCTATATCATATCGTCCTTTTTCATTCCACAATCTGTCCAATTAGTGTATAACTTATTTTATGCATGCCGTGTACCGTCACAAATTACAATAAAAATAGTATTTACCGATAAAATCAGCGGTTGCAGCCATTTCGTATTTACCATTAAAAACTATAAAATATCATAAGATTTTTGCCGTTTTTTTGCCGTAAAAAGAAAAGAGCCGCCTCTTTGACCACGCCATAAAAGAGCTGAACATGCACCACACGCCCCATGAGTGCCGCCACACGCTGGCCACCATGCTCGACAGATCAGGGGCCAATGAAACGGCCGTCAAGATGATACTCGGACACGCCCGCACGGGAGTGACGAAAGGCGTTTACACACATAAAACCTTGGCGGATTTGAGGAAAGCCATCAATAAAGTGTGAGTAACCTGTGCTTAACCGTTGGAACTGAAAGCGGGATAACGCAGAGGCCATGGGAATCCTCATGTGCTTGACTTGTGAGTGACATGGGACATGGAGAGTACAAAATTTGTATTCTTCTGCCACCTTTTGCCACCATACCCCTCTTGACTTTTGACCGTTGAGGAGTTGCCGACTTTTACCCTATCATTTATCGGAGGCGGTGAGGCATTAGTTTTCGATGGGCCCAATGCAGGTAGATACATACCCCGATCAGCCCCAACTATATAAATAGTAAGGCCAGTTTTCACAATTATTCGATAAATACAGGATTTTTTGATAGCCTGTTACATATTGATTTTATCATTTCGATTAGAAGCATTAAAAAAGAGCGGATGCATCTCTGCATCCGCTCTTCTTCTGCCTTTATTTAGCAATGGCCGCAACAGCACAGATGGCGGCAATAGAAATCCACAGGTTCCTCTGTCTAGTCTTCACCTGTATCTTGTGCTGTGCCTCTTTCTCTAACTCTGTCAATGATCGATTGGCTTCCGCTAATGAGGTCTGCGTCTCTTCGTTCAATGCTCTGGATTTCTCCAGCTGCTCGTTGACTATCTGAAGCTGCTTCTGCTGCTCTGTCAAGAGATCCTGCTTGTTCTCGTTGTCCGCTTTCAGCTCGGTCAAGTTGCTCTGTAACTGATTGAGCTCCCCTTCTGATATCTGATACATCGCTTCTGCCTGCACAGAGGAACCACACAAGGCCGGCAAGAAGCACAACGCAAGCAAGAGTAGCAGCACACAGCTTCTGTTTTTTATTTTCCACAATTCCAAGCCTCCCCTAGTACCAAACTGACAGATCATAAGTGTTCCCGTCTATAATGTAGCTGTCTGTGCACTGCCACCCTGTAAGTCTATTGTCAGGGTAATAATCCAGGAAGTCGCATTTTTCGGCATACTGAGCGCACCAGTACGGCACATAGTCTGCCAGATCATTAACGTTGATGCAGTCTGTCAATGTTGAGAGGCTCGCATAGATCCCGGCGCTATAGCCGGCGGCATTGCAAGCGGATATGAATGCGCTGCAAATTGCGGTCACGTCATCAGCATTCTGCCCTACTACTTCTGGAGCCTCGATGTCGAGCCAGATTCCTAAGTCCGGTGTTCCATATCCTAAAGTATCCAATGCGTCGATTACTGTCTGGGCTTCTTCTTTCGCCCGTTCTGTCGTTTGTGCATGAGAGAAACAATAGACGCCCCACGGGAGCCCACGAGCAGCGGCTCCCGCAATATTCTTTGCAAACAGTTCGCTAAGAGTGCGGCCCTCTGAAATTTTCACGATTACACCGCCAATGCCGTGGTCAATGAAACGGGACCAGTCGACATTTTCATTCCAGTCTGATAAATCGATAACATTCATCTTTACGCCCTCTTTCTTTTGATTAACCCGACTAAATCATGCACGGCGGATACACCTGCATCGTCAAGATTTTCGATAATGCTCAGAAGCTCCGTCGATGCCAGGTAAGCGATGACTATCTGACTAAAGTTTGCATGGCCAACTATAAAATCTACAATTCCAGCTGCCATAACAGCAATGATGTAGACAATAACTTTCCCGGAAAACTGCGTCTTCATCTCATGCGAGTTGATAATCCGCTGCCGATGTGCTTCTGGGATCGCTTTGATTGATTCCAGCAGCGATGGGCTTTCAGTGCCCTGAGTTTTTATCATCTCGTAAGACAACGCAATGAATTTAGCGAATAAATCAAGTACAACGAGCAGTGAAAAAGCCGTAAATAAGGCGGCATGCCGTGCAACGACTAGTAGCACTGCTCCGCCAGCCAGTTTGAATGGCCATCCTGTTGTAATGTTGCAAATTGATTTGTAAGCGTACCAGTAAATCTGCCCCATGAATTCCATCAGGTTTTGTCCTCACTCTTATCTTTCTTCTCATCGGCTGCTTTGGCTTCTGCCATGGCGTCCAAAATAGCATTGTGCGGGCATCCATCCCATGGGCAGCGCCCGTCTTCATTTAAAAGGTTACCGCAATATTCGCAAAATTCCATGATTTATCCCTCCTCTATGCGTTCTTGATTTCCGTTGCCATGTTGGCAAGGGTAGTTTTGTACTGGCTGTCAATCTTAGTGGTGTCGGCGCCCAGCATGGCCGCTTTTACCCTAGCTTCTACCAAACTATCCAGTGTTGGATGATACTTTGCTTTTATAGTAGCGATGGCGGCCTGCTTTTCCTCGGCTTCGGTGGGTACATAATCTGGCTTAGGCACGAAGGTTTCACCGCTCAGGATGTACTCTTTCCCATTAGTATTATTTCCAAGCAGGT
The DNA here is from genome assembly GCF_007164725.1 of Dialister hominis. Lineage (NCBI taxonomy): Bacteria > Bacillati > Bacillota > Negativicutes > Veillonellales > Veillonellaceae > Dialister > Dialister hominis. Next base: position 431,841 of record NZ_AP019697.1, on the reverse strand, counting down.
TCATGTAATCTTCGGTTGTGACGGCTTTTACTGTCACAATATCGGCATTATCCGCTTTCATCTTTTCTGCTTCGGCTTCCAGCTTATCCGGATGTTTAATTGGATCAAACATACAAATTTTACCGGCGGCACGGCTACCGTCCGACTTAAAGCCGACGATGTAATAATCAACATTTGTTGCGTTCATAAGTTATCTCCTTAACAATAAAAATGAGGTGATTTTAAAATGCGTAAACCAAATGGATATGGTTCAATCAAAAAGCTCTCCGGCAATCGGAGGAGGCCATTTGTATTTGTTATCAGCGTTCATGGGAAGCAAAAGCCTGTCGAGTACTTTTCCACGCAGGTTGAAGCTGAAATCTTTCAAGCTGACTACAATAAATTTCATTTCCATCGCTCCCTTCCAGGTCATCAGATAACGCTTGCTGAGCTCTATTACCGTTGGCTTCCTGCTCATACGGTCAACACCGCACCATCGCAGTCAACACTTGACAGCTACACCAATTCATTCAAGCACTTGGTTCCTCTTCACTATGAGCCATTCCAAAGTCTAAAATATGCAGACTACCAGAAAATTCTTGATTCCATGCGAAAGAGCGGGCTGTCTTACAGTTCTCTGAAGAAAGTCCGCTCTTTGATTTCGTTACTTGAAAAATATGCTGTGAAAATTGAGTTGATAAATAAATGCTACGCTCCCCTGCTATCAATCGGCAAGAATAAGGCTGTACATCCACACCATCCATTCAGTCGGCAGAAAATTAATCGGCTTTGGGCACACTGCGATGAGCCCGGTGTTGATACGGTGCTCATTCTGCTTTACACCGGTATGCGTGTTGGCGAGATGCTGGCACTCCAGAAGAATGATGTGAACCTCCGGCAGGGATACATGCGTATTACAAAAAGCAAGACCGTTTCCGGCATCAGAACCATCCCCATCCATCATCGGATTTTCCCTCTCATTACAAACCGTATGAAATCAATCGGTGTGCATCTGATAGCGGATTCCAAAGGAAAGCAATATGACTACAGTCGCTATTGCCAGCTTTGGCGTGATGTCATGCACTCCATCAAAGCTGATGGTCATACAACCCACGACTGCCGCCATACTGTAGCAACACTGCTGGACAATGCAGGAGCCAATGAAACAGCAAAACGGCGTGTATTAGGTCATGCCGGAGGAGATGTGACTGAAAGGGTTTACACACACAAGGGCTTGCGACAGCTACGAAAATGCATAGAGCTGCTAAAGTAGTGTTACTAGTACGCTACTCAATCAATCGCACGCATTACCGTATTATCTGCATTATCCGTGGCTTGATGGTTGTTACTATTGATACTGGATAAAACAGCCAGATTAGCATATATTTACACTTCTACGATTGTAGATATCTGATGTTCTGGCGGGTTTTTCATTGATTTTATTTTTAAAAAATCATGCATACTCTGCTTACTCTAACCTACTTCTCCTGTTTCGTAACAATCCCTCTACAGTGGGTAACAACAGATACGTTTCACTTAAACGGCGAACAAATTTTTGATGCCACAATAACTTATCCAGTACAAATGGCACATGCACTTGCTGTTACAGTCCTCCATCAAGGAGGACCAGTATCCAATCCAGCAAGTTGCGCTTGTACAAACTTTACGGCGACCACCTGCTCTTTACGTATAGGGGTTAAGGCTCAAACCAATAACGTGACTGGTATATGCCTTATCATCGGCAGTAACTAAACAGTGGGGATTTTTATCCAATGGTATGCTAACTGCTTTACCTATTGCTTTTAATAATAACGGATATACGTTAGTCGCCACTGCAAATGGCGAAGTTTCAAATTCTGGGTCTATCAGAGTAGTAAAAGTGCTATCTCAGAATCAAATCCAAATAATTAGCGATGGCCAGCCTACAGAGTCGAAGGGCAGTTATTGGATTGCTATAGGGAAATAGCCATTTAACGTTGTCTACTCAAAAATAAACCAAAATCCATTTTGCCATTACTCCTTTAGTCGAAATGCCATTAGGACGATATGTCGTTATCAATATAATGTTTTGGGAGACTAAATCTCCATTCCACACGGCATCACTAGTTCCTGCATCAGATACATTTAGAACTCCTATGCCGTGTGTTGCGGAGATTGGCAATGTTACATATGTATTTGTATTACCATTAGAATTTACTATACGTCCCCACTGTTGAACATCTGGGCTTAATATCCGACAGAAAAGTATAAACAATGCAGCGATTTCCCACCGCTTTGATTTGTTTCTGTATAAAACATACAACTAGATTTTCCCAATTGATAGTACGAAACATGTTCATGCGTTTCTGCAGTGTCTTGTGCCATGGCATAAATCCCAAAGCAATTTTGCGTATACGATAGAGGAAAATTAACTGCTCCGAATCCATCACTGCTCGTGTAGATATTTCCCCACTGTCCATTATTTCCCGATTGCTATAACAGCAGCATAAATGTCGCCCTGTTTAACGTTATCTCTCCAGCCATTCAAGATAAATGATCTATTACTATCATTATCAACCGAAATGATGTAATAATTTGAGTCTGTTGTACTAGCTAACACCGACGCCGCAATACAATATGGATTTATGCTAAAAGCTATCGGGTACGATTGACTCGCATTACAAACGTAGAATCCCCACTGTATAATTAGCCCGCCAAACAGACTGCCAAAGCATACATACCCATTTGTATCAATTAAATACTTTACTCCGCTAGCATCTAAAAGCAGCTTTATAAGCTTTCCCAGTACTGAATCAGTGGTAATAGCATCCACTACGGTCCCAAGTGTCTTGCTTGCGAGGCTTGCCATAATTCCAGAGTGCCAGTCGGTAATCTGGGCAGATTCCGTCTCAGGGTGCAGTGTGTCATAGCTATTCGTTGTCTTATTCCACCGATGAAGAATAGATCTCAGCCCGTCTTTGATTTCCACCCAAAGGCCTTTTTCGTCCATACTTGCCGGCTTCCCTACCGTAGCGGTCACTTGCAGTCTATCGTCAAGGTCGCTCATGTGAGCGTAAACGATGGAGCCATCCACCAGCACAGCAATATTTGCAGAAGAGCTTACGATGAGGTTCACAACCAACCTGTTTTCATCTGTCGGTGTGTCCTTGTTTGGGATGTAATCATAATCGTTTCCGGCGTTACTGTATGCGTAGAGTGTTTCGGCCCCGTCGTCCAGCTTTGCAAACACGCCCAGCTCTCTGGAGACGAATCCTTCTTCAAGAGCCGTGTTTGACGTGTTAAATGTAAGGGAAATCTTTTCTTTACCCGAATCATCTTTCTTTACCACCGGGAGCTCCATTTTGGGAGCCTTCAAGTCGGTAAATTTGGTAATGTCATCGCTGTCTGTCAGAACGCCGCTGCCAAGCTTGCCTTTGGTAAAAGTGAGTGTGTGCCCGTTCTGGGACTGAATCAGCATCTTCATGCCTGCTTCGGTAAATGTTAAACTTGGAAATTTAGCCATGGTTTAGTACCCCCCCGAAATAGATAATTTTCTATAATTATGGACTACTTGTCCTGCATAATGGATTGTGGTGTCAGCGGCCTCCAGATGGACACTGCTGTCCATATCGACTGTAATCTTTTTATAGTTCTGGACAATTCCGGCTGCATGGAAATATAAATCTCCAGAAGTGAACGTAACCAGTTTGTATCCCAGATGCGCCGGTAAATATTCTCTGATTGATTTCCGAAGATTATCATAATCAAGGATCTGCCCACCGTGATATAGGATCTCAATTCTGTATTCGTCTATGTAGCTTACGATTTCGGCTTTCTTATCAGCAACATAAGCATTGACCAGCCTGTCCATAAAAGGCTCATTGACAACGGATGGAGGAACCATTTTAGCAAGCACAACATCACGTCTGCTAATTAGGCTGCTTTTGCTTCTATCCTGATTGATCGCGTACAAGTCTTCCCAGAGATTTATCCCCCAGTCTACTGTTTTGACATTAAACTGCTTTTCTATGTCAAGCAGTACAATTCGCATTCTTTCATGCTCTCCGCTTTCCGCATCCAGCCCGGCTTTATATTCGGCACTTTTTGTAAGGAATCCTGGTAGATATAATGAAATGTCTACCGGCCTACTTCTGATTAAACTCATTCATTTTACCTCCAGTGTAAGCGTCCCAAGCCGTGGAACATGGTTATCATCTACACTAATGTTGCTGATTCCTCCGTTAATTGTGAGCGATTCATAGTCGCTGATAGCTCCTGTCTCAAGCATTATCTTCCCGATGTGCGCAATGGAAACATAATTCGAGTTGAACCCTTCTCTTCTGAAATATTCATTAATGGCTTCCGTAATTTTAGCAACATAATCTTCAGATGCTACAGTAACTTCAGCTGCCACGCTAACCTTCAGAATTTCCGGCGTTATAACTGTGACTGAAGCCCCGATTGGCCTTACTGTTTCAATGTAATTCTTTACTGCATTCAGTAACTCATCATTAGCTTGTTCATTGTTCGCATCCACGATGATAACCTTGACTGTTCCATTCCCATTCCAAAGCGGGATGCACTTTGCAGCACCTACTCCTCCGACAGATTCAGCCCAGTCAACGTATTCATTCGCATTCCCGGACGTAACCGGATGTCTCAGCCTGAACAGAAGTCTTTCTCTAAGTGAATCGTCCGTCTCCTCGTCATAGCCGTTATAAGCGTCTTCTTTATTAGTGACTGCGCTCACACCATAAATGGAAACAGGGATTTTGACGATAGTTCCTGCCTTTACATTCCCTTCTTTCCCAGCCGTCTGGGCCTCTGCTTTTACAGTGCATAAGCCATCTTCTCCGATAGTGCATGCCTCGGTTGTGATGAAGTTGATTTTCCCGTCTGTCGCAAAAAGTACTCCTGTGTTCACTTCGGTCCCTGCCGTTCCGGAAAGGGTAAGTACTACCACGGCCTTTGTCGCGGCTCTCCGCTTCATGCCGTTCCCTAGTTCATCTGCTAGAAGGTCAAGGTATTCCCCCCAGGATGACTGCGGGAACATTGCTTCTATCAGCAGCTCCATTTCTGCCTGGATGTTCTGAAATTCTACGGAGTTGGCCGCCAGGTCGTCGAATGCAAAAGTGCCTTCCACTTCGCTGGCATTATTCTTTCTGTATTTTTTATAGGCTTCAATGAGCCTTGCCAGGATTACTTCCCGGTCTTCTGCCTGAAATGCCATTTCACACCTCCACTTCTACTGACTGGCTTTCATAATCCGTATCAAGGGAAACGGTCAGCGTGACTTTTTTCTTATCCTGCTTCATGAAAACATCATTAACTGAACGGATGTGAGGATTTACCTGAAGAGCTTCTTTCACGTAGCGGTAAAGCTCCGTCCCTTCTGTCCCGTCATTCGGTTTCCCGATGAATTGTTCCAGCTCGGCCCCGTAATCATCGAAATAGGCCCGGTATCTGTACCGTTCTGTCATTAGGCATTTATATATCCACACCTTCAGCGCTGCATTACCTTCCAGTATGATGTACTGCCCATTGTCGTCGCGGATGAAATCATTCCTTTCAAAATCCCATGCAAATTCCCGAAATGTCTCATGAGACGCTTTTATAAGGTTATCACTCTGAGGCCCCGCTATAAATGGATTAGCCATAGTCAATTACCGTCCAATCTTACCAGTTTGCACAGCACCACAAACTGTGCCGTGGTCTTTTCATCTTCTGTGGTAATCGGCACCAGAAGAACCTTGTCCCCCGGTTTCCATGTGTCAGTCTTGGTCTGTGTGTCTGTGTAATCGTTGTCTATATCATGGGTATGGGAAGCGAATTCAGCATCTCCGCTCCCTCCTGCCCTTGGCTGTGTCTCACTTACAATGTGCCCTTTATGGGTTCTTGTATGTCCCTGCAGCCAATATTCATCTATGTAAATGTTCTCTTTATCCAGGATGAATCTATGATAGCTGATTTGGATTCCTGGAGGCGGCGAAATGATTGTCCCTATTCCTGCGGTCGGCTGCAGAGCCGCTCTTTTGGCTATCCGCCGGTGAAGCTCAATCAGACCTTTGTATGGATCTTCTGTCAGTTTCATTTCTCAGCCTCCCCGATGTATTCCAATGTCAGGTCCATTGTGTGAATCCCGTTTTCAAAATGGTGGGTATCCGATTTGATAGTGAATTTACCTTTGAGCTGTTCTTCCTGAACCGTAATGGCATACCCTGAAATACACTGGATATCTCCCAGGGCCTTCAAAGAAGATTCTTCCTTTGGCGCTTTGAGGAGAGCTTTTGCGGCAGTTACGTTGTCCACAGATTCACCGCTCTTCGGCGGCTGGATTTTATAAATCTTCTGGATTGTGCCATACTTTCCGATTTCATCGTCCGTTGTGAAAATCTGCCCCACTGAACCATCATCGTTGACTGCCACCACTTTGTCCACCATGTCTTCCAGTGACTCGGAGTGTTCTGCTGAAATCACATTGACGGAGCTGTCAGCGATGTAGTTTTCTATGGTCTCTCCTCTTTCCACTACTGTGATTTTCCCGCCTATCGAAATTGCCCTGTAGCTTTTCCCCTGTTCCGCTTTGGCTTTATCAAAGAGCATCTGCAGTACTTCGGTGCCGCTCTTGTCATCTGCAATGAAATTCACTACGGTCGGAATTGACGGAATGTTGTCGGCTGTTTCAAGTCCGATGCTTCCGCAGACCTGCTTCACTGCGCTGGTAACATCAATGTCTTTGAAGTTAGCCCGGATGTTGCTTTTGGCCAGATAAACCATGGTGTCGTAGCAGGTAAATTCAAATGTGAATGAATCGGATGCCCGCTTTCTGAAGAAAATTCTTCCGATGAAAATCGGTGTTTCCGTCGTTTCATCTATATCAGATGCTTCAATTGTTCCTCCCAGCAGCAGATTCAGCTGTACAAATGCAGCATCTTTCTCCGCCGTGTTGTATGCGATAGTGAATTCAAGCTTTCGTGCCGCCTGGTCCGTATCACCACTCCAGGTGACATGAATGACGTAGTTGGAAATATCTTGGCAACTTACTGCGTTCTCTGTTCCCGGTGGGTCTGTGTAGTACAGTTTCAGCATGCTAGCCTCCAAACCTCTTGATTAGCTGCCCGTTCTTCATGACTTCAGATGCTGTGATAGTCAGAACGTCGCCTGCAGTGATGCCGCCGGATTTTACGATGGCCTTATAGGTCTCTATCTGCCGTCTGGCATTTCCCACCGTCCTGGTTACCTTCTGAATTTTCTGCACGGCCTTCTGGGCAGTTTCCATGGCATCCGTCGAGTAGGCTGTGACGCTTCTGGTCTTCTCCGCTTCTTCAGTACGGCTCTTCAATCCAGTAACATCATTTATCAAGTCGGAGTCAGGCCGAACATACCGATATTCCTTCAGTTCAATAGAGAAATAAACATCTCCGGTTCCATCTTTCTCGGAATAGCTGAAATCATCAATGGTACATGGCATGGAAATAGCTGTTCCCGTGATATTGATTCGACATGGCTGTCCTGCTTTGGCCATCTGCGCAATTTTCTCCACGTAACCATAGGGGCTCATTGAGTAGTTCAGGGAGAAATCATAATCATTGTTCGGGAAGAAGGCCTGAAACTTTACGGATCTGAGGCCCGGCTTCCCCAGCATGTTGATTTCTCCGATGGAGTTTATGGTTACTGTAGAGTTATTGAATTTCTGCGAAACCTCGAAGGAACCCGGAGTGACAGGAAAAATGACCGCATCTCCTCCGCAGTAAAGTGTGAAAGAGCAGTATGAGCCCAGGGCGTTGAAAACGCTGTTCACCGCCCTCAGTGCGCTTTCGATAAAGCTTGCCATTAGACTGCCCCCTCATTCATGTTGATGGAATTCTTCGCCAGTTCGTAGTAAATGCGCTCTGCTATTCTTCTGGCCATTTCATTGATATCTCCCTGACTGTTAATCTGCGGATTGTAAATATTTACAGTGATGGAGGCGTTTCCGGAATTAGTTCCGGCCATTCTTCCCTGCCTGTAAGCCTGGTTCAGAGACTGCTCATGCGGAATCACTCTCGCTCCGGATGGAAGGTCCACCACTTCTCCACCACGGTCGTTGATAACTGCAGGTCCACCTCTCCAGTTTGGAGTACCGGTATAGAGCATGGGGATATTAAATCCCAAATGACCTCCACCCACTCCAGGCACCCAGTCCGGAATGTCTACGCTGATGCCGTTGATTCCTGAAATTACGGAATTGATGGCGCTCTTGATTCCATTCATAACCGAAGAGCACACTTCTTCAATCCCGCTGAAAATTCCGGAGAAGAAACTTACAATTCCATCCCACGCCGCATTCCACGCGCTGGCGAATGGCCCATTGATGAAATTCACGATGCCATTGAAAAGGTTTCTGAAATAAGGCCCTATGGCGTCCCAGTTTGCATAGATTAATGCGGCGGCCGCCGCAATGGTCATAATGGCCCACACCACTGGCCCGCCTGCAATGGCAGCAGTAATAAGTGCCCTTGCAACCGCAAGTATCCCTCCACTAAGAGCAGTAAGCAGTCGTACAGCTCCGACGATAGCCGAAGATGCTGCGCCTCCCAGCACTTTCACAATGGAAAATAGTCCGGAGCCTACCACCGGCAGTACCCTGGCAAGTCCTCGCACGGAGTACATAAGGAGCCGGTTTTGGATGGTTCCTCCATGAAGCGCGATACCGATATCTCCATAGACTTTGACCAGTTCCCCTGCCACTCCGATGGCTTTACCTGCTGCCATGTTGAATGCCACGAATCCTATAACAGCTTTCCCAACATTCAGAATCATCTGCTTCTGGCTATCATCCAACCCATTAATCCAGTCGGCGGCACCTTTAATGACATCGGTTATCTGCTTCATTGTTGGCGCCAGTAATCCACCTATGGAAATGGCAAGAGATTCCACACTGCCCAGCATGGACATGAACGAGCCCTTGGCAGTTTTATTCATGACGTTGAAAGCCTCTTTGGATGAGCCGCTGGCATTCCGGATGGCATCTTCCAGTGCTTTGTAGTCCTCTGGAGCAGTCTTTATGAGTGCCAGCAGTCCGGAATAAGCATCTTCGCCGGCAATGGCTTTTGCCAGTGCCACCTGCTGCGTGTTGCTCATCCCGCTCATAGCAGTCCTCATCTGCCCGATAATATTATCCAGTCCCACGAAGTTCCCTGATGCATCTTTGGTCTTGAGCCCCAGGAGTGCAATGGCGTTTGCCGCTTCTTTTGGCGGAGAAGCAAGTCTTGAAAGGGTAGATCTAAGAGATGTCCCAATGGTGGATGCTTCAATGCCATTATTAGCCATGATGCCCATAGCCGCTGCCAGCGATTCGATGTCTACGCCCAGGGCATTTGCCGGAGCTCCGGCATACTGCATAGCAGTCCCAAAAGCAGCCATATCCAGTTTTGACCTGTTGGCAGCCATCTGAATAATATCCGCTACCTTGGCGGCGTTGGCACCCATATCTCCTGTCATCATCTTGTATGTTGACATGGCGGATGTAATTACATCAGCCGTTGCACCAAGGTCTTCCCCTGATGCCACAGCCGCTGTCACGATTCCCGGCAGAGACGCAGTAGCTTGGTTGGCATTGAGCCCGCTGGCGGCCAATCTATCCATGGCCTTGGCAGCGTCATTGGCAGAAATCGGGAAGTCGCGGCCCACTTCAGCCGCCACCTTCCTCATCTGTTCCATTTCTTCTGCTGTAGCTCCTGCTTTCAGCCCTGCCATAGTGATAGTAGAGTCAAAGTCCGCAAAGGTCTTGAGCGCCAATGCTCCTGCTCCGGCCATTCCTTCAGCCATAGGGAGCATGGCCCGGCCAATGTTCTCAATGTTTCTTCCGGTCCGGCTGATTTCTCCGCCCAGACGTCTGTGCATCCGTCCGGTCTCTTCCATCTGTCTTCTGATTCTACCCAGTGTACCGGATACCTGGTCCTGCAGTCTCATAATGACATCAATGATTTTTGCCATCAGCTCACCTCCCCATGGTCTTATTCAGCCTTGCCTGTTCTTTCAAAGTTTCTTCGATTTCTTTTGCATAGAACGCCCGGAGCACTACTTTCTCCCCGAGGTCCATGTTGGCATACACTGACGGGAGAATATGATGTTTGGCATAGAGCCAGTACATCAGCTGCGTTTCCCCGTCAGTTTCAATCAGTTTTTTACTTTATCTTCCTGGTCTTCACCATCATCGAATCCGGAAAGCTTCTGCACTTCTCCGGAAGCGTCTGAGAGCTCACCGGCATTCAACAGCTTTGCCAGAAGGTCCTTTTTCGTTGCCGCCTTAAAGTGCTTCAGCACTTCCTTGTCCGCAAATTCCGGATTGGTCACGCCCTCGCATACATACAGCATGTTCATGGCGTATAAATCGCCCTGGCTGAGTTTGCCTTTCCCGTCCATTTCGAATGCAAGAGACTGGATCTCAGCCACCCTTTTGGGCGGGATTTCCTGTAGATGCAGGATGAACGGAGTCTGGAATTTCTTCGTGAGCCGCGGGATTTCATAGTCCTTTGTCGCTTCTTCTGTGACGGATGCAACATCCGCCTTCAACAGCGCTTCAGTAAGATTCATGGCCCCTCCTATTCATCTGCCGTATCCAGCAGGTCGAAATCAGTAAAAGTGAAATCATAGTCATCCTGGGCCAGTTTTTTAGCCTCCCAGTCCATGAGAGTCATCTTGTCAAAGGTGGCATCCCTGATGACTACCCGTTCTGACCCAATGGCATCCGGATCATCCAGTTTTGCTACGATTGTGCAGACAGTCTGATGGGCGTTCTTGATGTTTTCAGCCATAAGGTTCAGGAAGAAGGAGGACATGTGGTTCATCTTCACGTTGCCTTTTCCTTCCCATCCTGTCACTTTGTACTGTTTAGCCATTTTCTTGACCTGGTTCACTTCTTCCTTGGTCAGATTAACTTCTGCCTTGAAAGCAGTAACCTGGGCCATGTATTTGTCGTTAATCCACACTTCACCCTGGGTGCCGGACATGACCTGCTGGCTGTTAAATGCTTCTGCCATTTTCTAACCTCCCTCAGATGTTAATTGGAAGTTCAATGTCTTCCATAGCATCCAGAATCTTAATCTTTGCTGTCAGGAATACCTTCTTCTTGGTATCCAGCTTCTTGATTTCAAGGTCGCTCATCTTCGCCAGTTCATCCTTGGTATAAAGGCCATGGACAATCTGGTAATTCTTTACCGCATCCACGTCGATATCCACCTGAGAATAGTCCTTCTGCAGCAGACGTCCTCTTTCCAATTCAAGGAAATATCCCTGGATAGCGGAAATCAGAAGGCACTTGTTGTCGTAGTCATTGGTATATTTACCGATATAGCTGTCCTGCGCGGTCTTCCTGATGTCGTCGTAAATCATATCCATGATATCCACGGTCTTGATGGTCTGATAGGCCTCCAGCTTTCCCTGAGTGGTGGTTACCAGGGAGTTCATAGCACGGGACATCTTGAATTTTTCTCCGTCGAACCAGATGAAGAATTCGCCCTTGTTGACTTTTTCGTCGTTTTCATCCAGTGTGTGCCGGTCGCAGTCAATTACTTCAGCGAGCGGCGCATAAGTAGCGGATATGGTCATTGGAGTACCTGCGATGAGTCCCGCGATGCGCGCCGTGTATTCCGCCGGTGAATAGGTCTTGGTCTTCGTCTTGATTGATGTATTGCCGAAATCAATAATGCCTTCATAGTCTCCGGCATAGTTTGGAAGGACGGCCTTCACCTTCTTAAATTTGTTTTCTCGGTTTGTCTTCACCCAAGTGGCCACAGCTTCACACTGGACGTCGGTAATGGTCGGAATGGCCAGATAGTCCCAGCGTTCTGTTGCCAATACGGAAAGAGCGTCGGCGAATTTATCGGCCTTGGTGTCGTTTTCCGCATTCTTCGCCACCAGCAGCACTTTGACCCGGTACGGTGTTTTTGTGTAACCGATTAAGCACTTTGTGATGTAGTCCTTGTTTTCGTCAGACAGTTCTGACGGGATATCATCGGTGGTGTAGATTGTAAATGGATTTTCAATTGCCTTGACCGTATCGTCTCCCACCGTGTGGTCGGTCTTCAGATTTGTAATGGTATCAGCAGCTTCTTCCAGAATCAGCGCCACAATGCCGCGCTGGCTCCTCTGGATAGCTTCAATACCTGCTTCAATGAAGCTGATATTAATACTGGGCATACCAAGTTTAGCCATGAGTTATTTCCTCCTAACTGTTCTTATCAATGAAATCATGGACGGTCTCATCTCCATTGAGCCCGTTCACTTCGATTTCCTCCATCATTTCCGCTCCGGATTCCGACTTCCCTGTCTGTTCCAGATAGATAATCTCAATGGTTATCTGCAGGATATCCTGTTCTTCCCCCACTCTGTCCGGAGTAACCCGGTCAACATGAAGGAAACGGCCTCCCACCTTCATTCCCAGAGCAAAATAACTTTGAATTCTGTCAAAAACATCAAGATAATGCACCTCATCCCTCATGCTGTCCTTTGGGAAATAGGTCAGTACGATGGAAATGTGTTTCTCCATGAAATTGGTAGTCTGCGGAATGGAAACAGGGATGGCGGCGATAAAGAAACAGGGCTTTTTGAAATTTTCCAATGCTTCATCGGAGTACACTGTGCACTTGAATTCATCTTTCAGAATCTGCGTCACTGTCTTTACGATATCAATCATCTTTACGATTTCAGCCAAGTTCCACACCTACCTTTTCCGCCAGTCTTCTTCCCATTTCGTCATAAATGCCAGGGCCTTCCGCATTCACGGTCTTTTCCATGAAGTGGGTGCCCTGCTTGTAGCCTTTTATCTTGCCATGAGGCGTCTTCCATACGTGACCGCGCTCCACCAGGTGGAAGTGAGGAGCCGTGCTGTAGATGTGGGCTTCCAGCGTTTTGGCGGATGTTCCCGCTATTTCCATCTTCCAGCTGTTCTTCAGCTTATGAGGATGTTTGGCATGTCCAACCGGGCTCGCGGCTTTGATTTCCCTTCTGAGCTTTCTGGCCCCTCTCTGAAGCTCCGCTTCGGCTTCCTCCGGAAATTCCTTCTGCACTTTCTCAATGAGTGCGGTGTATTCCTCAATCCTCATCTTCCGCTCCTCTCTGCAGACGCCGGCACATGATTTCCAGTTTCACGTGAGCCATATAGACATCGGAGATGGTCTGGATTTCATACAGCACGCCCTGGTAGGAAATCAGCATGTTCGTGTTAAGGCCTTTCCTGTAGCGGATAGTGACCTTGATGGTCTCCTGTACCTTGTCCTTAAACTGCTCATAGTATTCTTTCCCACGAAAAGGCTCCATCCTTGCCCAGATGGAATGCCCTATGACATCTACTTTCTCCTGGTGCGTCAACCCGTATTCGTCTTCCTTGTCCACATACTGCAGAATGTGAATCTTTTTATCCATGGAGCCGATTTCAGCATTAATCATGTCTTATCAGCCTCCGGATATGCCTCGCATTGGGCAATGTGTGTAAGAAGCGCCGTGACTGTGTGCGGCAGAACGTTGATGGCCCCGGGTTTAGAGCTGTATACAGCACGGTTCTCATACCAGTGAGCTACCAGCTGCTTCACACACAGCTCGCAGAGCGGACTCCCGTCCGCCCTCTTCCCGGTGGTCTTTTCGACGTAATCGCTGGCCGCACTGATCAGGGAGGAAATCAGTTCGTCATCGTCAGTGATATCTTCATCGACTTTGAGATAGTTCTTTGCCTGTTCCAGTGTTACGGCCATGATTTATTCCCTCCCGTCTCAGGCGGTAGCATTGCCTGCCAGCATAACCAGAGATTTGAAATCAACCGGTTTACCATCGGCAATCATGATTGACTTCCTTACAAGATCGTCGGTGTCATTGTCTTCATATATCTTCATGGCCACGCTGTAGTTGCTGTTGAGTACGTAGTCCTTCATGCGGTAAATGAAGGCGAACACGTCGGTTTTATTCAGTGTAGTAGAAAATGCCGGCAGGTAGTCGCAGAGCTCTACGTTGCGGCCCAAGAGGACTCTGGAAGGAACACCGTTGATACCTGCAGTCACTCTTGCAATGGGCTGGCCGTTGGAGTCGGTCATACCGATAAAAGACATAAAAGTAGCTTTGCTCATTACCCATACAGAACCTGCTTCATATGCCTGGGGAATGGCGGCTTCTGCCTTGATGAGGGTATTATAATCAAGCTTTGCGGCGTTGATGGTGACGCCCTGAGACTTATCCGCCAGGATGCCTGTGGGCTGACCGGAGCCGGTGCCGTTGATAATAGATTCTTCCAGAGCTACCACCATAGCCTCTGCCACATTGTTCACAATGATATCTTCAAATGCGGAAAGCGTCATGTTCTCGGTTTCAAGGGTTACAGCAACAGCACAGCGCAGTTTGAAATGGCTGAAAGTAATGCTGCCCAGCACCTTTTTCTGCTTTTCGGAAGTAGCCCCTTCTGCTACCCACTTAGCCACCGGCTTTACGTTGGATGTCGGGATGGCAAGGCCGGTCTTATAGGCCGTGCGGGTTACCAGGGGCAGAATATTGCCATAGGTACGAACCTTTTCAATAACGCGGTTCAGGGTAGTCGGCGGAATCAGCGCGGCTGCATCTGTGGTTGTAGCGGCATCGCGGAATTCAGCAGGAATCGGCGTACCCTTGGTTACATATTCCATGAATGCGGAACGGTATTCGTCGGATTCATATGGATTTTTCTTTACGGCGGCCTGGGGCTTGCTTCTTTTCTGCACGCCTTCCGGTTCCTTGTCGAACTGAATTCCCTGGGCAATCTTTTCACGCTCTTCGATTTCCTCATGTTCTGCATCCAGTTTTTTCAGTTCTTCCTGCAGCGCGTTCAGGTTCACCTTACCTTCGCCTTCCAGCGCTTTTCTGATTTCCATTTTTCTTGCTCTGATTTCAAGAAGTCTCTTATTCATTTTTTCTCTCCTTTTATTTTACAAAAAAGTTTCTATAATGAGCTTCTTTCGAAGTTCTTCACTCTTTTCCTTCTCCTGTAGTTCGGCAATCATGGCATCATGGCCTCTGGCTTCAATGCTTGTACCGTCGTATGCAGGGAAATCCACCGGACTGACGTCCATGATGAAATCAATGTGGTCGATGGTCCTTGTCTGTGTCTTTGCCACCGGATCATTTTCCCCGGAGTCTTTATCACTGGTATAAGCAAATGACATCTTGGAAATGTCTCCCCGCTTAATCAGCTGATAAATGTCCCTTCCTGTCGTGGTAGGCGCAATATCCGCATCAATCTTGAGCCCCTTCTCATCCACATTGAGACGCAGGGTTCCGTTGGAAGTCCTTGCCAGGATCAATGCGGAGTCGGAGTGGTTATACCGCAAGATGACGTCGCTCATGTCCGTATTGGCATCAACGGCCCCGGGTGCGATGACTTCATAGTATTTCGTGCCGGAGTACGGACTCTCCCACAGCAGTGTTTTCTGATTGAAAACCAGTGCATAACCCTCGACATGAAGATTTTCCCCATCCGCACCATCAACCGCCCTGAGCTGCATGCTTCGTACCTTAATCTTCTTTCTCATCCCCATCACCCCCCTTCAAATCATCGTCTTTACCCGTCTGGTAAAGAGACTGGTCCTTGGACTTTACATAGTTCAAGCTGACCACAATTCCCTCGCCTTCCTTACCAGGCAGTCCGGCATAGCCGAATAACTCTCGGATTTCATTCCGCTTAATGGCTCCTGCAGGAATCATGGCCTCCGCAATCTTTACCTTAGAGGTGGTGCTCATGTAGGCCAGGCGGTTCCCCTCGAATACGATTTCATTTCCGAATCCTCTTTCCTTGGGAGTGAAGATTTTTTCCGTGAATTCCTGTGACAGCTTGATTGCTATCGGGGCAATGACGCTTTCATAGAATGCCTGATACTCTTCTTCCTTAAACTTTCCGGAGACGATTTCTTCGGAAACTCCAAAGTACTTATACAGATTGTCCCTGGCAAACTTCATCTGCCCCGATTCGAAGGTCTGTGTATCTGTAGTCAGCTGCTGGAACTTGCCTCTGTTATCCAGTGAACCGATGCCGGAACCGTTGGACGGTCCTGCAAAGCTGTCCACGAATTTTCGCCACATGCTTTCCTGGTCTTCCGGTCTCACGGTTCCTGTCCACTGGATGATACCTCGAAGCTTATGGAAATTCTTCACCACGTTGATGACTGCCGTCTTCACTGCCTTCAGGAGGTTGATATCCTCCCTCAGAATCTTCCCTTCCGGGTCTCCGAAAACGTCATCCCGGTTGAAGTGCCTCCGGATGTGAATCATCTCTTCGTAGGGAACCGTAGCCTGTTCCCCGGTTCCGAATGTGAATCGGCAGTAAAGGTTTCCCTTCTTGTCCTCAAAAAGCTCCAGATTGTTGAAATTCAGCGGCCAAAGAGCCTCCACATTCCCGTTCATGTCTCTCTGGATGTACACGAAGAGGTTATTGTAGCAGTAATACTGGGCCACAATCTTTTCAATGAACTCCGATGCCGGCATGAGCCAGTTCGGCCTGGTGGAAAGGAGATACTGCAGCTTACTGTCCGCATTCTTCACAATGTTTCCGTTCTTCCGGACAATGTGGCGCGGATGGAGCTTTCCGGCATGGCGCGCAATAGTATCAATGCAGTTTCTTCCGGTGGCGTTGTCGTAGGCCTCTCCGTCGAAAGGAACGTAGTCATTGGACCATCCGTTCAGCAGCTTTGCCCTGGTAAGTCCATCCTGGCCGCCGGTGATTCTGCCAAAGATGTTCCGGATCATGCTTCTTAATTGGATTTTTCTCAAATCTTCACCCCCTCTCATATCATATTCATGTAGTCTTCCTTGTAAGTTTCATAAGCAGTGTAGGCATCCAGCAGTGAAGCAAAGCCGTCGATGCGCTTTCTCGGGTTGCTTGTTTTGCACGGCTGAATGTTGTCGTTCCTGTCCACGTCCACGGCCACATTGGCCATACACCATTTCAGGATAGGGTTATTGTTGTAAATCACCCTTTTGGCCTTCAAATCAGCCGCCAGGTTCTTCATCGGCCCGGAGAGTGTCTTTTTCCCCTGGACCACAGGCACCATGATATCTTCTCCGAATCGTTCAGTCATGGACTGCACCAGATACTGGGCAGACCACCGGTCATATCCGCACTTGAACAGGTAGATATCATCCTTCTCCATTTCATCTACGAACCACTGCAGGATAAGGCGGTAGTCATTGCGAAATCCTGGGGAAGTCTGCAGCCATCCTTTCTTCTTCCAGATATCATAAGGGACCTGGTCTTCATGCACACGTTTTTCCAGTAAATCCTCGGGAATCCAGTACATCTGCTTGATATAGATGTTCGGATCATCACGGACGCAAAAGAGCATTGTCGCACAGGTCAGGTCCGTTGTTTCGGACAAATCAAAACCACCTATTCCATACTTAGGCTTGAGAGCCTTCATGTCATAGGTGGTTTCATTGTTTAGCTGGTCGAATGTAAAGAATGCTTCTCCGCTGGTTTCACGGATGTTGAAGTCCTTACACAGTAAATTTTTTACTCTGAGCGCATCATGCTGCGCTTGGTAGACCTTCTGCGCCAGTGTCTGGGTGTTCTTGATGCTACCCAGGCCCGGATTGGCTTTCTGCCATTTTGCGGGGTCCGTCCACTCTCCCCTTTTGTCCAGTTCGTAGACGAAGGGAAGAATGGTTTCATCTTTGTACCCTTCTTTATCCTCATAGCCTTTTATTATTCTTTCGCATTCTTCGTATTTCAAGTCGAAGATGTTATCCCGAACCGTTCCGGCTGTGGATGTGATGATACATACCGGCTGTTCCCTGGCAGTCATACCGTCGATAAGGACGTCATAGAGGTTCTTATCCTTCAGGGCGTGCAGTTCATCTATCAGCGCTCCATGAACGTTTAAGCCATCCAGCTTATCCGAATCACTTCCCAGCGCTTCGAAGGAGCCTTCATTGAACCTTGACCGGATGACGGATACACGAAGATCCAGTTTCTTGTGAAGTGCCGGCGACTTCTTCACCATAGCACATGCTTCCTTCCAGATGATTTTCGCCTGGTCCCTCTTTGTGGCGGCGCTGTAGATTTCCGGCCCTGCTTCTCCATCAGCTACCAGAAGGTAGAGGCCAAGGCAGGATGCGAAGGTGGATTTACCATTTTTTCTGGCCACGATAAGGATAAGCTGCTTGTATTCACGGAGCCCCGTGTTTTTATCAACGAACCCAAAAAGCGCCGCCGTAATTGCCTTCTGCCACAGTTCCAGGATGACAGGTTTTCCTGCCCACTGCCCTTTTGAGTGCTTGCAGAATGTCTGGATGAAATCAATCACGTACTGCGCTTTGTCGTCATCGTAGATGTATTTGGAATTCTTGTCGTGCAGCTTATCCACCAGGTGCTTCATGACTCGCCGTACTTTATCGGAGACTACCACTTCACCGGAGATAATCTGCCCATAGTATTTCTCTATGTAGTTCATCGCTTCATCCGGCTCCTCAGAAACTCTCCCAGCTCATCCTTTGCTGCAGGCTGTGCAGACTCAGGGAGGCAGGAAAGCAGTGTTCGGAGGACACCGGTATAGTTTTTTATCATGGTGGAGTAGGCTCTGGACTCCGTAGACTCTTTTCTCCCAGTCTGGTTCTCTCCATTGGAATATTCCTCCACGAATCCAACTTTCTCAAGATCTTCATCCAGTTTTCTGAGGTTCACTTCCATGTGGGCCGCGAAATCAATGAGCGGCGTAACCACTTTTTTGTGATCCTCATCCATGGCTGAAAATATGTCATTCAATTCTTTGATTCTTCGTTTAATTTGGTTTTCCGGCTTGATTCTTCTCACTACTTTCACCTTCTCCCTTTAGAATTTTATTAAATTTTTAAAACATTATAAGCGCATATTGTTAACTACACCCCCTTCGCGTGCGGCGTTCGTTTTACGCGTTTCTCCGCCCCCGGAGTACTTTTGTTAACTTTTTACTTCCCAAGGTGGGGGGGGTAGTCATCCGTTGTTATGATTTACGATTCCAATCGGATTCCCATCATCATCAAAGCGGCACTCACGGTCCAGCCCCTGGCTGTGCACAGCGTTGTGGCAGTAGATGCACAGCAGCTCCAGATTATCCCACCCGTAAACTGTGCTATCGTCCGTCACGTTCTCCGGGTTGAGATGTCGTTTGTGATGGACGATGAAATGCGCCGGCTTTCCTGTTCCAGCAAAGGACCGGTTGTGACAGCGCTCGCAAATATAGTGCTGTGACTCTGCATACGCTCTGGCAACCGCACGCCAACGCCTCGAATTGTAAATACCTTTTGAGAAATCCTTTGCCATTTCCGAATTCCATTTCCAAAAAGAAAAACCATTCCGGAATTCCGAAATGGTTTTTGATACGTAAGAGCACGAGCCTATCGACATCAGCTCGTGCTCTTACGTGAAAACCCTGAATAAAGAAGGATGTGACAACCGTGTGCGATGAACTCTTCCTTCAATCTCACACTATCATTATAGCAGGATTGCCCGCATCATTTCGCATCATCCTTATCCATTACATCTTCTACTCTGCGAATGCATTCATAAGCTAGCTTCTTGATATGTTCCCTCGAATAGTTCTGCTCCAAGGCTATTTCTTCCCATGGCTTCTTTTTGAGATAATGTTCTTCCACGGCCAGCTTGCCCACAGTGTTAGGCGCCAACTTCAGGCATTCATATGCTTTTCTTCTATGGCATTGAAGCTCGTCCAGTGTCTTGTTGATTATTTCTGCTATCCCTGCGGTATTAGATTCAATCCTTTCTACAATGTCCGCAAGGTCGGAAGCTTTTGTTCCGGATACCTTGACCGCTTCATAGCAAATCCCTTTAGGCCCGGCAATATCTTCCACAGCCATTTCTTTTTGCTTCTTGTAGCGTTCGTACATTTCATATTCTTCATACGCTTGATTCAATAGCTCCTGAAAACTCACGCCCGCACTCCTTTCCAGGTTTACTGCCCCCCGCCGGAAAATTTAATTACCGATGCCTGCCATTCACCAGGAACAAGCTCATGGTAAATACTGTTACGATACTCCCCACGAATGCCCCGAAGATAAACCACACCGCTTCCATCACTGCGCCGCCTTCCTGGCTCTTGCCCTTGCCTGCGCTGTCCTGCCTCCTTTGGCCCGAAGCAGAATGTTCTGTGTTCTGACACTCTGCAAAAACCGCTTAACGCTCATCATCGCTCCTTTTTGCCACTACGCACAAAGCAGAAACAAGCATCCCAATCGCCGCTCCCACAAACAATCCTACGATAAAGGCTATCATGATCTGCTCCTTTCTGTAATAGAGCGGTACACATCTCCGCTTTTCTTATCTCTGATGACCACATCCGACAGGAGCTCATATCCGGCCCGCCTGATGAACATTCTGACGATCCCTATCACCCGGAAAGGCAGCATGGCCCTTTTCTGCCTTCTTGCTTCCTGCTCCTCCTTCCGCCACCGGGCCCATACAGAATTGAACGTCGGGTCCCCCTGAAAAAATACAGCCCTTTTCATACCGTTCTTAGCCATGCTGGCTACACCCCTATCGGTTTGATCAAAATATAAATCCCTTCATGGTCTGCGTAACACTTTGTAATCGATTCGGAAGCGACCTGCGCATCGTCCTTCCAGAATCCGCACTTCGTCATACAATCCTTCAGCATCTTTACCAGATTGTCCGTATCTGGCTTCGTGGCCTTCGGCGTACCGGCCTTATGTTTTTCATCCGCCCTGAAGCAGAACACCGTTTTCAAAGCGATCGGCCCGCCCAAAGGCCTTTCAGGAACATGCGGCGACAAAGAAGAAATATACTTCTGCTCAATTTCCACCAGCTCCGGCGGTTTGTAGATCCGGGCTTTCCCATTGACCACCGCCACCTTTTTCTCCTGAAACGTCTTTTTAGGGACCTGCATCGAAAGAAACATACTGATTGCCATTACTCTGCTTCCTCTCTTTTCCGAATTCCTGCTCTGCCAACTGAATACCCCAACCTACGAATATAGTTTTTGATAGTCCTTTCAGAAAGATGCATTTCTTTTGCCATATCATGGACTGAATGGTCAAGGCTACCATCCAGCAAATCCTTCACGTGCTTAATTCTGGCATGGAATGCTTCTCTCATTACCTTGCGTCCTTTTGCTCGACCTCTTTCCATAATAAGTTCATGATTCCTGGTCTGTAATTCCTTTGGATAGTCCTTGATTGTCTTCTTCATTTTTCTTCACCTCGTTAAAGGGACACCATAGGGACACATTTTTCACTCATCTTTGTCCATTCCTGCTATAGGAATGGAAGGAAAGGGGAGGGTGTGAGGCGTAGCTTCTCGCCACACCCTTCCCCCTTTCATTCCTCAGACTTTCCATAGGGACAAACCTATATATATAAACTGGTTTGTCCCGATTTTGTCCCGATTTATTAAAGAACCATTAGACCGAATTATCGACTTCTTTCGGGAAAATATTTCCGGTTTTGATAATATATTTTTCATTTTGTGCAATATACCTCCGTACCGACTTTTCAGACACATCGAAGTAGGAAGCCATGTCAGCGATAGTGACCGCCTGTCCGCCAAACGACAGAGCTTCATAAGCCTCGTCTACCTGCACTACACGGCTTTCCTTTTCCGCCTTCTTCACAAGGTTCCCTGCCTTCCTTCCCTTCGCCTGGATATCTGCGAGGCTGCCTTCTTCGGCGGCCATGGTAAGGAATCCTGCCTCGTCGGGGATGTGGATCGGGTACGTGAACCAGGTATTGACAGGCTCGAAAGATGGAAATTCCCGAAGCGTGCCGGTGATGCGGAAAGCGGTCGGCTTTGACTTGATGCCGGCTGCCCTGTCTGCCTCCCTGTCGAAAGGCGTCTTTTTCTCATCCATCACCACGAGCGGGATCATGTCCAGAATGGCATCCGGATCTCTGGCGAAGACCCCGGAACCGGAGGACCGGTCCACGGATCGCTTCATGCCCTGCCCGCCTTTGGAATGGTGATGGCAGTAGATCACGGCGCTGTGAAGCTCGGTGGCGATCTTGTCGAACTGGTTGCAGAAATGCGCCATCTGATCGGCGCTGTTTTCATCACCGGTGATGACCTTGTAGATCGGATCGATGATGACCGCCGTGTAATTCTTCTTCTGCGCCCTGCGGATCAGCTTGGGCGCCAGCTTATCCATGGGGATCGCCTGTCCTCGAAGGTTCCATATATCAATATTCTGTAGATGCTCCGGAGCAATGCCCAGCGCCGTATACACATCCTTGAAACGGTGCAGGCAGGACGCCCGGTCCAGCTCCAGATTGCAGTAGAGTACATTGCCCCTTCGGCACTGAAACGTCTGTAACCACTTCAAACCCTCCGCTATGGCCACGCAGAGCTCAATAAGGGCAAATGACTTACCTGCTTTTGACGGGCCCGCTAAAAGCAGTTTATGGCCCATTCTGAGCACGCCTTCAATCAAAGCCGGTGCCAGGTCGGGCATGTTGTCCCACACGCTGGACAAACTCTCCGGATCCGGAAGGTCATCATTGAGTCCTTCCACCCATTCCAGCCATTCGGTGTAATTCCTCTTCCCGATATTGGTTGCCATAAGGAACTGCTTGTGTCCGTTTCGGTAGACACCGGGAAGGCGGGACAGCCGGGAGGGATTCCGGTCATTATCGTCCACCTTGAGCCCGTTCTTTTTGCAGATCTCATACAGCTTCTGAACGCGCTTCTTGTATTCGTCCATGCTTCCCGCATCGATGTGGACAATGGCGTGGACGGACTTCTTTCCGGAGAAAACAAGAACCGCTACCGGGAGCTCCAGTTCACGGATCAGGGCTTCCTGTAGGCCTGGCTCCATAGCGTCCGACTCCACCAGGGCATACCGAAAATCGGCAACATTGGCGTTCTTCACGCCCTGCCCATCGAAGGGATTAAAGCGGATCCAGGCGCCGGCTTCCGGGTTGTAATCCCCCAGAGCATACCCAATGGCGTCATTGACCGATATCGCGCCGGCCTGCGCTTTTAGCCGATACTTTTTGAGCTGCTCGATGTAGTGCCCGGCTGTCATGCCGGCATCTCCTACGGAAGGTACCATCCGGCCGTCTTTTTCATAAGACTGCATGGACAGGGATACGATATCTTCCGGCTGGAAAACCGTATCTAGGTAGGCAATCATATCCCCAATCTGGTCCCAGCTGTCAGGTTCCTTGATTTCCTTTTTCGCCTCCAGATAATGGCGGTCTATGATCTGGACGTCCGTCGATATTTCATCGTCCCAGTTCAAGGCACGGTCCGGGCCCTGTGCTTTTGCCTTCGGCGTCCAGCCCCTGTCTTTGGCCATCTGCGTGATGGTGGCTCCCGTGACGATCGTTGAAGCATCTTCTCGGAAAGACTGCCATTTCCTTGCGCACTCCCCTTCGTGATATCGGGAAGGATCATCCCGGGACCACTCTTCCCACACACTGCATGGATAGCCTTCATGGGAAAGAGCCATGCCCACTTGCAGCCACTCGGTGTAACTGCAAGTGGATGGAGCGATATAAGCAAGCGGGCCTCTCAGATCAAAATTCCCTTTCGTCATAAGACTCCCCCATCAGGTATAAAAAGATCCGGTTCCGGTACATAAGATGCCGGATGAATGTCCTTCGGCACCATCCACCGGTTATGAGCAATCCGGGAAATCATGCCGTTTGCCGCATCGAATCCCCAGGTACCCACATGCTGGAACCCCCTGTTTTCCAGGAAGCGGATCTGTTTCGGTGTCGATAAGCCAGCGCTTCTCCGCTTGGCGAGCCGGTTCAGAAGCAGGGCAGCCTTCCCCGAATTTTCAATCTGATCGGGGAAGATCCCGTACTGTTCAAGAGCCTTCAGCTGCTTTTCGCTGGCGGGTGCCATTTCCCATCCGAAAGACGGAACGTAGCCTGAGAGATCTTCCGCCTGGATGCTCATCTCGAACTGCAAGGGATCTACCAGCTTCCGTTTCCGGGCTTTCATCGCCTTGAGCTGTTTCGCCAGTGCCTCTTCCCGCTCGATGATGACTTCTTCCGCGGCCTTCTGCTCCGCTTCTTCCAGATCGGCAGCCTCTCCGGACTCTTCGAGGTCCTTCGTCACACGGTCCGCCACATCTTTTGACTTGCAGATCAGCGACGCTGGCCGGCATAGGTCATGCCTTGCCGTGTTCCAGAGGAAATCCAGGACCAGGAGGTCCTTTTTCCCCGGGGACAACCTTGTGCCCCGTCCGATACACTGGCAGTACAGGGCTCGGATCTTCGTCGGCCGAAGCATGACCACGCAGTCGACGGAGGGACAGTCCCATCCTTCCGTAAGAAGCATGGCGTTGCAGAGGACGTTATATTTCCCAGCTTCGAAATCCTTCAGCGTCTGTTCTCTGTCCTTGCTGTCGCCGTTGACCTCCGCCGCATGGAATCCGTGGTGCGTAAGGATCGCCTTGAATTTTTTTGCCGTGGCTACCAGCGGGAGGAAGACGACTGTTTTCCTGTCGACGCAGTATTTCTTCATCTCAACGGCAATCTGTTCCAGATAAGGATCCAATGCAGTGCCCAGGCTCCCTGCGGCATAATCTCCGGCAGACATCTTCACGCCCGTCAGGTCAAGAGACAGGGGGACGGTCTGCGCTTTGATCCGGCAGAGGTACCCTTCTTTGACCGCCTGAGGCAGCGTGTACTCATAAGCCAGACTGTCAAAGTATTCTCCCAGGCATTGCAGATTGTTCCGTTCCGGTGTAGCGGTTACGCCCAGGACTCTTGCCTCCGGGAAGTGGCTGAGTACCTTTTGATAGCTTGATGCCAGACAGTGGTGCGCCTCGTCAATGATGATGGTCCCGAACGCATCCGGTGCAAATTTCTGTAAGCGTTTTTCTCTCATCATCGTCTGCACGGACCCGACTACCACCCGGTACCAGCTGTCCAGGCTCGTTTCATCCGCTTTTTCTTTTGCGCATATCAGGCCGGTGGCCGACTTGATCTTGTCCTGTGCCTGCGTCAGCAACTCATCCCGATGGGCAAGGATTAACACTTTTGAGCCGTTCCTAACCTCGTTCTTTGCCACATGGGCGAAGACGACGGTCTTTCCTACGCCCGTAGGCATGACGAGCAGGGTCTTTTTATGCTTCTGCTCCCATTCCCTTTCAACGGCGCGCACGGCTTCTTTCTGATACGGCCGCAGTTCCATGGTCAGAACGTCCCGGCTTTATATCCGCCCGCGGCACCGGCGGGCGCTTTTCCCGGCGGAAGGAACCGGCTTACATCGTTGTATAATTTTCCGTTATATTCTCTATTGGCAAGTTCCAGCCTGCCCGATGATCCGATGACTTTGTTCCAGTCCATCTGAAGCTTTCCGCCCGGTTCCGCCAGCCCCAGCGACACAAAGAACTGCGCCAGTTTCCAGGCCTGCTTCTGTGTTAAGAAAAGATTCGTGATGGTATGCGCTTCTCCTTTATCCCCGCCGTGAACGGTCAATGTCAGCTGCGCCTGTGGGCAGGGAGGCATCTTTGCCCCTCCGGCATAGTGCTTTCTCTCCAGCTTCTGCACCGTGAAATCATAAGTTCCGGGAGGGAGGATGACGAAGGATTCCCCGCTGTCTACGACCTCACTGTCCCAGTCAAGAGCCTTATCGGATGTGTCTGTGTGTGCTTCTCCAAAACGTGCGAATGCATTCTGTTCCATGATATCTTTCCTTTCGTCTTAAAATAGTACTTTCATGTTTTCTTTAATAAATGATTTGATCTGATCCCATGCCCCAACAAGGACCCCGTCAATGAAATCATCCGGGTAATCACTGATCTTCATGTTCGGCGGGAAATACCCCTTCATACTTACCGCCCGGACAATATCCTCTTCCGGGATGTTTCCCTGTTTCATCAGCGCATAAACTTTGGCAAGGGCTGGCCTGTTTGCGGGCACCTGTGCGCCCGGCGCATCTTCCTGAGTGATTACAGGTTTAGGTTCTGCGGACGCTTCTACTGTCTTTTTAAGCGGTTTTTCAGCAGGTTCCTTTTTTGCGAATTCCTCTCGGGCAGCAGGGATACTCTCTGTAAGAGGCTTGCTGGCGTCAGGAATGCACTTTGCGATATAGCTGTAATCAAAAGGCAGCTTGTCCGGAAGGTCAAATCGATTCTTCGCATCAGCAAAAGTGGTATGCGTCGTCCACATCACACGCTTTCCGCCCTGCGCCTTCTGCTTCTTGCTTGCATCGTCCGTGACCAGGATAGTTTCATAGTTGGCGAAGAGCAGAAGATCTGCCCATTCCTTCACCAGCGGAGCAACCTTGTTCGTCGTCTTGCTGGAAAGTTTTAATTCCCAGTGGTCATACTGCCCCATCTCATCCGGAAGTGTCACCGTCTTTAAAATAGCGTGTGCCAGGATGCAGACATTGATTCCCTGAGCGATGCAGGTTTCTAAAAGAACCAGGAAGCGGGAGAACTCTTCTACCAGATATGTATAGCCGCTGCCGTATCCGAAGTCTTCGATCCCTTTCTTCCCGTACTTCCCGCAGATGTACTCAATACAAAGCCGTTCCGCAGCATCCGCCGTATCAATAACGAGCGTACGGCACAAGGAAGGATTGGAATAGACTTCCTTTACGTCTTCCATGAGCTGAGGCCAGGACTGAATATCCGATACACGGTTCACGTCCAATCTTGAAGTACCGCCGTCCAGGTCAAGGAAAAGCGGATCCGGCCACTTGCCGGCAAAGGTACTTTTCCCGATGCCTTCAACGCCGTACACGCAGCCTTTGACCGGCCGGCTGATGATCCCTTTCGTGATGTTCATTTAAAACACTCCTTTCACAAATTTGGACGCCTGCGGCTTGACTGCGGATTCATCATCCTTTACCATGCCGTCTTCGATGATGATGGAGCATTCATCTCCGGTAGAAACTCTGGTAGCAATGACCTGCAAACCTTCCTCTTCCAACCATTTACCAAACTCCCTGAGTGTGTCCGTATCCATCTGTTCCAGCTTGTCCATCAGTACGAATCCGCATTCCGGATTCAGTTTCCGGATGATGGCCACTGCTACCTTCAACTGTTCCGCTCCGGACATGCCGTCCCATGGTTCGCCCTTGTAAAGCAGGTGACCATCCTTCACTGAAAGGCCCGGGAGCGGCAGGTCTGCTTCCTTCAGAAGGTCAGCCCGGTCTGAACGGACAGATTCAATCTGTTCTGTAAGGCCTTCATACTCCTGCTGGAGGTTATTGGCTTCCAGCTCTGCTCCTTCTTTGGCAGCATTGGCCCGGATTTTCCCATTCATTACTTCCACGTTGCGAAGGTTTTCCTCCAGCTCTGTCGTGCTTTCATCCTGCAGGTCCTGAGCTGATTTTGCAGCCACTTCGGCATCCGCCCTGGCTTTGCGCAGGGTATCCTCTGCCGCCTTCAGCGCTTCCATGGCTGCCTTGTAATTGCTTTCAGCCCTCATGAAGCGCCCCTGCATCTCCCTGACATTTATGCGTTTCCGTTCATTTTCACCATTCCTTGCCAGGATATCCTGCTGTTCCTTCAGCAGATCGGACACGCTGACCGGTTCAGTAGGCATATTGGGATAGAAAGGCATTTCTTCAGCGGCTTTCTTCTTCCTGTCTGCAATGCGGCCCACTTCCTTGCGCTGGTTGTAAAGCTGTTCTTCCTTCCGGTCCATTTCCATCAGCTTGTCGCCTACGCCGATGATCTGGAGCAGGGCTTTGGACTTTTCCGCTTCAGAAGCATGAAGGAAAGCTGGAAGATTCAGTGCCAGCTTGCTGATGAACTCATCCAGAAGCCTCTGCCCTGACTTCTTCCCTGTGGGGTCAATAACCTTCAGACTGCCATTGGCGCCCTTTCTTTCCACGATGATACCATTGGACAGCACCACATGGAGATTCGGAGGAGTCAGTGACCCATCCCTCTTTGGATTCGTAGGGCGGAACTTCTCGCCGCCCAGAGCCCATGCAATGGCATCCAGCACGGAGGTCTTGCCTTGTCCGTTCTTCCCGCCGATGACTGTAAGCCCCGAAGCACTCGGTTCCAGCTTTACAGCCTTGATTTTTTTCAGGTTCTCTACCTGCAGTTCGTTGATTGTAATCATGTTGTTCCTCCTGTGGTAAAATAGAGGCGGAAGGTTGCTCTTTCCGCCCTGGGCTTTGACGTCTCGTACACATCAGAGCCCTTTTTCTATTCAAAATACTTTTCGTTTGCTTCTGCATATTCAATTTCCGAGATTCTTCCCACCTCCTTGTCATCGTTGCAATTCAGAAGAAGCACCCAGTAGCCGCCGCCAAATTCGTTTACGATGGCATTATGAATGGCTGTGATAGTAAGTTCTCCGCCTTTTTCAGATTTGATAATGTAATGGCTCTTATTCAAGCCGTCACACGTTGCAGTAAATTTAAGCGTTTTTCTCGCCTCCTTTCATCACAGTTCCCGGGCTGCCTTCACACGAATCACCAGCTCAGTACCAGGCTGAAGGTTTCCCGGATCCGTGATTTTGTTGTCATGCATGACCTGCCATGTCAATTTGCTCATGTCTTCTTTATCTGTGGCCACTTTGGCCACGATGCCCCAGAGAGTGTCTCCCTGTTCAATCGTTTTGTGATACTCGATGAGTTCGGTTTCTTCAGCATGTGTCCACGAGTATGTAGCCACTGCCCCCGAAACAACCAGAACGCCAACGACAAGCAGCCGTTTTAATCTGAGCTTTCTCATTATTTGTATTCCTCCGCTTTAACCACTGCTGACCGGCAGCTTTCTGCCATCCCTTGGATAATCAATCTCAGCCGGATGATCGTCTTCTGCTGCGTATCAATCAGCCGCTTCATCTGCACCAGGTCATCTTCTTTTTCATTGAGGACCGCATACACATCCCGCCGGTTGAACTTGACACCAGGAACACCCTTCAATCGTTTCAGCGTTCCTTCCTGCTCCATGTTGATCACCGTACCGACCGAGACTCCCAGAAGTTCAGCAACTTCATTTCTTGAAAACGTACGGCACACCATCTTTAGCACCTCCCTTTGAAAAACTAGCATTCATTGTGTTTATATTTTTCAACTTTTTGAGTAAAAAAATATTCTCCGATATCAGCATTTTTATCTCTCCTGCCTCTTCCCATCCACAAACACATCGTCGCCGTCATAGCTCATCCTGTGCCATTTACCCTTGCCTTCCTTGAATGCGACTGGGTTCACGATGTGCAAATCATCGCTGATTTCATGACCGATGCAGATGATTGAATCGTTGAATGTGCGACTTCTTGACGCTTCTCTCTTTGCTTTCGTGAGTGCGTCCGGCGTTCCATCGTCCTGCACATACCACATCTTGCTAAGCGCATACCAGCCATGGTCTACTGTTTCTTCCATGTACCACATGTTCTTCACCTCCTTTGACGTTTTGTGTCTTAAGATGCCATCTGGCAACAATTAGAACAAAAAAAATTGATCAGCAGATAATCTGTAGTGGTTACAAATCATTCTGATCTCAGACGTAGAAAAATCAGCGCCTTTCCTGCGATTAAGTTTGTTGTTTACGGTTGTGATGTTAAGATGCAGCAGGTCTCCAAGGTCACTTTGCTTCACGTGATTTTCTACCATCCAACCTTTAAATTTATTATACGCCATTATTCCGCCCTCCTTTCTGTTTCCTATTGGCAACATTATAATAACCTTTATTTGTTGCCCTGTCAACAACTTTTTTATTCTTTTTGTTAAAAAATATTGCCATAGTGACAACAAACACATATAATACAAATAGAACATAAAATAGTCCATACAGGAGGGCAGGAGGAAAAAAGATGACTCCACTTGGTAATAAATTAAAGTCTTTACGTGTTGAACGCGGTCTTACAATGGAAGAATTAACGAATT
This sequence comes from Dialister hominis, assembly GCF_007164725.1. Taxonomy (NCBI): domain Bacteria; kingdom Bacillati; phylum Bacillota; class Negativicutes; order Veillonellales; family Veillonellaceae; genus Dialister; species Dialister hominis. The sequence goes on along the minus strand of NZ_AP019697.1, from coordinate 402,071 downwards.
CTTTTAATGAATTATATGATTTGAATCTTTCGCGCAGTTCTATATCACGGTGGGAAAATGGTGTAAGAGAACCATCAAATTCAAACCTGAGCGCCTACGCAAAATATTTCAACGTTTCTCTTGATTGGCTGCTTGGATTAAATGCAGACAGTAATGATGACGAAAAAGAGAGCCTGACTCGCGGCGTAAAAATCCCAGTTCTTGGCACCATCGTCGCCGGGCTGCCGATCACAGCTGTCGAGAACATTATTGATTATGAAGAAATCCCTCAGGAGATGGCAAAGACCGGCGAATACTTTGCGTTAGTCGTCAAAGGCTCCAGTATGGAACCGAAGATTTATGAAGGCGATGTCGTCATCGTGAAGAAACAAAGCACTGTAGATAATGGAGATATTGCTATTGTCCTTGTCAACGGAAACGAAGCCACAATTAAACAGATTCAGAGATCTCAAAGTGGAATCACACTGGTAGGATTTAACGTAGCAGTCTATCCTCCTCACATTTATACCAATGAAGAAATTGAGGACCTGCCGGTCAACGTTATTGGCAAGGCCATAGAAGTGAGAAGGAAACTATAAAATCCGGACATGAAAAAAGGACCGGCATCACGTGAATACCAGTCCTTCAAAGCCGAGAGGGCTTTTCTAAGAAATTCAGACGATCGGGCGCCTACTCTCGTCCTATAAAGAAATATTCTTTACTGAAAGCATATCAACGTATAGTTTTCTAAGCTGCCTATGCGGCAGTGCGGTTTTCCGTCTCTGCCAGAAAACGCTAGAAACAGGAATACAAATAAAAACTTTTTCGCTCTTGTCTATCCATCTTTATTGTATATATCTGGTGAGGTGAATTTCAATAGAATATCGCTTTTCTATGAGAGAAAAAAATCAATCTATCTGCCTGGTCTTGTCATACAAGGTCAATGGCAAGTGGAAGCAGAAGACAAAACAAGGTTTCAAGACGAAAAGAGCCGCCAGAAATTACCAGGATACTTTACTGGATGCAGTCAGACAGGAAGCCGAAACAGAAACAATAAAGGATATCCAGGATATCACGCTTAAGGATTTCACGAATGAAATATTCTTAAGAGATAAGAAAAACACCATCGAATACGGCACCCGTCAGAATTATATTGTTATGCTGACCCGCTTTGAATCCATTGCAAATAAACCGATCAAATCAATTAAAGAATATGAAGTTGTAAATGCATATAACCTTCTTTTAGATCGTCTCAAGGTTTCAACGAGCAATTTATCATTAGCATACCTGAAAACTGTTTTGAACTATGCTGTAAATACATATAAGATCATCAGAGTAAGCCCGGCACAGTCTGTTGAAATGGCAAAAGACAAGCGAAAAAAAGAAATAAAAGCATTTACAAAAGAAGAGGCAGAGCAGCTGATCAGTAGCATAAAGAACCCGCTCTATAAAATGATCACACTAACCGCTTATCTAACAGGCATGAGATACGGCGAAATTGTAGCTTTGCGATGGTCAGACGTTGATTTCTTCAACCAGACGATTACTGTTTCCAAGTCTTACGGTTTATGTCAGAATGGCAAATTTGGTATTAAAATACCAAAGACAAAAAATAGTTATAGAACGCTCCATTGCCCCGCCAGACTTATAAAGGCTCTCATCCAATGGAAAGAATCAAATCCCATCCAGATAGACGGCAGAGTTTACCCAACGACAAGAGCCACACACTCCAACCTTGTTATTGAAATAGGCAAATTCAAGAAAGGTATGAACATACACTCGCTGCGTCATACTTTCGCAACACTCTTATTATCTGAGACGCAAGACATAAACCTGGTTGCTGCCTGCTTAGGGGATAATCCGGCAACGGTCGCAAGGACTTATGTCCATTACACGCAAGACATACGCAAAAAGGCTAACGACTATATAGATGCGATTTTTAATTAAATTTTGGCCGTTTTTCTGCCGTTTTAGCAAAAAACATAGATTTTATCGAATAAATTGCACTTAAAACTCAATTAGTGTATAATAATTTTGTCATTCAAAGTCGTGAATCAAAGGATGTGCATAAGTAATGAAAAAATACATTGCAGCCGCTCTGATACTGATCGTGCTCATTGCAGCCGGCGGCGCTTTTGCGTTTTTCCATTTCTTCAATGGAGGCCCCTGGCAGGGTACCTGGTGGGGCGTGCAGGACGCCGGCGTCAACTGGACCGGCGACAACATGCAAAACCTGGAAACCGTTACATTTACCAGGAATGACGACGGCACCATCACTGTAGACCACAAAGTACAGGTTGGCAGCCGTGAAATCGAAGGCAGTCTTTCCGGCGAAGGGAAAGTCGATGGCGGACGCCTGCAGGTCACTCTCAAGAATGGCAAGACCGAGAGCTTTTCCTACAACGCAGTCGACAAGACCATTGCGACTCCCCTCACCAATGCAGATGATACACCCGTCACACTGAAAGAACTGACCGGCGATAACAATGACGAGATGGAACGCATCCGGAGCCAGATCGTACAGATCTCTCAGAAACCGGAAAACAAAATCGACAAAACACTGGCTTCCTCAAGAAGCTAAAAAAGAAGGGGATGTGACAAAATTCATCCCAACAAAAAGGGCTCTGCCCCGGATCATTTGGTCCGGGGCAGAGCCTTTCGTGTTATAATTTTTTACAATGAAAAATAACAACACTAGCAATCATTTTACCGCAGAACAAGGCATTTTGCCAATGTTTCCCTCTGAGATTCTCAATGTCGATGATCCTGTTTTAATGTATGACAGATTTATGGAGGAAATCGATCTTAAAAAGTACCTTCGTTACATACCGACGCGTGGCGCTGGCAGACCCAGGTATAATCCCGTCAACATGCTGAAAACGATCATCTATGGTTTCGCAGAAGAAGGATATTGCTCTTTTAGAAAACTTGAAGATAATTGCAGGGTTAATATCAGATATATGTACCTGATGAATTATGAAGCCCCATCCTATCGGACATTCTGTCATTTCGTGAAGGGCTTTCTTAAGTATTCTCTCAAGGATATCTTTTATTCAATTACGAAAGAACTCTGCGGCAAACTCAACGTGGATTTGCAGCATATATATATTGACGGTTCCAAGTTTGAAGCGAACGCAAATAAATACAGCTGGGTATGGAAGAAATCCGCTGAAAAATCCCGCTACAAGCTTTTTGCCAAGATTACCAGCCTTTTTGAGTTACTCAATGATGATCTTAAGTATGACCATATGAGTGTAAACATCAATACAGAATACGCTCCGGACTATCTGCGTCTGGTATTGGATAAATTAAAAGAAATCTGGCAGATTGATGAGACGGCCTTTGTTCATGGAAGCGGGCATCGCAAGTCCGATCATCAACGCAAGTATGAGCAGCTTAAGGCATATACATCAAAACTTGAAGAATATGTTGAGAAGATACAGATATGCGGTACTTCCAGAAACAGTTATTCGAAGACCGATACGGATGCAACATTCATGCGAATCAAGTCGGACTACATGGGAAATGATCAGCTTCTGCCTGCATACAATGTCCAAATAGGTGTTGCCGATGAATTTATTGCCGTAATTGATGTTAACCAGTATCGTTCAGATATGGATTGCTTCGTACCGCTGATGGAGGAATTCCACGAAGTCTATGGGGCTTATCCTAAGTATCCTGTGGCAGATGCAGGATATGGATCTTTCAACAATTACATCTATTGCGAGCAGCACGGTATGGAAAAGTATATGAAATTCCCCATGTACAAGAAAGAAACGAAAGACAAGAAATACCATACCAATCCGTTTCGGCCAATAAACTTTAGAGTTGATGAGAATGGAACCATCCGTTGTCCAAATGACAGGGCTTTCAAATTTATCTATAGACATCTGGTCAGAGGGAACTTATACGGCAGGCAGGAGGAAGTATTTGAATGCGAAGACTGCCAAGGATGCCCGCTGGCAGAGCAATGTAAAAAGACCCCGAAGAACAAAAGAATCTCATTGAGCAGAGAACGGAATAACATGTACCAGGAGGTTCAGGATAATCTGGAAAGCATCCATGGAGCCCTGCTAAGAATGAACCGGTCAATCCAGGCTGAAGGAACTTTTGGAATCATGAAACATGACAGATGGTACAAAAGAATCGTCAGAAAAGGGATAGATTCTGTAAAAGCCGAGTTATACCTGGTAGCACTTGGCTATAATTTAAGGAAATACATCACAAAAATAATGCGTATAAGGATTGCCGCCTAAGACAATATAATTAAAAGTCTTATGGGGGTAAGGGGGCTTACGCGCATTTTTACGTAAAAGGCTTACAGCAGAGCTAAAAATGATGAAATAAAGACGCAAAAAAGAGGCTGCAACAAAATGATTAACCATTTTGTCACAGCCCCTCTTTTTTGTTGTGCGGAAGGAATGAACCCCTTTCGGTGCATACGCGCCACTTTCCCCTGACGGGGACAGCCTATGCGTTATACCGGCTTTCTTTTACCATCACACTTCTCCATCTGCCCCCTCCCGTCTTGCTTACGGGTGCCGGCTCAGCATATAATTGAAATAAAGATTCTCCCAATCAGGAAAGCATTTTAAGAAGGGATTTCTTATGAAGGATATGCAGGAGAAGATCAGATTTTTCGGCCGGATCGTATCTGTTCAGCCGCGTGCCAATGTCTGGCGCTACCGTCTGGATAACCGTTCACATGGCATGAAGGGCTATAACCTGTTCCTGAAAGGAGTGGCAGACAGCGAAGACAAGGATTTTTCTATTGCCATTTCAGAGAAGCAGCAGGAAAAGCTTCGCTTTCACATCGGTGATGAAATATCTGGAACTGCCTGGACGAAGCTGTATCCAAAGCTCGACTATGCCGATTATTACCGGGCCGGAGCTTTGAAAAAGATAAAGCCGGCTGATTTTGTCGATGAAGAAAAGACTTCTCCATGGGAGGGTGAAGTTCCATCCTTAGATGTTTACAACTGGCACGGATGCCGCATGCTGGACGGCCGGAGATGGAGAGGCAAATGCTTCACCTGCAAATGGGCCTGCATAGCAAATGTTATCATTGAATACGACTGGGGCGTTTCCCAGAGATTAAGGTTCGAGAGCTACTGCTATGGCCCGAAAAGCTGCAAGCGGTATGCCATGGGGCGCCCCAGACCTGTCCCCTATAAAGATGCGGGAATTTATTATGATGACGGTGAACTGGACATCATCTGTACAGAAAATCGTGGTGATGATGATTAAGAAAGAGGGATGTATATGTTGTTTAGAGGTGACCCATCTGAAAAAGACTGGCAGCTGTTCCGAAAAAAAATAAGGGGCTGGCAGGACGCATATATGGGAAAATTAGTTCAGGAATACATGGAAATTCTGCAAAAGGATGTATCGGCATCGGAAAGATTCTGGACTTTGGAAGAAAGAATCAAAAAAGACAGGAAGAATCCCGGACTAATCGTTGAAATGAGCAGACGTCGCCTGCTTTCTAATCTGGCGAACCTTGCAGCTTACGGCGTCATTCACAAATCTGATTTGGAAGAATTCAGTGATAAAATGAAAAAAGATATTGAAGAAATCATGGACTATAATGGAATTGATTACAAATAAATTCCAATGTATTGATAAAAAGAGCCCCGTGCAAATGCACGAGGCTTTTTCTATTCACGCTCTATTCACTTAAAAGTTATGGCTGATGGTCGCAAAGAAGGTACCGTCTTCCTGCTTGCCGGTCCAGCCGGTGGCCTTGAGGTCGACGCCCCATGGGTGGGAATTGTCCATCTTGCTCTTCCAGCCGAGTTCGAGGAAGCCGCTGGAGCCTTTGACGGTCGGGCTTGGGGTATTCCAGCCTGCGTAGGTGGTCTGGCTTTGCTGCCCGCTTCGTAGTCCCAGCCGATGCCGGCGTAGAGGGATCTTATCTGGTCGAAGTCTCTGGTCCATCTCATGCCGAGTCTGGTGACATAGGAATTGATGGAGTCGAAATCGTACTTCGAGTCGCCGTAGCCACTGTGGACGACGGCGCTGTCGCTTCCGAGGTAGGTGTAGAAGAATTTACCGTAAATGTCATAGCTGTCACGGTTTCTGGTGTAGATCTTGCCAAGGCCTGCCTGGGCAGCGATGTATGGTGCGCCGCTGTCGTAGCGGGACATGGATTTGGCGATCATACCGTGGAATTCGCCCTTGAGGTAGCCGGCTCTGACGGCGCCTTCATAGTAGAGGCCGCTGTCGAGATCGCGCCGTAAGAGGATACCGCCGCCGGTATAGTGCTGGCGGCCGTCGCCTCTGGCTCCGGTGTCAAGGTAGCTTGCATAATGGCTCTTGCCGTATTCGAAGAATGGCATGATGGTGTCGATATGGCCTTCGTGCTGGCTTCTTCTTACGAAGCCGACGTTGGCGGCCATGCCGTTGCTGTCGATGTAGGAGCCGGTGTTATAGTGGAGATCGTATCCGCCGACGATAGCATACGGTACAAACTTCGCTTCGATATCATGGTTTTCAATCCATGCGCCTTCTGCAGCATGGAGGGCGCTGCCGGCGATGATGTCGCCTGCGTTCTTGATCGTATTGGCTGCATTTTCCCTGTCTTCCGGAAGGATCTTCGTATCCGTATCAGGAGTTCCTTTTTCGTCCTTCGGAATGGTGATGACGATCGTATTCGCATCTTTCTTTTCGACGATGGCTTTATAGTTGATGAAGCCTGCCGAGGTGACGGTATCGAGGCCGTCGATCGTGCCGTAGCTCGTGTCATCGGTCGTGATGCCGTTCGCATTGTAGAGGAGGTTGATGTACTCGCCCGGGTTCAGCTTCGTATTTCTCTGGACACCGCCAAAGACCGTGGCGCCGGAGACATCCGTCGTACCGTCGGTCGTCGTGCTGTTTTGTACAGCCACCAGGGTTGTATCTGCGTCAACCGCTGCATTTCCAGTGACCGTCAGCATGGTCTCCCCAGCCGTCGTTCCTTCAGGGACGTAGAAATTGAGGTTTTGGAAATAAGCAAAGTCTGCGACCGTCTGGCCTTTGGTATACATATTGTACGTGTTGTTCTTGCTTTCGGTCGTACCATAACCGCCATAGAGGCTCATTTCCGGGTTCAGATCTCCCGCCAGAATATTGATCGTATTGTTATCTGCTGCGCCATCGTAGGTTTGCCCACCATAAATGTCTGTGTCAAGCGTGCCGCCGGATACATTGATTGTGTTGCTATTCGCATCGCCTTCGGTAGTAAAACCGCCATAAATACCGATTCCGCCTGTGACTTCGCCGCCGCTGATGGTGACAGTATTGCCATCAGCATCTCCTGTACTGGCCATACCTCCTGTCACGATAGGTACGAAGTCTTCCGGACTAGAAACTGTACCGCCGGAGATGATGACCGTATTTTCCGATGCGCCCGTCACCCCGGCACCGCCAGTGACTGTCCCCGGATTTCCGCCGGTAATGGTGATCGTATTCCCCGTGGCGCTGCCCCCACTCTGCGCTGCCATCGTGATAGCGGACGTACCTCCGCTGAATACAAGAGTATTATTGACCGCATCCCCTGTCTCGGCGTAACCAGCAACCGTTTTAATCGAAGAGCCGCCTGTCATTGTGAGTGTATTGTCACTGGCTCCTGTCTTGCCATAGCCGCTGGTGACATGACCGATCAGGTCACCGCCGCTGACTGTGAGGATATTGGAAACAGCCTCGCCGCTTGCTGAATAACCGCCAAAGACGGTATCTGAACTTTCCGTAGAGTCAGCAACTCCAACCGTTCCTCCATTGATGGTGACAGTATTTTTAGAAGCAGTACCATCAGCCGTATACCCGCCATAGACCGTCTTTTCTATAGTGCCGCTTTCGATAGTGACGGCGTTGCCTGTGGCATCATTGCTTGTGGTTCCCTCAGCCGTATAACCGCCATAGACTTCGCCCTTGACAGTGACATCTGAAATTTTGACAGTATTTTGAGAAGCATCGCCAGCTGCTGCCTCACCGGTGAGTGGATTATCCATCTGGTGTAATGCATAACCGCCATAGATATTTCCTGAAACATCTGCCGTGCCGCTCAGTTCGACAGTATTTCCTTCAGCTCCCTTGCCGATAGTATAACCTCCGGCAACGATGCCTCCGACACTGCCTGAAGAAATTTTGACAACGTTATTGGTCACATCGCCCAAATAAGACCAACCGCCGGCTACGCTTCCGGCTATAGAAACCGCTTTGCTTATTTCTACACTGTTTTGGTCAGCCGTCCCATAGATGGCCCAGCCTCCACTTACAACAGGCACTACACTTTCTGTATCTCCTGAACTTGTTACCGCCCCGCCAGTCATGACAACTTTATTGTTTACAGCACTTCCTTCTGGTTGATTATTATAGCCTCCGGAAATCATCTGACTGACTGTACCACCGCTCATGGTTACGCTATTATTTTCTACTCCCTTTCCCTGTGCGCCGTATACTACACCAAATGTACCATCTCTAATTTCAACAGTATTATCTGCCGCCGAACCATTATCCGCCTGACTCCCGGACAGCGTATACTGTACTGATCCTCCTGTAACAAGCACAGAGTTCCCAGAATTGTTTGTATAAGATCTGCCCCCGTATAGAAAATTACTGGTTCCTGCGCTTTCCACATGGTTTCCTGAAGCCGTATTGCCATAGGCCCCGTAGACAGCAGCGGCAGTGCTGCTGCTGTCAAAGATCACGGTATTATTATTTGTCGCACCCAGTCTTGACTGGCCGCCGTAAATCTCAGCCTGGCTTACCTGCGTATTTGTAACATTGACTGTATTATTCGATGCATCGCCTGATTCACCTCCACTGACGGTACCACCATAAATCCTTATTCCAGTTGAGTCCGACGACGCATCCGTCACGTTCAGCGTATTCCCGCTGGCTGTCCCTGTATCACTGTTGCCGGTAATTTCCGTTTCCGTAATTGGTCCCGTCACCGTCACAGCAGCCTCTGCTGTCATGGCAGAAAATCCCATCAGGCTGGATACGACCAGCGCCGTCAAAACTTTGTACTCCCTTTTCATAATCAGCCATCCTCCCCCTTGAAATGCAGCCCTTGGCATGCATAAAAAAGATACAAGTGCTTTCCTTCAAGGAATCCATAAGCCTTCCCGAGACATCAGATCCCTTCCCCCCGAGCAGCCCTCCCAAGGCGGCTCATGCTCAATCAGCAGGGCTAACAGACACTTTTCTATTCTTAATCATAATTCCATGATTAAAAAATATCTATCTGTCAGAATTATAGAGAACTCTGTCCGATAGATATGAACTCTTTCTATAATGAACTATTTGAATATAGATAAGCATGGCCGGCATTCGATATCATCGGAAGAAAAGGACCCCTCCCGCCAGGACGCTCCCAAAGAGAACTATAAAACCTTTATATACTGGATATGTTTACTATAAAAAGTGGTAAGCATCTAAACATCGGGGGAAAATGTCGAAGGGATAAGGACACATAAAAAGAGCCGCAGAAATGTGCAGTCATTTCTACAGCTCTTTTTGTTTCCATTCAATATGGTTTTATGCTCTGTGGAGTGTGAAAATGGTCAATTCTCTCGGGCAGCTGAAGCGGAACGGGAACCAGCTGGCGTCGCCTCTTGCGACGTAGCCGTAATGAGTACCGTCGCTGTACATGCCTCTCGTGTACTTGAATGGCGTGATGATCGGCTTGCCGAAGAGGCCGAACTGCGTGCCGTGGGTATGGCCTGTCAGTGTCAGGAATGCGCCGTGCTTGAAGCCCTGATCGATGAAATCGGAATGATGGGCCAGAAAGATGACGGGAGCGCCCCTCGGAATACCTGCGAACGCTTCATCAGCCCATTTCTCTTCCTCGATTTCCTTCTGCGTGCCTCTGGCAAACGGGAAGTCGACGCCTGCGACGTAGAGTCTTTGTCCGTCCTTTTCAATGTACGTGTGGTTATTCACCAGCATCTTGACAGGCGTATTCTTCAGGTCCTCTTCAATGAGCGGCTGATTCCTGTAATACTCATGATTGCCCCAGATGTAGAAAATGCCGTCCGGGAAGTACTTCTCTGCTTTCGTGAAATCCTCAGCGACCTGCGGCATGTACCGTACGTCGTCGATGAGGTCCCCGGTGAAGAAAAGGACGTCCGCTCCTTCATTCTTTGCGCGGAGGAGCTCAGCCGGCATATCCGTATAGCGGAAGTAAGCGCCGATGTGCGTATCCGTTTCCTGTGCGACCTTGTACCCATCAAACGCCGCCGGAAGATCCTTGACGTAGATGTCATGATACTCGACGACTTCGCGGCTGTTCCCCATCACGCAGCCGTAGACGCCGATCACAAGCGCGATGGCGATGAGGCCTTTCCCCAGGTTGGAAATGAAGTACCTGAGCCCCGGGATGAAGGAAAGGATTCCAAGGATAAAGGCAGGAATCGGAATGATGAGACAGGCGACCATGATGCCGTCCAGAAGGTAGGCAAGATAAAGCGACCAGAACCCGTAGCTGTCATAGGCAAGCCCATACCAGTTGAAGTACCAGGCAGGGATCGCGCCTGCGATAGCGCCTCCCAGCGACCATAAATAAAAGCGCCGCTTACGAAATACGAGCGCCAGGATCGAACCGTCAATGAGTCCGATCACCGCGAACATCATGATGATGAATTTTCCAAATGCCATAAGCGGCTCCTTTCTGTGTAATCATAGAATTATGCGCAAAATCCCCGCCTCGGCGGCAGGGACTCTTTGATCAGAAATCGGAAATCAGCTTTTCTGCAAAAGCCGCAAGTCTGGCATGCGGTCCTGCCAGCGGGATTTCCTTGTATTCTTCCGGCGAGAAGTACTTGTACTCCCCTTCCGGCACGGTGATATTTTCTGCCATGTACGCGTTCATGTACCAGATGCGGTGCGTGAAGACATGCTTGTACTTCCAGACAGGTCCTTCCAGTTTTCCATGAAGGAAATGGGAAAGTTCATCTGCCGCTGTATCTGCCTTCTCGGATAGGACCATGGGGAATTCCCACATGGAGGCGAGCATGCCTGTCGCGGGCCTTTTATGGAGAAGAACCTTTCCATCCATGATGCAGATGGCACAGGCCGCATAGAACTCCTTAGGCGGCTGTTTCTTTCCGCGGACAGGAAGCTCCTCTTCCCTTCCCTCTTTCAAAGCAAGGCAGTAAGACGAAAGCGGGCACATGCTGCACCTTGGGCGCTTCGGTATGCAGACATTCGCGCCAAGATCCATCAGCGCTTCATTGAAGTCTCCAGCCCTTTCAGGAATCGTTTCCTCGCAGAGCGTGCGGATCTTCTTCCTTCCCGCCGTCTTCAGGACATCATCCTCGATGCCGTAGAGTCTTGCATACACGCGGAGGACATTTCCGTCGACAGCCGGTTCCTTCTTTCCAAAAGCAATGGAAAGAATAGCCCCAGCCGTATAGTCGCCGATTCCTGGAAGCGCACGGACTTCGTCCGCCGTATCCGGCATTTCGGATCCGTACTTTTCTTCCATCTCGCGCGCCGCCTTGTGGAGATTCCTTGCACGGCTGTAGTAGCCAAGCCCCTGCCACTGGTGAAGGACATCCTGCTCATCGGCATCCGCCAGATCCTTGATTGTCGGGAAACGCGCCATCCAGCTTTCGTAGTAAGGCTTCACTGCCTCCGTCCTCGTCTGCTGCAGCATGATTTCCGAGACCCACACATGGTAAGGATTCCTTGGCTTGGATCCCCTCCACGGAAGATCGCGCTTATTGGCATCGAACCAGGAAAGAAGGCTCTTCGGCCAGTCTTTATCCGGCATACTCATTGATCCATGTCCTCGAATTCATAATCATAGACCGTCTCGCCATCCTTGTCGAAATAGATGGTGCCGCGGATTCTTTCGCCCTTAAGGATCATAGGCAGCCACACGCGGTCGGCCATCCACATATCCTCATAGGGAAACTCGGAAGGAAGGAACCACTTCGGCTGCATTTCCTCTGTCTCAGCGGGCGTCCCTTCCCAGACCTTCACGAAATAGACGATGCCGGCATGCGACCACTCCGGATCCGAAGGCTGATGGAAATAGAGATCGCCGACAGGGATGAGATCCTCCGGGCGTGCTTTCAGGCCTGACTCCTCGAAGAGCTCACGGGCTGCGCACTCGCGCATCGTTTCTCCCGCCTCGATCTTTCCGCCAAAGCCATTCCACTTGCCAAAACCCATGCCCCTTCTCTTGCGTCCAAGGAGGATCCTTCCGTCCTGTCCGACCGGATAGACGAGCGACGTATCACGCATTTGTCTTATCGCCCGGATCGTAGGTTTCGAAATACAGTTCACGGAAGAGGCGCTTGCCTGACTCCGTCTTGTAAAGGCGGTGGTAGAGAGCCTCATTCTGCTTCAGCGGCGCGCCGTCCTCATACTGGTTCACCAGCATGTCCGCCTCCGCCAGAATTTGGGCATCCGGGCCGTCGATGCTGCCATAGGAATGGTGATGGGCCACCAGCCAGCAGATACGCTCCGTGTCCTCCTTGTCAAAACCCAGCTCTTCCAGCATAGGCCGCGCTTCATCGGGGCCCAGCTCCTGCTGAATCTGTCCGTCATTCCGGCTAAACCGCCTCTCCCCTTCATGAATGCCGATGTCATGCACGTAAGCAGCTGCCTCCAGCCGGAAAAGGGTCTTCTCATCCAGCCCTTCCTCCCTGCCAATCTGGGCAGCGAAGGCATGGACCTTCAGGAAGTGATGGATCCTTCTTGGATCACCCTTGTCGTAAGCAATCATGGCTTTGCAAAGTTCTGCGAGCTGGTTCATAATGTTCCTCCTGTACGGGCTGCAGGCGTAAAAGCTCTGCCCCGGTTTATCTTATATGTTGCCTCCCCCGCGGGACCTTCCCGTGAGTGTGGCCTTTTCTTATTGTATATCAAAAATAAAGATTCCTCAAAGGTATACCTAAATATCATCGTATGCTGATGAAATCGAAGAAATCTTATTTTTCCACGCAAAAACGCGGCAGGATTTCCCGCCGCGCTGCTTAGTATCTGAAATTATTTTGCGAGCTGCTGGCTGACTTCGGATGTGATGTCGATGCCGCCGTCTACGACTGCGCCCTGTTCAAGAACGATGTCGAGGCCCTTCTGCTGACGAACTCTCTGGATAGCTTTCATGATATCGGAGAGAATCGGCTGCATGGTGGACTGTTCTTCCTGGTTCAGGTCGCGCTGGATTTCATTGGCAATCTGCTGTTTTTCCTGATCGCTCTTGCCTGCTGCGCGTTTCTTGAAGTTTTCCTGAGCCTTCTGAGCTGCATTTCTCATGTCGAGCTGAGCTTTCTGCATTTTCGGATGAGCCTGCAGAAGAGCGTTGGAATTGACGTAGCCGATGCCTGCTGCGGAAGCAGAAACCATAGCGCCAAGAGTAATCATGCCAGCAGCGATAGCTGCAACTGTCTTTTTCATTTTCATAGATTTTTCCTCCTTACGAACCCCTAAGCCCCCTGGGGTAATGAGCATATATTCATTTTATGCTAACATTTTCGAAGTGTCAATGTTAGATGCTATAATTCAATTTTTATTAAACTGTTCTTTAGTTCAATTTAAACTATACTCGGCTGAATAAGTATATACTACTTCGTTTCTTCCGTCTTGCCGTCTGCTTTCGCCTCAAGGACAGCCGTTTCTTTCTCTTCCTTCATGGCCTGTTCTGCTTCCTTCAGGGCCGCTTCGCGGACTTCTTCCTTCTTTTCTTTCTTCTTGGAGAAACGGGAAATCACTTCCGGCACCATGTTGAGGACACGGTCGATCGTCGTGTTGGCAGCCGCATTCTTGATGGAGAAGAGTTCGACTCTTTCACCCTTCATGATCAGGACAGCCGTCGGTGTGACCTTTCCGCCGCCTGCTCCGCCAGCTCCAGCCGTGCCGTGAGAGCCCGTGCCAAAGCCAAAGGAAATATCAACGAAAGGAACGATTGTTGCATCCCCCAGATGAATCGGTTCCCCGACAACAGATTCTGTCGTAATCATTTCCTTGAATTCTTCGAAAATCTGCTTTCTTACTTCGTCATCCATTTACTTTTCCCCCTCTTCTGAAATGCCAGAATTCCCTCGTCTCACGGGCGACTGCCAGCGTGAGCAGGATATAAACGACATACAAAGGAATGATCCTTCCGTCTCCTTCTCCCTTGAGAGTGAAGACCTTGTCCGTGAAATTCCATTCCACGTCTTCAAAGGGTCCTGGCAGGAATGCTTTCACGATCCCGCAGGCAACGCCGGTCGACATGGGATCCCCCGTGCCGAAAGCTCCTTTGACTCTCCAGCTGCCCGGAAAACTGTGAGCCAGCACCTTGGCGGCAGCTATGAAAACTTTCTTTATAAGTCCATTATCTAACGCAAAAAGAAACTGCGCAAGATAGGAAGGTGTTTTTTTCTTAATTTTCTCTGATTCCTCTGTTTCTTCTTCGGAATCATCTTTGGAAACTTCCTTCGTTTCCTTTGAAAGATCGATCGGTTCTTCCCTCACGATCTCTGCCTCTTCTGCCCTTGCATCATCTTCCCTGGCAGGGGCATTCCTGGAAGCTTCTGAAGTCTCCTGTTCCTTCTCCGCTTCCCTTTCCCGGGCATCATGCTCCATCTCCTCGAGATAGGCATTCATCTCCCGGACTTCTTCCTCTTCCATACCCTCGTCTTCATAATCATCCGTTTCCTCTTCCTTTTCTCCCGGGAAGGATACCTCCTTCTTGAAAAGGCCGAAGAACGCTTTCACCGTCACCTGCGCCTTCCATTTCTCAAAAGAGAAACGGTACCGGATCGGGATCAAAAGCACAAGGATGACCAGAAGCAAAACTCCGATTACGATCATCGCGATTTTCATGGAAGTCCATAGAGGCGGGCCAGTTCAGCCGCAGCCTCCCTCACCTCCTTCACGAGATAAGCGGGCGAAAGAATCTTGACGAGCGGCGCATGACGCATCGCCCATGCCTTCATCGCTTCGGGCTGGATCATGATCTCGATCGTGACCTTTGTCTGGCTGCCCGATGAAAGATGAGCCGTCTTGCCGAAATCATTGACGATGTCCGTCATGAGATGCCAGTCTGCTTCGAACGTGCAGAGCTCCGGCTTCCCGCGGAAAATTTCATGCGCAGAATACAGGTAATCCGACGGCTTCAAAGCCTGGATCTGGGCCTGCGTCAGTGTATCAGATGCCGGATCCTCCAGAAGCTTTACGTCAGACATGAGATCGAGGAAGTACACCTCGATCCCGCCTTCATCCTTTTCCGCCAGAAGCGCATAACGGTCATCGGAAGCGATGATCAGAAGCGGGCTTACCGAAAGAAGCCTGTCCTCGCCGGATGGCAGCCTTCCATGATGGCGCTTGCCGTCCGCTTCGTAATGGTCATAGTAGAAGGAAATCTTCCTCTTTCCCTCGCCTGCCGTCGTCAGAAGCGCAATCACCGGATCAAAATCCGCAGCTTTCCCCGCAGATGGAAGATTCCTTACCAGAGTCTTTCCGTCGTCGAAAGAACGGATCTGGATCCTCTTCAGCTTCTCAGCGAGCTGTTTGACCTGCTGCGGCGGAAGATGAGAAAAATAGAGAAGATCGATGAGCGCCTTCAGATCCTCCCTGGCCAGCACATGATCCCAGTACCAGTCAAGAGAGAGAGGCACCTTCTTCCCGTTCATCATGCGCGGCACTTCGCGGCAGAACACAGGAAGCCCTGCATCCCGAAGCCTTGTGAGATTTCTTCCCACAGACTTCCTGTTCACCGCCATGCCATACTTTCCTTCCATATAGTCGAGGATTTCCTGCTGCGAGAGCGGGTGATCCTTGTCCGATTCGCGCAGAAGCACCTGCACGATACGGATGATCGACATCTTGCTCCCTGTATCTCCCTTTTCCACCGCCATAGGATCACCTGCCCGTTACTTTCCTGACAAGATCGTCAGACAGCCACGAGCCGAAAGCTGCCAGCGCCCCGGTCAGAGCGGAAACAGCCGGCATATGGACAGCTTTGTGGACGATGGCCGCAATCGCAGCCCCGCCGAGCACGTCGGACGGATAATGCATGCCTGCAAACACGCGGGAAAAAGCAAGAATCCCCGCAAGGACTGCCATCAGCTTCGAGCCCTTCGTATTGTGGCGGAGGAGCTCCATAGCCACCACGCACCCATTCATCGTGTGATTGCTCGGGAAAGAAGCATTCGCGCGGTGACCCGTGAAATTCCAGATCTGGGGACTTTCCCTGAAGGGACGCTCACGTTTCCATACGCGTCCGATGGCATAGGAAATAAGCGAAGCTATGCATACGCCGATAAAAGCGGAAACGCATGCATTTCTCCTGTCTTCCCTTGTCTTTCCTGGAGTGAACCAGAGGAGAAGACCGTAAATCACAAAGGCCCAGTGCCCGTACCGGGTTATCAGATCCATCATCAGATCAAAAGGCCGAACTTTCCCGGCCAGGCTGTTAATCTTGACAGCCGCTTTCAGATCAGCATTCATCTCAGACACCTCTTTGCGAAAAAGTGGAAATTATTCCCATTTTCTCATAAATTTAATGTTATATTCATGATTTTATCACAGACATAGATCAATCGCAAAAACGCGCCTGCAAGGAAGCATGAGCGAGGAAACTCCTATTTCGCTTCCTTTTTCTCTTCTTCCAGTTTCCGCTCCTCTTCCAGCTTCTTTTCCTTCATCCGGTCCAGGTATCCCGTGCGCTTCAGAGCGATCGATATCAGCGCCACGACAGCGCAGAGCAGCATGAACGTATTGATGCCCGTCATCCCGCTTCCCCAGCCCACGCGGTACACCATATAAAAGAAAACGAGAACGACGAGCGCATCCTGAAATTTGTCAAACATAAATCCTCCTGCGGCAAGACTGCCGGGAATGGCATTAACGCCTGAATACAAAAAAGGAGCTGCCGGAGATCACTCTCTGGCGGCTCCTTTTTTCTATTATATCAGTTTCCCGCTTGTTCTTTCAAAAATCAGCAGGTATGGCACTTTTCATAGAGGCCGTTCTTCTTCAGAAGCTCGATGACCGTTCTTCCGATATGAGCGACAGTCGGTGCAACTGGAATGCCTACCGCTTCAAGAGCTGCAATCTTTTCAGCAGCCGTGCCCTTGCCGCCGGAAATGATAGCGCCTGCATGACCCATGCGTTTTCCTGGAGGTGCCATGCGTCCTGCGATGAAGCCTGCGACCGGTTTCTTCATGTTTTCATGAATCCATTTGGCAGCTTCTTCTTCCGCATTGCCGCCGATTTCGCCAATCATGAGGACTGCATCCGTATCCGGATCTTCATTATACAGCTTCAGAGCATCAATGAAATCCGTGTCCTTGATCGGGTCACCGCCGATGCCGATAGCACCGGTCTGTCCGATGCCTGCATTCGTCAGCTGGAATGTAGCTTCATATGTCAGCGTGCCGGAACGGGAAACGACGCCTACATGGCCTTTCCTGAAGATTTCGCCTGGGATGATGCCGATATTGCACTGATCGGTCATAAGCAGCCCCGGGCAGTTCGGTCCGATGAGACGTGTCTTTCTTCCAACCATATAGCGGTGAACGACGACCATGTCTTCGAGCGGAATATGTTCCGTGATGCAGACAACGAGCGGCACTTCAGCCTCTACAGCTTCCATGATGGAGTCAGCAGCCGACGGAGCCGGTACGAAAATGATGGAAGCATTGGCCCCGGTTGCAATGACAGCATCGCGGACCGTATTGAATACAGGAATCCCCTGCACCAGCTGGCCTGCTTTTCCCGGAGATACACCGGCGACGATATTCGTGCCAAATTTTCTCATCTGCTCTGTATGGAAACGGGCAGCCTTGCCTGTGATGCCCTGTACAATGACCTTCGTATCCTTATTAATCAGAATCGCCATTTTACTTTACCTCCCCTTCTGCTGTTTCTGCAGGAGCAGCCGGTGCTGCCGGCTCTGCTGCAGCCTTTTCACGTTCTTCCTGCTCCTTGACGAGCTGGATGACACGGATAGCGCCTTCTTCCATGGAGGTAGCCGGGTACAGATTCTTGATATGAGCGGTATGGAGGATTTCCCTGCCGCGTTCTACGTTTCTCCCTTCCAGTCTTACGATGACCGGGATCGGGAATTCAGCTTTCCCTTCCGAAAGGAGAGCTGCCGATTCTACGATGCCTTCTGCAATGACATCGCACTTGTTGATGCCGCCGAAGATATTGATCAATACCCCTTTGACCTGATTATCTTCCATCATGATGCGGAATGCCGCAACGATCTTTTCAGGAGTCGAGTCGCCGCCGACATCCAGGAAGTTGGCCGGATCGCCGCCGTTTTCCTTGATGATATCGACTGTCGCCATAGCCAGGCCTGCGCCATTGACCATGCACGCTACATCGCCGCCGAGGTTGACGTAGTTCAAGCCTTCACGGGCAGCCTGTGCTTCCTTCTGATCTTCTTCAAGGACATCGCGCAGAGCCACGATATCCGGGTGACGAGCCAGCGTGCTGTCGTCGAAGTTCAGCTTCGCATCGAGAGCGATGACATCATTTTCCTGTGTCAGGACCATCGGGTTGACTTCAGCCAGCGAGCAGTCCTTGCCGACGAAGACCTGGTAGAGATACTTCATGAAAGCAGCTGCCTTGTTGACAGCGACCTGTTCGAAATGGAGACCGTAAGCCATGCGCTTTGCCTGGAAATCAGCAAGGCCGATGACCGGATCGATGTATTCCTTCAGGATTTTTTCCGGATGCTCAGCAGCTACCGTTTCAATATCCATGCCGCCGGATTCAGAACCCATCATGACGATGCATTCTGCCTGACGGTCGACAAGGAAGGACAGGTAGTATTCCTTCTTGATATGGCAGCCCGCTTCGATCAGAAGACGGGTGACCTTCTTGCCTTTCGGGCCGGTCTGTTTTGTTACGAGTGTCTTGCCCAGGATTTCTCTTGCATACTGACGGACTTCATCAAGAGAATGAGCGATCTTGACGCCGCCTGCTTCGCCGCGTCCGCCTGCATGGATCTGTGCCTTGACGACGACGACCGGCGTGTCCAGACGCTTCGCACTCTGCACAGCATCTTCGACGGTGAAGGCCGGGTAGCCTTCCGGTACATGCAGACCGTACTGCCTTAGAATTTGCTTACTCTGGTATTCATGAATATTCATAAAAAACTTCCCCCTTTATCGAGGACAAATACCGCCGTCCATCGCAAAGATCCCTTCTCATGGAAGCGGCGAAATAATACCAACAGTGAGAACATTCGATTTCACCTTTGATGATACCACGAAGACAGGCGGAATGGTATGAGAAAAACGCACAGAAAACCGTGCCTGCCTCGTTTTATTTATTTATATCTATGTATTAAATAATTCTTTCCCTCAAAAGTGACACTAAAACTTGCAAAATCCTCATAGCTGTGATTCTCGCTGTATATTCTATAATGAAAAAGGAATGTACAAAGCTGCGTCATTGCTCCGCATCCGCTCTTCGTACATTCGCTCTTCATATTAGCTTTTATATTTAGCTTTTATATAAGGAATGCCTGGCGCTTTATCCAAGCGTCTTATAGCTGCCCGTCATCTGATCGAGGATCATGTCGTCAGCAAAGAGAGCCGTCCCTTTCAGCGTCCCGAGATCCGGTGCCTTCACGCCGTCATTGACCGTCGTGAAAAGGTATTCGTCATTTTCCTGCTGCACCTGATCAAGTTCGACCCACATGCCTCGGGTTCCGCCGCCTGCGCGGTAAACGATGAGACTCTTTCTCCCGTTTCCTGAAAGATCAGCGGCAATGACAGGACTTCTGACAAGCGTCAAAGTCTGATGCACTTTCCAGCCATTGCCATCCGACACAAGCCAGACAAGCGTATCGCCGCCCGTTCCCGAGAACCAGGGGCCCGAGAGAAGCGCAAGTACGTCTCTTTCTCCCGTTCCCGAAAGATCCACGTAATCATAATACCAGCGTGTCCCGGAAAGCTCTTTCTGCGGAATCTCCAGTCCTTCGATCAGAGCCGTCTTGACAGCGGTATCGCCTGCTTCCTCTGACAGCTCGCAGGAAATTTCCGGACCCAGAAACCGGTTCTCCGCTGCCACGTAATGCATGCCGTCACTCGCTGATGCAGAAAGACCGCCTGATAAAAAAGCCAGGCCAGCCAGAACTGCTGTGATTTTTCCTGTATGACTCATGAATGCCTCCTGTCTCAAAGCCAAGCTTTGAAAACCGGCCGGCACTTCCGCGGAGCATTCCGCAGAACCTCCAGTCGTCCATTTTTGCTAATGGGAACCATCCCTTATTTCTATCTTACCAAACGAGCCTCATGATGACAAAGAATTTTAAAACAAATTCTATCAGAATACGAAAAAATCTAATACGGCACGTTCCGCGAACACCGCTCCGCAGCCTATATATTCTTTATATAAGCAAAGTAATAAAATTCAATAGGATACTTATGTAAAGCATTGGTAATATATCATATTTTACATGTTTTCCTTGCTTTTTAGTACATTTTATTTTAAACTGATACTTAAGGTTACCCATCGGCAGCCTCAGTTTGTTATGTTTCTTAAAAAAATAAAGGGATAAATTATGGATCGCAGACAAAGAAGAACAAGGACCGCTATCTTCAAATCTTTCAGCGCACTCCTTTCCGAAAAGCCGTATGCAAAGATCACTATTCAGGACATCATTGACCTGGCCAACATTGGAAGAAGCACATTCTACGCTCATTTTCAGACCAAAGAATGCCTGCTTGAAGAAATGTGCGGCGAACTCTTCGATCACATCATTGAAGGCGTCATGAACGACGACCTCCCGAGCGACAGTGACGCACATGAAACGATAAACGGTCATGATCCCGTTTTCTGTCACCTGCTCCAGCACATCGCGGCCAACACAAATCATACACGCGACCTGCTGACCTCCGACAGCTCGGATATCTTCCTCCGCTTCTTCAAGCAGAGCCTTGATAAACTGATCGAATCCTACCTGCTGAAAAACAACAAGCTTCGCGGACAGGTTCCGGAAAGCTTCCTTGTCAACCACATTTCCGGCAGCTTTGTCGAAATGGTTCAGTGGTGGGTCAGAAACGGCATGAAAGAAACACCGGAAGAACTCGACCGTTACTTCCACGCCGTCATCTCCAACATTATCTAAGACAAGTTCATAGAATGACTAAAGAAAAGTCCGCAGAAATTTGCGGGCTTTTTTTATCGTGGAGGAGGATCTGAGGGAAATCAACCCATCTTCTTAGAAAATGCACCCCCCTTTCGTCCCGTACAAAACAATTGAGCCAGTACTGATATTAATATAGAGTCAATCAGTATACGGTCCACTTTCCCCTGACAGGGACAGCTTCGCAAGGAATAAATGAAAGAGCTCGGCTCTTATTTGTTTGAAACCTCTCGTAAATCCCCCCTCCCCCCCTTTCACCCGGCATCAGGATTTCCTCCTGCTATATATAAAGGTAAGGAGAAAACCTTCCTCATTCTCTTGTATGCTCTTTGGATTTCGTGTTTTCAGAAACTTTTTGAAGACTAATGATTTTCCCCTTTCTACAATTCCTTTTTTACGCTATAATAGTACAAATATATCTGCGGAAGGGAAATTTTCTCTCCGCTTTGTAGAAGAAGCGCATCTGCACTTGACCGCATCCGCGGAAAAGAGTATAGTTGTGCTTAATTATCTTTTACACTTATTTTTTTACGGATTTATCTGTTATCGAAGGAGGAAATAATGGCAATCTATATTAATGAACCGGCACATACCTTTAACGAGTACCTTCTGATCCCGGGCTACTCCGGCACGGACTGCATTCCAGCCAACGTATCTATCAGAACCCCGCTCGTAAAATTCAAAAAAGGTGAAGAACCGGCCATTACATTAAATATTCCAATGGTATCTGCTATCATGCAGTCAGTATCTGGTGAAAAAATGTCCATTGAACTCGCAAGAAACGGCGGCGTTTCTTTCATCTATGGATCCCAGTCCCCTGAAGATGAAGCAGCCATGGTTGCCAGAGTTAAAGCTAAGAAAGCAGGATTTGTTCCGAGCGACTCCAACCTTTCGCCGGAAAACACTCTTGCTGACGTCCTCGCCCTCAAGGCAAAGACAGGTCATTCCACCATCGCCATCACCGAAGACGGCACCTCTTCCGGCAAGATGGTCGGCATCGTATCCAGCCGTGACTACAGAGTCAGCCGCATGGACAGATCTGAAAAGGTCAAGAACTTCATGACCCCGGTTGACAAGCTCGTCAAAGCTAAATACGGCATCACCCTTTCCGAAGCAAACGACATCATTTGGGACAACAAGATCAACTCCCTGCCGGTACTCTACGAGGACGGCCGTCTGTATGGCTTCGT
This sequence comes from Dialister hominis, assembly GCF_007164725.1. NCBI lineage: Bacteria > Bacillati > Bacillota > Negativicutes > Veillonellales > Veillonellaceae > Dialister > Dialister hominis. Next base: position 379,820 of record NZ_AP019697.1, on the reverse strand, counting down.
ATTCCGCAAGGACTATGATTCCCATCAGGAAAACCCGAATGAAATGCTCGATTCCCAGAAACGTTTCGTAGTAGGCGCTGGTATCAACTCCAGAGACTATGAAGAACGCGTACCGCTGCTCCTCGAAGCAGGCGCTGACGTACTCTGCATCGACTCCTCCGAAGGCTTCTCCGAATGGCAGAAGATCACCCTCGAATGGATCCACAACACCTACGGCGAAAAAGTAAAAGTAGGCGCAGGCAACGTTGTCGACAGAGACGGCTTCCTCTTCCTCGCTAAAGCTGGCGCAGACTTCGTCAAAGTCGGCATCGGCGGCGGCTCCATCTGCATCACCCGTGAGACAAAGGGCATTGGCCGCGGCCAGGCTACCGCTCTCATTGAAGTATGCCAGGCAAGAGATGAATACTACAAAGAAACCGGCATCTATGTACCGGTATGCTCCGACGGCGGCATCGTATATGACCACCACATCACCCTCGCACTCGCTATGGGCGCTGACTTCGTCATGCTCGGCAGATACTTCGCACGCTTCGACGAATCCCCAACCCCGACCAGAACCGTTGGCGGCACAGTCGTCAAAGAATACTGGGGCGAAGGTTCCAACAGAGCCAGAAACTGGGCACGCTATGACCTCGGCGGAGAAAAGAAACTCCAGTTCGAAGAAGGCGTTGACTCCTACGTTCCTTACGCTGGTCCGCTCAAAGACAACGTCGAAAAGACCTGCGCTAAGATCAAAGCTACCATGTGCAACTGCGGCGCTATCACCATTCCGGAACTGCAGCAGAAAGCTAAGCTGACACTCGTATCCGCAACCTCCATCGTAGAAGGCGGCGCACACGACGTCATCCGTAAAGAAAAAGACGGCTCCGACCGTTAATTGAAATAAAAAGAGACCGCTCCGAAAAGAGCGGTCTTTTTTGTGTGCTTTGGGGAAGGGAGAATGGAAACCATACGACCTTGCGGGAAAAAGAAAGATTTAAGACCTAAAACCATACAACCAGCCTGCGGCTGTTTGTAATCAACCCTATCCACCGCAAGCGGTTCCCCTTCCCCGTCTGGGAAGGCGAGTTTAAAACCTCGCTGACGCACAAGAAAAAGGTTCTTCACGCTTTTTTGTGGGATAAAAATAATAACATATAAAATTGGCATTGAAAAAGAGCATTATCTACTCCAAAATGTAAGTTGCCTAAAACTACGCACGGAGGTCGAATAATGCTCTTTTATTACCATAATGAAATCACTTTTAATTGTCAATATTATCGCACAGAAAATATCATTAACCATCCAAATCCTCATTGCCATACCCGAGTTACCAGTCTACGGACTGCCAGAGATTTTTCCTGTCCGCACTGTCACTCCCGTATGTATAGTTATGGGGCTTTTTCTGTACTCATCAAGGATTTTCCAGATCTTCCTAAGCAAAAGAAGTATATAGAGTTCTCGGGGCGCAGATTCCGCTGCACATCCTGCGGGGAGACCATAACGGAAGATATCCCCTGCCAATGCCCTTTCACACGCGTTACTTGGGATATGGCCTTGTGGATTATCCATCTGCTTAAGTGTCATACATCCATTTCTGCCATTTCGGCCATGCTCTCTGTACATTGGAGTACCATACAGAAAATACAAAAGCATATCATGGATAAGGCGTTGGCTGCCTTTGAAACCTGCCTGAAGAAAAGTAACTATCGCCCACGGTATTTGGCCGTAGATGAGTTCGCTATCCATAAGGGCCATCGCTATGCCACCTGCGTTATGGATTTGGAAACGGGATTCATCTTGTGGGCCGGCCTGGGTCGCTCCATGGCAGATTTTGAGAACTTCTTTAAGAGCATTGACCTTTCGCTTCTTTCCAGGCTAAAAGCGGTGGCCATGGATATGAACGCATCCTTTAACAGGCTGTTCCAGAAATATTGTCCGAAGGTCCCCATCGTTTATGACCGGTACCATATGCAGGCACAGTTTGGGCGTGATGTTATGGGAGCCGTGCGCCTGGAGGAAGCACAAAAGCATAGGCAGGAAGCAGAAGCATTAAAGAAATATACGAAAGAAACTAATAATCCAGAGCTCCAGAAGATGGCCAGGGAAAAGAGCCATGAAGAAAGGAAGCTTTATACCGAATTAAAGAAATCCCGATGGATACTGTTAAAGAAGGACGACCACCTGAATGAAAGGCAGAAAACTCATCTGTTGGATATCCTGAGCGAGCATAGGGATTTGGCGATTTGTTATGCCATGAAGCAGGAGATGACTCGTCTGTTCACATTGACTGACTATGAAGAAGCTCTCGCCGGATGGACAAAATGGATTCAGGCTGGACTGAAGAGCGGGATTCCTGCCCTGGTAAAGTTTGCCCGGCAAAAGCAGAAGCGAATCAAGGGACTGGCTGCTCATGCCCTGTATCCTATCAATACGGGGAAGCTTGAAGGATTCAATAATAAGATCAAGGTACTAAAAAGAATCGGATATGGATACCGAAACATGGATTATTTCTTTACCCTTATCCGATTCCATTCTTTACCTAAAAATTATTCATCCCCCAAATTTCCGTGAAGAGCCAGAAAAAAACATGCGGCGGGCCCCATTTTCGTCCTTCCATCATTCACCGCTCTCCCCGTCCCCACGCAAAAAGGCTCTCTTTCGAGAGCCTTTTTGCCTTCCATCCTTCATACCATTCTTCTATCCTGCCTACGCTTCTTCCTGGAGGCGTTCGATGCGGCCGCTGATGGTGCTCAGGCTGTAGAGCACTTTGGAAGCTTCGCTTTCCTGATACGGCTTTCTTGCGGTGACCGTTCCCTCCATTTTCTGGCCGTCGATGCCAGCCGGAAGGAGGACTGTGTCGCCCTCCCGGATCGATTCGTCATCTGTTACGTAAAGACGGGAACCATCCTTCGTTTCTACGCGAAGGACATACCGGCCCCTTCCTTCCTCCAGACGGCCATTGAAAAGCCAGAGCGGATATGGCCGCGCCAGCGTTTCTCTGATGAGGCGGCTGAGTTCGATGTCGCCTGCCTCGTATTCGTCATGACAGAGGTGGCCGCGGATTTTCTTGCGCATGCCATCCTCCATCGTTACTGTCATTTCCCAGCATCCTGGATTGTCTTTCTTTTTCTTCTTTTCATCGTTTTCAGCAAAGTACATGCTGATATGCTCGAAGATGTTTTCGACATCCGGTTTGGTGATATAAAAGGTATCGGACCAGGCTTTCACATAGCCGCTTCTGATATCTCCGAATACGTACCGTGAGATCTTCACTTCCCCGTTTGACCAGATCGTCACGTGCTGTTCCACTTCATCGGCCGGCGACGGCGATACACCGTACTTCAGCCTTGTGGAAATGATTTTTATTTTGTCAAAGCTCATGGTTTCTCCATACTCACGCAGACCTCGGGCTCTTCCTTCCCTTGCCTGCGCCTTCCATCAGTATAAAATCGGTTTCCCGAAAGGTATCTGTTCTTCGCCCTGCACTTCATCCATGCCTCTCTGCAGCGCTTCGATGTTGTATGCGATCTTCCTCGTCGTGACGAGCCCGGCTCTGGATGTGCCCATGAATGGTAGCATGGCCGCGCGGATCAGCGGGAAATTGTACATATACACCGTATGCCAGGCTCTCGGCACGATGCAGAGGCAGGAGTGCGGAATCCACTGGGATGCGGCAAAGGCAGTCACCATCGGGCAGTGGGTGTCGCCGTCTCCGCATACGAGGAGGACGGGACATTCGATCTGCGAAAGGAAATCTTCATCGATCTCCAGTGAATGGAGGTAGCTGATCTGCGTATTGAAGATTTCTTCGGCCCTTTCGGGTTCCGGCATGAGGGCTTCCTGCTGAGCGATAAAATCCGGATCAGCATTGACGACGTCCGAATAGGGAATCGATGACGGGATGAATCCCTTCTTCAGCGTTCCTGCTCCGATAGCGACGATGCGATCGACTATCTCAGGTTCCTCGATGGCCGCTTCCATGGCAGCATAAGCACCATCGCCCACGCCGACAATCATGACGGGATCTTCCGCCTCTTCATGAATGACGGCCAGGACGTCTGCTGCTTTCTGCGAAAGGGAAAAAGGAATATGACCCATTTCCGACTTCCCCTGTCCGCGTGAAGAAACGACGATGACGCGGTAATACTCGCGTATTTCATCGATCATGCTTCCCAGCTCATAGGAACAGCCGGTGCCCCCTTCATTCAGGATGACGACATCATCCCCCAGCCCATACACTTCGTAGTAAATCTTTGCGTCACCAAATGTGACGTAGTGCCCCGCTTCCGGATTATTTCCATACGGGGTTTCGCTGCCTTCCGTAAATTGAGGCTGCAAAAAGTACCGCATAACGCATCCTTCTTTCGTGCCCGCCCCGGGCCTTACTTCCATCCTCCACTCCCGCGAAGGGAGTTCTCCACAAAGGATTTAGTGATTGTCTCCCAGATTCCCGCTCTCCAGAATCTTATCATTGTAAGCCACTTTCTTTGACGGAAGGAGATCAGATTCCTTCGCATCAAGGAAAGGTTCTATTCCTGCCCATACGACAGGAAAATTATCCAGGAACGCCGTGTGCCATGCTTTCGGCACGATGAGGAGGCGTCCGTTCTTCAGAAGATCCGCCGCTTCGACCATCGTCACCATCGGTGCGTGGTCGTCTTCGTCCCCTGCGATCAGAAGGACGGGGCATTCGATCTTCCCAAAGGTTTCCTTGCCCACTTCCATGCCGTTCCAGAATTTCATGTAGTCCTTCATGAAGGACCCCCAACGCTCCGGTTCCGGCATCAGCTTCTTCTGCTGTGCAAAGAAGGCAGGATCGACTTTTTCAAGCGCTTCCACATCGATATCGGCTGAGAAATATCCCTTTCTCAGAGTACCTGCACCGATCGCTGCGATTCTTTCCACGCGCTCCGGCGCAAGGACGGCTGTCTCATACGCGGAATAGGCGCCGTCGCTGAAACCGACGATCATTGCTTTCTTCACATGCGCTGCATCCATGACAGCAAGGACATCTTCGCCTTTCTGTTTGTAGGTCAGAGGCGAATGACCGATTTCTGACCGGCCGTGGCCTCTTGTCGACATGACGATGACTTCATGGTTCTTCCTGAGTTCATCGATGATGCATCCCATTTCATAAGGAGTGCCTACGCCGCCTCCATGAAGAACGACGACCGGCGTTCCCTTGCCGTAGACTTCATAGTACAGCCTGGCATCACCGGACTGTACATAATGGCCAGCTTTTTCATTATTCCCATACGGTGTGCTGCTTCCCACAGCGTCCGCTTTTTCCGTGAACCAGCGAAGCGGCTGTGCTTCCTTCTGCTCCACGACGCCTGCCGTTCCATCTGCCGGCAGCGCTGCATAGGCTGCCTGTGCATCATGGATGCCATAAGCGGCCAGCACGCCTGCGCCAAGCGCGAGCGATGCAAGCCATTTCAACTGACTGTGTTTCTTCATATACTCTCCTCTAAGACTTTCATCAAAGGCCGTTACGGTTCATTGAAAAGCCAGAGGCGCGGTCTTGAAACTGCCTCGCGGATCTTGTCGCCAAGTTCGTTCAGCTTGGCCGAGCATGACGGAATCGAATTCTCATCGATCGGTATATACTCTCCCGATACCGTCAGGACATTTCCGTCTTCGTCCTCGATGGAAACGACCCAGCAGTTTCCTTCACCCTTGTCCTCTCCGCCAGACTTTTCTCCAAAGAAGGCTCCCAGAAGATTCAGGATTTCCTCTGCTTTTTCAGATGGGATCTCCAGATGCTGGTCCGGACAATCATACGTCTTCGTCTCCGCCGATTCACCCGGATTCTGTCCCGTGATTGTGACGTTTCCGCCGCGTCCGATCGTGACCGTCTGTCCCTTTTCAGTGCCCGGCGCCTCCGCCTCCTTCACTGAAGCAAGCCTCGACTCGATCGTAATCTTCGCTGCTTTCATGATCTCTCCTTTGCCGGATATCCGGCTACTCATCACTGCCGGTGAAGAGCCGGAAATCCCTCCGCCGCAGCATCTTTCTTGTCAGTCCGTCAAGGAAACGGGCGAAGGAGTCCCTGGCTTCCGCAAAGCCTGTCTCCGTCCACTTCGTCCCGTCCTCAAGCTGCAGCTTCACTTCCCAGATTTCATCACCCCTGACAGGCTCCCTCTCCGGGTGCATGGAAAAAATGCGCTGGTACTCGAAAAGAAGCTCCTTCGCTCTTTTCCCCGGAATCTGGAAATCTTCCTCGCTCTTGACCTTGAGCACAGGTTCCTTTTCGGATTTTGTCTTTTTATATGCAAACCTCTTGACCGAAATACGGCCGTTTCTGCGGATTGTGACCTCCTCGCGGACCTCACTTCCCGCGGGAGCCTTGAAGGCATTCTTATTCTCTGATGTCACCCTGACATTCTTCAGCTCCGGAATACCGTCTCTCATTATCCCTCCTGAAAGATCGTCTCCGTGTCTTTATTCTCCTGCAAGCAGACGATACATCACATGGATGTCTTCGTATTCGCCCTCTTTATTCTTGAAGCCTCCCGGGATGATGCCCAGGTCCGTGAAGCCAAGACGCAGGTATAGATGGTACGCATGGACATTGGAAGCGACCACTGCATTGAACTGGAGAATCTGGTAGCCGAGCGCCTTTGCCTGCTTCAGGCAGTCCTTCACGAGAAGCTCACCCAAGTGGAGCCCCCGGCAGCTGCTCTTCACTGCATAGCTGGCATTGGCAATATGGCCGACGCGGCCGATATTGTTCGGATGAAGAATGTAGAGGCCGACGATTTCGCCATCAAGCTCAGCGACAGCCGTATACTGCGCGCGGAAGAAATCTTCTGCTTCCTCAGGTGTCTTGAGTCCTCCGATCTGAGGAAATGCATTTCCTGCATCCACGATCTCATTCCATATCTGAGCGGCCTCCTTCGCATCCTCACCCTTGAAAGGACGGATGACGACATGAGCCCTTGCCTCATTCTCTTCGCTTTCCTTCTTCTCCTTCGGTTCCTCAAAAAGACTTGCCTTGCCGAAGACAGCGCTGAAATCATCGATAACAAGCGGTGCCTGATCTTTTGTGAACTTTGTCTTCTCGACGACGACAGCCACCTTCTTCGTCAGATCCACATCGATCGGCACGACCACGCGGTCGCCCTCTTCGATCAGCGGATCATCCGTCAGATAATAGTAGCGCTTGCCGCCCTTGACGAATTCAACCGTGAGGAGGATGTATCCTTCCTCCCAGCCCGTCTTGCCAGGCCTTCCATCGAAGAGCCAGAGACCGTAGCGGCGTTCCAGCTTTTCACGGATAAGCTGATTGAGATCCTTATCCCCAAGCTTGTACTCACCCTCGAGCGGGCCTGCTGCACGGTACTTCTGTCCCTCATCATCGGTCATCGTCAGTTTCCAGCCGCCGATATCCGTCGTGATTTCCGGAGTTTCCCAGTACTGGAAATATCCTGCACACGTTTCGAGGATTTCTTCTGCGTCCCCCTGCGGGATGCGGAATTCCTCATTCGATGCGACTACATTATCTACCGTTTCATCGCCGAAAAGGATTCGCTGCACACGCACGCGGCCGCTGGCATGAATCGTCACCCGCTGCTCCACTTCATCATTGAATTCCGGACGCGGGCGGAATGCTGTACTGGCTGAACTGATTTTGATCTTAACTAACTTCAATGGTAAGCCCCTTTTCTACTTATTTGATATAGTGAATCCTCGTCTCGTCGAAGCGATTCTGCTGCGGGCGCATCGGACGTGCCGGATAGCCTATCGCAAGCAGACAGAAAGGATCATATTCTTCTGGAAGATCGATGGCTGCTCTCGTATTGGCCATACGTTCCTCTTCCGGATAAACCCCAAGGTAAACGCCGCCCAAGCCCAGGTTATCTGCCTCGAGCCAGACGTTGCCGGCGCAGAGCGCCATATCCTGCTGAATCTTTTCAGGGAACGACAGCTTTTCCTTCCTGCATGCCAGAGCAATAATGAGCGGAGCTCCTGCTGCGCATGCGGAATGCTTGCTGACCTTGGAAAGCGCCTGGATCGTGTCCTTATTCGTGACCACATAGAACACCCACGGGCGCTGATTGCCTGCACTTGGCGCCTGCATGCCTGCATGTAGCATCTCTTTGATCTTCTCCTCTTCTACAGGCTGATCCTTGAACTGACGTACACTTACGCGGTGAAACAGATTATCCATCATCTGCCTCCTTCTTTTACGACGCGGCCCTTGGCGGCAATCCCCGGCCGCACCTCCGCGCTATTTTGATTATATTAAGTATACCATAAAACACATAGAAACCAATGAATTTATTTATCCACGGTCAATAAAAAATCTCCATGATATCAAATCCGTCATACCCTACGGAGAAGAATCATGGAGTCTTTTTTTCGGTCTTCCAGCCGTCTCCGATTCGGTTCAGAGTCAATTTTCCTTATGTGAGAAATGACGGTCGATCGGACCGCTCCACCAGCGTCCGGAGAGGACATGATGGATGATGATATCCTTCGCTTCCGGATCGATCGAATCATCCGCCTCAAGCGCACGGATGACATCCTCATACGTTTCATGCGCTGTGATCTGTCCGGCCGCAGCCGTATTCCCGTCCGTATGAATGACCAGCGAGCCGAAGCCATCCTTGGCCGTCATCCACTTCTGCCATTCCGGAAGGCCGTTTCCATTTGGATTTCCTGTCCTCATGAAATTTCCTATATACTGCTGGATCATGCGCTTCATATCCTGGAAGCCAGGGTTGTCGAAAGCATGAATCGGGAAATCTGCCGTCGTCGACGTTGCCCTGCCCGTCACGCACGGAATCCATATCCCATGCACGGAGCCTAAGAGAAGCGCTGCCGCATCCCCGACGATTTTCGGATCGTCTCCATAATCGATCGTCAGTGTATAAATAGGTGCCCTGTACTTCCCGACAAGCATCGATGCCGGAGCATCCGCATTGAACAAGCGGTACATCGCGCTTCCGTACTTCTTGGCAAATTCGAATTCCTTCCTCATTTTCTCATTCGTCAGGATGGAACGGTCTGCCACATACGGAGCGAAGTAAGGATCCTGCGCTGCATAGATCGAGAACTCATCCGTCCCCGTTTCCATCATAAGAGGCACGGTGGTAAATGTCTTCGACTTGAAGCCCATCGAGTCAAGCACGATGCCATCCGGATAGAGATGCGGGAATTCTTTCATACGGATATACGCCGGGCCGAAAGCCTTGGCAAGTCTCCCTGCGGGAAGTCCCAAGAGGTAATCCCTCACCTCCGGCGCATCCGAAAGGAGCCATTCCTCTGCCTCTGACAGATACGGCTTCACATGATCTTCCACGACAAGCGGAGCCAGGTGCTCTGCAAAAATTTTCTGCGACGGTTCGATTTCTGCCGTCGTCATGCCGCCGCTGAAAGAAATCGCCTTCTGGAAATATCCCTTCGCATCCGGCGAAATAAGAAGCTCCATCACATCACGTCCGCCCGAAGAGAAACCGGCGATCGTAATATTTCCGGGATTTCCCCCGAAGCTTACAATATTGTCCCTCATCCAGGAAAGGCCGCGGATGGCATCCAGGATTGCAAAATTTCCTGAAGCCTGCGCCGGGTCCTCACCCTTGATGGCACGAAGCGGATTGAAGCCAAGTGCACCCAGACGGTAATTCACGCTGATAGCGATGACGTTTGCTGCATAAGCGAACTCCGTGAAATCCACCTGATCCGCCCCGTCTGCTGCGTATCCGGGCGGTAAATATCCATATTGAGACAGTCCTCGACACCCGTCAGCACGCCGTCGCGGTTCACATGGATTCCCATCGGCCCGCTCAGCGTCGCATCACGCACGCCATCCCAGGCATCCGGATATTCAGGAAGCGACCAGCGCTCCGCCTTGCCATAGGGCACGCCCCGGAAAACAAGCGTCTTTCCGCTGCGATACCCTTCCAGGCATCCGTACCGCGTATTCTGTATCGTGTCGTACCAGTACTTCGATGCCACCCTGTCTCTGAAATGCATCCTTTCATTCCCCCTGTATCCGTATATCTAAACACTTTTGTTCATTTTCTCTTTATTCTCTTTATTATATCATTTTTTATGTGACAATTCGTAACAAACTGCCCTAAAAAATGTACGTTTCTGCACAACTATACAGCAAAGTCCGGATGGGCGGCGTATACAGAAAGGATCGTTTCTGCGAAATCCTCCGCATCGCGGCTCCCGCCGTCCGCATGAGAGAGAAGGACGCAGGGAATCCTCTCCTCGCAGTCGAAGAGCGTCCAGGCAAATTCCCCATTATGATCATCAAGGAAACCGGGCGCCAGGCATACGCCCCTTCCCGCTGCCACATTTGTCAGCGTCGTCTCATGATCATGACTCGTGAAGAAATCCACGCCCACCTCCTCGATCATCCGCTTCTGCACACGGCGAAGAGGCGGAGGCGAGCCGCCGCCCACCATCAGAGTGCGGCCGCGAAGATCCTCCGGACGGACGATATCCTTCCCTGCAAGCGGGTCGTCCTTCTTCGTGATGAGATAGATCCGGCTGTCAAAGAGCGGATAGGAATGCACATCAGGGATACCCTTCGCATCTCCTGCCATGGCAAAGATCAGATCTTCCTCGCCCTTCAGGAATGAAGAGAAATCCGAGAAAGGAAAGAAATGCGGCATAACCGTCACATCCGGATGCGTCTTTTCAAATGCCTTCATCGCCTCTGGAAGATAGTACAGACACGACCGCATCGGAAGAGCAATCATCACTGCACTCCGGTACCTCGCGCTGAAATTCTGCCCCTGCTCGATGGCGGCCTTCAGCTCCTCGCGGATATTCCTGAGCGTCTGAAAGAACTGCTCTCCTGCCGGCGTCACCTCCGCACCGCGGCCTGAGCGAAGGAAAAGAGCAAGACCGATCTCATTCTCCAGCGCCTGGATCTGGTACGAAAGAGAAGGCTGGAAAATGAAAAGATTCTCCGCCGCCCGGTTGAAATTCTTCACCTGCGCAAGCTCGAGCGCATAGTCGATCTGCTTCGTATTCATGGCTCTTCCTCCAATCAACTTTTTCTATTGATTATAGTATATCTCAATTAGATTTCTAAATAAGCGAAAACTATAATGAAACCAAAACGAAAACTATAATGAAACCAATCAAAGTATTTCATCAGTCAAAAGGAGCGATTCATATGTCACTTGAAATCTTAGAAGAAAAAGAAGCCATCCGCGAAGTCATCGACCGTTTTTCGAACCTGGAATGCGACGTCCCCGCTCAGCAGGCACTCTTCACCAAGGACGCCCACATCATGGTCCACATGGGAGGCATCCTTGCCATGGACATCCACGGCTCCGAAGAAATGAGAAACCAGTTCGAAGGTTTCACCAAAACCGTCAAAGCCTCCCACCACATGAACGGGCAGCAGGTCATTGAAATAGAAGGAAGCACCGCGACCGATACCCACTACTGCCGCGCCGCCCTCATCACAGAAGAAAATGGAAAGACATACATCACCGACAACTACATCCGCTACGTCGACACCCTCGTCAAAGAAGAAGGCACATGGAAAATATCCATCCGCGACCAGTACTTCGTCATCGTAGAAAAAAGAGAAATGAAAGCATGAAAAAAGATATCTTCACAAGACTTAGAAACGGCGAAGCCATCGATATGCAAACCGATGAAGACTATAAAGGGACCGCATGGAATGAAGTAGAGAGGACCATGAACCTCTGCTGGAAAGCAAACTCCGTCCCTCCCTTCGATCCCATCGTGCGCCAGAGCCTCGATGAACTCTTTCAGGGAATACTCTCCGCCTCCTCCACCATCCTGCCGCCCTTCCAGCTCGACTTCGCCTGCCAGATGGAAATAGGAGAAGGCTGCTTCATCAACCATGGCCTCACCGTCATGAGCACCGGCGGTGTCACCATAGAAGACGGAGTCATGATAGGCCCCGATGCCTCCATCCTCACCGTCAACCACGACTTCGAAAACACCTGGATCATCAAGTGCAAACCCGTCCGCATCAAAAAGAAAGCCTGGATCGGAGCCAAAGCCATTATCATGCCAGGCGTCACCATAGGCGAAGGCGCAGTCATAGGAAGCGGAGCCATAGTCACCAAAGATGTCCCCGACCACACCATAGCCGTAGGGAATCCAGCCAGAGTCATAAAGAAAGTGGGATGAGAATACGATAACAGCAGCCGAATAAGCTGTCCCCGTTAGGGGAAAGTGGCGCGAATGCGCCGAAAGGGGTTCATCTCCACGAACGAAGTTCGGTTATACATTTCGCAGAAAGGATTTCCGCAACAAAAGGGGCTGTGACAAAATGGTCAATCATTTTGTTGCAGCCTCTTTTTTGCGTCTTTATTTCATCATTTTTAGCTCTGCTGTAAGCCTTTTACGTAAAAATGCGCGTAAGCCCCCTTACCCCCATAAGACTTTTAATTATATTGTCTTAGGCGGCAATCCTTATACGCATTATTTTTGTGATGTATTTCCTTAAATTATAGCCAAGTGCTACCAGGTATAACTCGGCTTTTACAGAATCTATCCCTTTTCTGACGATTCTTTTGTACCATCTGTCATGTTTCATGATTCCAAAAGTTCCTTCAGCCTGGATTGACCGGTTCATTCTTAGCAGGGCTCCATGGATGCTTTCCAGATTATCCTGAACCTCCTGGTACATGTTATTCCGTTCTCTGCTCAATGAGATTCTTTTGTTCTTCGGGGTCTTTTTACATTGCTCTGCCAGCGGGCATCCTTGGCAGTCTTCGCATTCAAATACTTCCTCCTGCCTGCCGTATAAGTTCCCTCTGACCAGATGTCTATAGATAAATTTGAAAGCCCTGTCATTTGGACAACGGATGGTTCCATTCTCATCAACTCTAAAGTTTATTGGCCGAAACGGATTGGTATGGTATTTCTTGTCTTTCGTTTCTTTCTTGTACATGGGGAATTTCATATACTTTTCCATACCGTGCTGCTCGCAATAGATGTAATTGTTGAAAGATCCATATCCTGCATCTGCCACAGGATACTTAGGATAAGCCCCATAGACTTCGTGGAATTCCTCCATCAGCGGTACGAAGCAATCCATATCTGAACGATACTGGTTAACATCAATTACGGCAATAAATTCATCGGCAACACCTATTTGGACATTGTATGCAGGCAGAAGCTGATCATTTCCCATGTAGTCCGACTTGATTCGCATGAATGTTGCATCCGTATCGGTCTTCGAGTAACTGTTTCTGGAAGTACCGCATATCTGTATCTTCTCAACATATTCTTCAAGTTTTGATGTATATGCCTTAAGCTGCTCATACTTGCGTTGATGATCGGACTTGCGATGCCCGCTTCCATGAACAAAGGCCGTCTCATCAATCTGCCAGATTTCTTTTAATTTATCCAATACCAGACGCAGATAGTCCGGAGCGTATTCTGTATTGATGTTTACACTCATATGGTCATACTTAAGATCATCATTGAGTAACTCAAAAAGGCTGGTAATCTTGGCAAAAAGCTTGTAGCGGGATTTTTCAGCGGATTTCTTCCATACCCAGCTGTATTTATTTGCGTTCGCTTCAAACTTGGAACCGTCAATATATATATGCTGCAAATCCACGTTGAGTTTGCCGCAGAGTTCTTTCGTAATTGAATAAAAGATATCCTTGAGAAAATACTTAAGAAAGCCCTTCACGAAATGACAGAATGTCCGATAGGATGGGGCTTCATAATTCATCAGGTACATATATCTGATGTTAACCCTGCAATTATCTTCAAGTTTTCTAAAAGAGCAATATCCTTCTTCTGCGAAACCATAGATGATCGTTTTCAGCATGTTGACGGGATTATACCTGGGTCTGCCAGCGCCACGCGTCGGTATGTAACGAAGGTACTTTTTAAGATCGATTTCCTCCATAAATCTGTCATACATTAAAACAGGATCATCGACATTGAGAATCTCAGAGGGAAACATTGGCAAAATGCCTTGTTCTGCGGTAAAATGATTGCTAGTGTTGTTATTTTTCATTGCAAAAAAATTATAACACGAAAGGCTCTGCCCCGGACCAAATGATCCGGGGCAGAGCCCTTTTTGTTGGGATGAATTTTGTCACATCCCCTTTTGCTTACTCTTATTTTTTTATCTTTACTTCGTCTTTGTCCCGAAATGCTGATCAAGGGGCTTGCTCCACCAGCGGCCGTTGAGGACGTTGTGAATGATAGCCTCCTTGTCTTTCTTATCGACAGTCTTGTCGGCCTCCATTTCCTTGAAGACTTCGTCATAGGAAGACCGGGTGTCTGTCATCTGGATGTTTGCTTTTTCTCCATCGGCATTGACGACGAGGTTGGATGGGCCGGTCTTGGTGCTAGTCCACTGGTTCCAGGTCGGGAGTCCCTGGCCATTCGGGTTGCCGTCCCACATGAAGTTTCCGATGTACTGCTGGACTTTTCTTGTGAGATCGAGGGCGCCCGGGTTGTCGAGGGAGCCTTTCGGATAGGATGCGGTTGTGGATGTCGCATAGCCGGTGACGAACGGGATCCAGATGCCATGGACGGAGCCGGAGAGGAAGGCGGTTTCCGGGCCTACGAGTTCAGGATTATTTCCGTAAGCAATCGTCATGGTATAGATTGGCGCTTTGTAGCGGTCGAGCATCTGCTCAGCAGAAGCTTCTGCGTTGAAGAGGCGGTACATTTCACTGCCGTACTTCTTGGAGAAAGTGAATTCTGCATATTTCTTTTCATCGGTGAAGACGGTCTTGTCCTTGACGGATGGTGCGAAGTAAGGATTTATTCTCGTGTAGAGGGAGAATTCATCTGTACCGGTCGTCATGATGAGCGGCACTTCATTCCATTTCTTCGTCTTGAATCCGTCTTTCGGAAGGACGGTGCCGTCAGTGAAGAGGTGCGGGAAGGCTGCCATGCGGATGCCTGCGTGGCCAAAGGCCGTCGCAATGCGTTCTGCCTGAAGGCCGTTCAGGTATTTGGCGACTTCCGGTGTATCCTTCTTCAGCCATGCGATGGCTTCTTTTTTATTTGGCTTCACGCCGTCAGCGACGACGAGCGGAGCGAAGGCTTTGGCATAGATGCCGATGGCCCAGGACGGGTCGGAGGTCGTCATGCCGCCGCTGAAGGAAATGGCTTTCTGGAATTTCCCCTTTGCTTCCGGTGAAATGAGGAGCGCCATCACATCGCGGCCGCCAGAGGAGAAGCCCGAGACAGTGATATTGTCCGGATTGCCGCCGAAGTTTGCGATGTTTTCCTTGACCCAGTCAAGGCCCTGCAGGGCATCCAGGAAACCGTAATTTCCTGAGCTCTCCACCTTCGTGCCATGATGGACAGCCGGGAGCGGATTGTAGCCGAGAGCCCCCAGGCGGTAATTGATGCTGACGGCAACGACGTTCGCTCTCTTGGCAAACTGCGAGAGGTTCACCTGATCGGCAGCGCCATTCTGGTTATTGCCGCCGTGAATGAAGTAAAGAACCGGAAGATTCTGTTCCTTCGTAGCCGGACGGAAAATATCGAGATTGAGGCAGCTTTCTACGCCCTTCACGCCCTTGGCCGTTTCCTGCGTTCCCATCGGGCCTGTCTTCAGCGCATCGCGCACGCCCGTCCAGGAAGAAGGATTTTCCGGAGTTTTCCAGCGCTCTGCCTGGCCGTAAGGCACACCGCGCCAGACGAAATCATCGCCTTCCTGCGCGCCCTGAAGAAGGCCGTACCTTGTCGCCTGCAGCGTCGAATCCGCATACGCCGGAGCCGGCACTTGCGCCTTCTGCGTGACGGCAGCAGGACTTGCCTGCGGTGCAGCAGCCGCATAAGAAGACAGCGGCATGACAAGAGCGGCGGCAGCCATGGCCGCCAGAATCCATTGTTTCCCTTTCATATCTATCCCTCCTGATTCATTATTAAAATCATGAATTCAGTATACTACCTGCGTGCTCCTGCGTCTTATGCAGAAATACTATCAGGCAAAATCACGCGGATAACAGGAGGAAATTTGCTCACCAGTATATAATAATAAGCAAACACTAATGAAAGAAGGATACTCATCCATGAACCATAAACGACTTGCCGCAGCCCTCCTGACTGCGCTTGCTCTCACGATCCTTCCCGCCATGGGAACTGCCTTTGCCGAAGACGGCGTAGACGCCTACGGACGCCCCGACGCGGCCGCAAGAACTCAGCAGGAAAATCCGCCCGTCACCGTCTCCATCACTCCATCCGATACACAGGAACCTTCGGAAAATACGGCTGAGGAAACACAGGAACCAGCACCTCAGGAAGAAGAAAACAATGAAAACAGTGAAAATGCAGACGTCGCTGTTTCCTCCATTTCCACAAGCACGTCCGATAAAGGCGAAAGCACTGTCATCACCATCGACGTACTCCCTGCCAAAGCAGAGCCCGAACCCGTCGACAACCTTGTCCTCGCTGCAATGAAAGAGCATGAAGCGAAAATGGCAAAGGAAAAGGAGAGCCCCGCGCCCGTCAAGGACGCCCTCTATTCCCTTCCGACTGAAGCAAATGTCAATGGAAAGCCCGCCATCATCCCCGCAGCCACGGCCGATGACGTAGAGCCAGACTACATGAAAGACGACCAGAGACCCACCGTCGGAGGAGAATCCGCACCGGGCGGCATCAAGACCCCGGGCGTCATGACCACAGCCAAAGATGGCCGAAAGAAAGTCACCATCAAGAAATCAAACAAAGACAAGAAAAACGCCGCCGAAAATCTTCTCGACACCCTCGCCTCCTTCGCCAAAACCGTAGCCGGCAGCCAGACAGCAGACAAAGAGAAGAAAGAAAAATAGTGTCAGCAGAAACTACTGAAAGAAAGGGTTCCGCATAACGAGCTTTACCCATTACAAAACCCCGAGTCAGGAAAATCATTTCCCTGACCCGGGGTTTCTTTTTCTATGATTTCATTATCTCGACTGTACGCATCTTGCGCCTACGGCTTTATGAACGAGGGCGCTGGCCAGCATGACGAGGACGATGACGGGGAATGTGATTCCCAGCGGTGTCTGGACGTCGAGGAGCTGGCGGTAGAGGATGAAGCCTGCCAGCCAGAGGGCGAGGTTCAGCCAGTCTACGCTTTCTTCGCTGTGGTCCTGCTTCAGGATGAAGTAATCCGAAAGAAGGATGGCTGTCATCGGAGCGAAGACGGATCCGATGAAGTACAGGAATTCCTCGAAACTGCTCGAGTCCATCATGACAGCAAGGCCGATGCCGCCTGCGCAGGCGATAAGGGCGAGCGCTTTTTCAGAAAGTCCGGAAATCAGTGTCTTTCCGGAAACGCCGGCAGAGAATGCATCCAGGAATGTCGTCGTGACAGTCGAAAGAAGGACAATCAGGATTCCGACAAGGCCCATACCTGCCTGAAGAAGGATCTGGGCGATATCATCCTGCCCGGTATAGAGAGCGGCGCCCATACCGATGATGAACATCCAGGAGCTTGCGGCAAAGTAAGCCAGGCAGCTCGCTGCCGTTGCTTTGAAAGGTTTCTCCGCGATGCGGGTATAGTCGGAAATGACAGGAAGCCAGGAAAGAGGCATAGCCACCGTGAGCTCTATCGCTGCGCCAAGCGTCATGTCTCCCACAGCCTGCGGCACATGGTCTCCCATGAAAATCACACCGCTCAGGACAAGCGTCAGAAGAAGGAGAGCCGCAATCACGACCACATTCACCTTCCCCAGATTCTTGAGTCCAAGGACGATCCAGAGAGCAATGAAAGCGCCGATGATGACACTCCATACAGAACTCCCCATCCCGGAAAGCGTATTCGCAGCCGCGGCAGCGCTCGCAATCATCACCGCCGTCCAGCCGATCAGCTGGATGACATTCAGCCCGGCAAAGAGCCTGGCTCCCTGATGGCCGAAAGAAATCGCCACCGTTTCCATCGCACTCTTCCCCGTGCGCCCGCCGATCAGCCCTGCGCCAAACATCACCGCGCCGCCGATCACGTGACCGATCAATATAGCCAGAAGCCCCTTCGCCAGTCCCAATGGCGCAAGAAGCATGCCCGTCAGAATTTCAGCAATCGATATCCCTGCCCCGAACCAGAGCAGCCCATTCGAAAAGACACTCGTCTTATTCTCACTCATAAAAGCCCCCGCTTTCCTAATGCTCCCTAAGGAGCCATTCATCATTTCCTAAAAGTATAATATAACGGCCGAATGAGTTCAAGGAAAGCTGGAATGCAGAAATAGCAAAAGAAAAAGGCCAGCCGGGGTGAGGGCTGACCTTTTCGATATTATTCAACACCCAGTGCCTTGAAGACAGCATCTTTTGCGGATGTGTAGAAAATCAATTGAAAACTAGACATCAGTGTTGCGGGAACAGCAGCAATTTCCTGAGCAGAGATGATTGGGATTAATACCTTCTTAGCCCCAGAATCCAGACATACCTGAAGAGAAGAAGCCAAATCATCGACAGGGAGAAGTGATCCGCTGATAGTCATATCTCCAAGCACCGCAAGACTACTGATCGTTGGTTTTCCAAGAGAAATTGAGCACAATGCAATGAGTGTCGGAAGTGCAAGTTTATTTGTCATTCCGATCCCCTGCATATCCTGATAGCCAATGATGAAATCAAAAAGTTTTGTATTGATTGCTCCGCTAATCTGATTTACATTTGCTTTCAGGAAATTATAGGCCGTATTGACCGATTCTTTCGCTTCTCTATCATTACCAAGTCCAGTCTTGTCAAACTTGCCGGACCCGCCCATCATTTGTGTTTCCAAACGGAAAACGCCAATCATGCCCGTCTGCCCTCTTGAGACAGTATAGACTTGCCCGGGATTGCAAAGACCTTCCGGAATTAACTTTCCAGATCCCTGCTCTGGTACAGAAACAAATTTCTCCTCAAATGACTGCTGATCAATATAACTGAAATTAACGTCATAGAACTCCATGCCGCCCAGTCTCTTAAGCTGCTCCTTAACTCGTCTGCGCATTTCGAGTGCCATTCTGAGACATTCTTCGACATCTTCCTTCGTGTATTTTCCATTCGGATACAAAAGTTTGATATATCCATCAACCATCTTGCGGACAGCAATCGTATCTCTCTGGTTCAGATTCTTTCCAAGTCTGAAGAACTGGTCAATAGCATCACCATGACTTTCCTTACGCAGCTCGCGCATAAATTCAGCCATGTAGTCAGTGATAAATCCATAATCATCCGTAAAATGTTCCGGACGGAATTTTGGAATTTCCCACCCCGGATTATAACAGCGAATGCGGTCAAGGAATGCCGTATCCGTTCCCATCTCCGGAGGGAAAGGATCAAAGAGGCTCGATGTTTTAAGAAGGACATCCACACTCTGATTAATATTTCCCACAAAAACCATAGAAGCAGATGCGGAAATTTCTTCTTTGCCCCTTGCGAAAGACCCTGACGCCATATAGTCCTTCATAATCTGTACACCGTCATTGTCTTTGAATTTGATACCGGCGACTTCATCAAATGCCACACAGTCCCAAAGACCTACGAGGCCTACGGCATGACGTCCCATATTATAGAAAAGATTAGCGACGGTTGTCTGCCCGCCAGAGACAAGAATACTATTAGGAGAAATTTCCTTGTATAGATGCGATTTTCTTGTACTTCTCGGTCCCAGTTCACAGAAATTGAAATTATTCTCGACAAGAGGAAGCATACGGTTCAAAAGAAGCCACTTCTCACGATAAGTAAATTCATCCGGTTCCATCCCAGAAGATCTCAGTAGTACATCGATCCATTCTTCCTTCGTGAAAGCTTTCCTGCCTTCTCTTAATTGTTCCATATCAATATGAGGCATCTGGATTGGTTTCAGAGAACAAACCGTAATCGGAGAAAATTCTCTCTTCTTATGTTTTTGTCTGCCTGTCTGGATTTGGGGAGACGCCTTATGCATGAACTCCGGCAATTCCGGCTCAGGCTCATATTCGGATGCATATTCGAGACGGACAATGCACCAGATTCCTCCGCGGAGCAAACGGTCATACTTTGTAGGGAATTCCTCACCAATCGGAATTCCTGTCAATCCCAGGTTCGAAAACGACGCTTCATAGCGATCTTTTTTAATATTAAGCGCTACAGAAACCATATCAATAATCGTATGCGTTCCCTGTTCACGAAGAAGAGACAAAACTTTCTGCGCTTCATCTGGGCGAACGTAATTTGATGCGAGTATTTTTTTGACAGTTTCTACCCCATCTTGAATGATTTCTTCATCTTCAGAATTGCAGTATTGCCCGAGCAGGTACTCTAATACATACACAGGAACATTAGCGCCTTCCTTGATTTTCTTTGTCAGATCCTCGCGTACGATTTTACCATTGAAATATTCGCGCAGCTTGGCTCTGATTTCATCCCGGACGTTTTTATCCAGCTCTAGATCATCCATTCTCTTTCCCCCTTGAACACGTCCACTTAGAAATCAATATCATCCGTTGGAATCGAAATATTGATATGGAATTCTTCTTTAACAGGCTGCTGAAGACCACTTTCATCAGCAATGACAAGGTAATACGTATTGAGTCTGCTGTATTTCTTTCTCTTCAAATTGAATTTGCAACGGAAAGCTCTTTCCTTTGGATCATCACTTTCCTTATCTGCAATAATTCTATTTATATCACTAACCTTTTGTTTTTCTCTATCTTCAAAATAGACCTGGTAAGAAGCAGACTGGCGATTTCCTCCAACAGGATCCTTTTGAAGGAAATTTAGATTGAAAATTATATTGCTAATCAATCGATTAGATGACACTAAATCCACTTCAACCGGTTTGGTGTCAAGTTCATCTTTCTTATTAAGATACTTTTGCGTTGACTGTCTAAAATACTCAAAATTCAATACAGGAACAACCATCTCCTGTAAGCTGATCCCACCATGGACAAAATTCAGTCCACCGCCTTTTTTCTTGATTCTTACATACTCACGGGGTGCAAAAGCTTCATAATCTGTCTTCCCATCCATAAAGCGAACAGGCAGCAGGAAATCCGGCTTTGCTCCCTTCTTCGTAATCAGGTATCTCCGGTCGACTTCTACATCCTTTGCATCAGACGACGTCTTATCTACCTTTGAATCTTCTCTCAAAGGACTGTAGGTATAAATAAATCCATGATCCGCTGTAATAAACGCTCTCGTGCTATTCATCTCATTAACAATGATATGCATCATATTTTTGATTTCCTGAATAGCCTCATCGCAGGCCGGGAAAACAGCACTGTTAGAAGTATGGCTGGCTTCATCGATCTTATCATGGTAGATATAAACAATGTCCATGCCTTTTACCATAGCCTGACACTCTTTTTTCTTGACCCGGATGATGTCGCTATATTTCAAAGCTAGGTTCTTCACGCTTTTTTGTGGGATAAAAATAATAACATATAAAATTGGCATTGAAAAAGAGCATTATCTACTCCAAAATGTAAGTTGCCTAAAACTACGCACGGAGGTCGAATAATGCTCTTTTATTACCATAATGAAATCACTTTTAATTGTCAATATTATCGTACAGAAAATATCACTAACCATCCAAATCCTCATTGCCATACCCGAGTTACCAGTCTACGGACTGCCAGAGATTTTTCCTGTCCGCACTGTCACTCCCGTATGTATAGTTATGGGGCTTTTTCTGTACTCATCAAGGATTTTCCAGATCTTCCTAAGCAAAAGAAGTATATAGAGTTCTCGGGGCGCAGATTCCGCTGCACATCCTGCGGGGAGACCATAACGGAAGATATCCCCTGCCAATGCCCTTTCACACGCGTTACTTGGGATATGGCCTTGTGGATTATCCATCTGCTTAAGTGTCATACATCCATTTCTGCCATTTCGGCCATGCTCTCTGTACATTGGAGTACCATACAGAAAATACAA
Source organism: Dialister hominis (assembly GCF_007164725.1). Lineage (NCBI taxonomy): Bacteria > Bacillati > Bacillota > Negativicutes > Veillonellales > Veillonellaceae > Dialister > Dialister hominis. Next base: position 358,025 of record NZ_AP019697.1, on the reverse strand, counting down.
AAGCATATCATGGATAAGGCGTTGGCTGCCTTTGAAACCTGCCTGAAGAAAAGTAACTATCGCCCACGGTATTTGGCCGTAGATGAGTTCGCTATCCATAAGGGCCATCGCTATGCCACCTGCGTTATGGATTTGGAAACGGGATTCATCTTGTGGGCCGGCCTGGGCCGCTCCATGTCAGATTTTGAGCACTTCTTTAAGAGCATTGGCCTTTCGCTTCTTTCCAGGCTAAAAGCGGTGGCCATGGATATGAACGCATCCTTTAACAGGCTGTTCCAGAAATATTGTCCGAAGGTCCCCATCGTTTATGACCGGTACCATATGAAGGCACAGTTTGGGCGTGATGTTATGGGAGCCGTGCGCCTGGAGGAAGCACAAAAAGCATAAGCAGGAAGCAGAAACATTAAAGGAATATACGAAAGAAACTAATAATCCAGAGCTCCAGAAGATGGCCAGGGAAAAGAGCCATGAAGAAAGGAAGCTTTATACCGAATTAAAGAAATCCCGATGGATACTGTTAAAGAAGGACGACCACCTGAATGAAAGGCAGAAAACTCATCTGTTGGATATCCTGAGCGAGCATAGGGATTTGGCGATTTGTTATGCCATGAAGCAGGAGATGACTCGTCTGTTCACATTGACTGACTATGAAGAAGCTCTCGCCGGATGGACAAAATGGATTCAGGCTGGACTGGAGAGCGGGATTCCTGCCCTGGTAAAGTTTGCCCGGCAAAAGCAGAAGCGAATCAAGGGACTGGCTGCTCATGCCCTGTATCCTATCAATACGGGGAAGTTTGAAGGATTTAATAATAAGATCAAGGTACTAAAAAGAATCGGATATGGGTACCGAAACATGGATTATTTCTTTACCCTTATCCGATTCCATTCTTTACCTAAAAATTATTCATCCCCAAAATTTCCGTGAAGAGCCTCTTTTATTTATCTTACCCAGGGGTGGTTGGTTCTCCTCCCGTGGTGCCTTCTTCTGGCCCAGGGGGAAATCCGCCTCCTCATGACAAATCCTTCCTCTTCCTTATGAAGAGCGGAAAGATCGGCTGTTTCTTTCTTATTTGGCTTCGTCAGAAGGTTTAGCAGCTGGTTCAGCTTTTCCTTCAGCATTTGCGGCATCTTCAACGGGAGCATTTTCCTTTCCTGCTGCTTCAGCTTCGGCTCTTTTCTGGGCAGCTCTTTCTTCGATTTTTGCCTTATAGTCTTCTGCTGTCTGGCGAAATGTTTCCTTCGTCCGAGCGGCAGCCTGCTGGGCAGCTTCCTTGTATTCTGCTGTCTTTGTCTTCACGGTATCGGAAACTTCCTGTACCTTTGTCTTTGTGGTATCGGTGATTTCCTGTGCGCGTTCCTGGGCAGCCTGTGCCTGGTCATACGCCTGGATCTTCAGCTTTCCAGCCTGGATCTTTGCTTCCTGCATCTGGACGCGTGCCTGGGCTTTCAGCTTTTCAGATCTCAGCTTCATCTGTTCGGACTGGACTTCTGTCCTGTACTTCATTTCATCGGTCTTCTTCTGGAGGACGTCCATCTGGTCTCTGGCCATGCCTCTCATATCATTGGCACGTTCAGCGGCATCCTTCCTGAATTCACGGCTCTTGATGCGGGCGATAGCCTGCAAATCCTTTGCCGTCTTCTGTGCTGTTTCCTGAGCGACTTCGGAAGCACCGAGGATGGTGTACTTGGCGTTTTCGATCTGTTCGTCCGTGACTCCTGCCTTCTTCAGCGCATTGACGAGCTTGTCTCCGAAAATGTTTGCCTTGTCCTGCAGCTGGTCAGCCAGCTGATTGATGGTATTGTGAGCTCTTTCCGGATAGATGTCGTTCCAGCTCTTCTTCAGTTCCTTGGTGAAATCTTTCTTTTCATCGCCGAGCGGTTCATCCTTCTTCGGATTGGCTTCGAGTTCCTTTTCGTCCTTTTCGCCGTTTGCCTTTTCTTCTTCAAAGACTTCCTTGTACGGACGTGTATCATCCGGCATGCCGTCCTTGATCCATCTCTGCGCTGCCTTGCCTACGCCGTAGGTGACGGAAACGCCGATCGGAATCTGCATGGCAGCAATCGGAATCAGTGTGGCAAGCGTGCTTCCCACAACGGTAGCGCCCATCGATCCCAGAAAGGAGAGAACGGCGGTCTGGTTGAGTTCCACGCCATATACTTTGCCGATCTTGGAAATCATGTAAACTTCATTGGCAATAAGAGCGACTGTGCCGAGAAGCGGAGCGGCAACGATGACGCCGGCTCTGCCTGCGCCCCAGCGGATCAAACTGTCTGCTGTTTCATCGCGGTCGTCGATGATATTGATTTCGACATCGGCTTCCGGGGAATCGACATGAACTTCTTCAGCAGGTTCTTCTGCTTCAGGAGCAGCTTCTTCTGCTTTCGGTGCTTCTTCTGCGGCCGGTTCTTCCTTCGGAGCTTCTGCCGGAGCTTCTTTGACTTCTTCAGCCGAAGCTTCTTTGACTTCGGCAGCGGTTTCCATCGGGACACCTGCGGCTTCCTTTTCCATTGGCACTCCTGCCTGCGGTTTTTCCATAGGAACTTCTGCTTCCTTCTTGACTACAGGAGCATTTTCCGGACGAACAACCGGTGTCTTTTCCAAATCCTTATCTTCGTTCATAATTTCCTCCTTGCCCGGCGCGGCCGGTCGTGAATGACAAGTGAATTTCACTTATTTTTTCAGAAACTTTATGAAACTTTATATTTTTATTATACAAATATTCTGACCGATTGACAAACAAAAGACGCGGAATCCTTCTTCATGACCGGCTCTCTCCCTTTCTGACCAATGGCTTTCCCCATCCCTATCCAAGGCCGAATCCACCGAAGAAAAAGTGTACATTAAAAGAGGGACCGCAAGAAAGAGGAAATATCTCCTTCCCTGGTCCCTCTTATATTATTTTTCTATATCACTCTAAAGGTGCTTCGCTTTTTCCTATGCTGTTACCAGTCGGTCAGCCCGCCGTCTACGGGTAACACGGTCCCCGTCATGAAGGATGCTTTTTCCGAAAGGAGGAAGGCGATGACTTCCCCGACTTCTTCAGGCTTTGCAATGCGGGAAAGCGGATACCATTCTGCCATTTCCTCGCGGCTTCCGCCATAGGAGGCAAGCTGTTTTACAAGAAGGGGCGTATCGACATCGCCCGGGCAGACAACGTTGGCGCGGATATTTTCGACCGCAAGTTCCAGTGCAAGCGATCGTATGAAGGAAACAAGCGCTCCCTTTGTCGCGCCGTAAAGACTGCACTGGACATTTCCTTCAATCGCCGCATCCGATGCAACGCCTACGATAGCACCTTTCCCTTCCCGAAGGGCAGGAATGGATGCGCGTGCAAGTTTCATGGCGCCGAATACATTGACAGCAAAAAGTTTTTCTATATCCTCATCGGTCGTATTCTCCAGAAGTTTCTCTTCATAGACGCCGGCAGAAAGGACAAGGCCCGTAACCGTTCCAACCGTCCTTGCGGCTTTCACGGCTTTTTCGCAGTCATCCGTCTTCGTCACGTCGCAGGGAACGTAAAGGCTTCCCGGAACGGATTCTTCTGCCTTTTTGCCGCGTTCCGTATCTCTTCCAAGGAGGATGGTCCTTGCCCCTTCCCTGGAAAGGATTTTGGCCGCAGCAAGGCCGATTCCCGACGTGCCACCGGATATGATGATGGTTCTTACCATGCTTCCTCCTAATTCATGAGAGATAATACATAAATGAACTTGATGCCTTCTGCTTCAAGCTGCGGGACCATCTGGCGGAATGCTTCTGCCGTGTGCGGGCGGCAGTGGCCGATGATGATGTAGGTGCCATGTTCCTTCGCCCTTTCAGCGGCTTTCCGGATCATGGCCTTGATGGCGGAAACATCCGAAGAATTGTCCACGAAGAGGTCATTTCTTGCATAGGGCACGCCGTACTCAGCGGCCGCGCCATCGGCTTCCGTATAGGAATTCGTCGCGCTGTCGAGGAAGAAGAGGCCCCTGTGATGGAGTTCATTCATGACATCATCCATGACGCGCTTGTCCGTCGTTGACTTCGAGCCCTGATGGTTATTGATGCCGACAGCTTCCGGTACCTGCGAGAGGGAGTCTGAAAGCATTCTTCTTATTTCGGAATCGCTCATCGACGTCAGGATCGTCTTGGCTTCCATGCCTGAGCCCGAAACGGATTCCATCGGCTGGTGCAGGATGACGGGCATGCCATGCGCCGCCCAGGACGCCGCCGCTTCCCTTGTATGCACCTGATTGGGCATGACAGCCAGCGTGAACGGGACGCCGATCGATTCATACACTTCCTGGGAAGCAAGGTCTCTTCCCGCATCATCAATGACGACCGCCAGACGTCCCGTCACTGTGGAAGGAGACGGTTCCTTCCTTGCAGGCGCTGGCGCAGGTGCCTTGGCCTCCGCCTTGACTGTTTTGGACGATGTAGAGGATTTAGAGAAAGAATCAGATGAGGAACTGATATCCTCCGAAGATGTTTCTTTGGAAACGCTTTCCTTCTTGATAGACGACTCTGATTCCGAGGCTTTCTTTCCTGTAATTGCGCTCATGACGCTTCCCGTGATCGACGTCTCGGTCTCTGTACCGTCATTTCCCTTATCCTTCGTGATCTTCTTGACGGCTGCCTTGATTCTTTCCTTCAAGCTTTCCGGACTACCCGCATCTTCAGAAGGAACGACGCCCTGCTCTTCCTTATCATTGAAAAGATGATGAATGACCGTCACATTCTGGATGGGCTGTCCGCCGGGCTCATTTGTCATGCGGTCTGTCATGTAAGCGGCGCCCGCGACCGCAATCATGAATATCAGCCAGAAGAGAAGCGGATGGCCGCTCTTTTTCGAGCGTCTTCTCCTGACGGGCCTTTTGGCCGGCCGCCTTGTCCTTCCCGTTCTGGTGCTGTTTTTTCTTTCTGCCATAATTTCTCCTTTATAGTTCATTGTTTTTATTATAGCAGATTGGAAACCACATCAAAATGAGGGATGCCTTTTCGTCATTTTCCTTCCTGCCTTTTCATTTTTAAGGCGAGCCCCTTTTCCCCGATGATGGTATAATGAAGGAAATGAATCTATTTGCGCAATCAACAGAAAGGAGTCAATCATGAAACTCGTAGTCATTAATAAACTCTCCGAAGAAAAACTGGCCGAACTGCAGAATGCAGTGCCAGGCTCTGTCGTTGAAGCGTACAAATCCCCGAAAGAGGCTCTGCCGCACGTTTCCGATGCAGATGCCATCGCTCTCTGGGGCTTCCAGGACATTGCACCGCTCCTTGCAGCAGCTCCCAGAGTCCGCTGGGTACACTCCCTTTCTGACGGTGTCGAACGTCTTCTCACCAAGGAAATGATGGAACGCCCGATCATCCTCACCAATTCTCACGGCGTCCATGACCGTTCTGTTTCCGAGCATACGATGGCGCTTCTCCTTTCCTGGATGCGCCGCATTCCTGAAGCTGTCAGGAACCAGGAAGCGGGTGAATGGATCCGTCCGCGCGGCGAATCTCTCTTTGGAAAAACCATCCTGATTGTCGGCTTTGGCAGCATCGGCCGCGCCATTGCACAGAGGGCCAAGGTCTTCGAAACGAAGATCCTTGCCGTCAAGAAGCACCTTTCCACCGAACTCTTTGCCGATCACGTCTACACGCAGGAAGAACTCATGGATGTACTTCCGAAAGCGGATATCGTCATTGCCGCTCTCCCATCCACACCGGACACGGAAAACTTCTTCGGCGCTGATCAGTTTGCTGCCATGAAGAAGACAGCTCTCTTCATCAATATCGCCCGTGCATCGATTGTCGATGAAAATGCGCTCATCGATGCCCTCGAAAAAGGTTCCATTGCAGGCGCATGCCTTGACGTATTCTCCAAGGAACCGCTCCCTGCCGATCATCCCTTCTGGAAAATGAAGAATGTCATCATGACCCCGCACACCGCATCCATGGTGCCGGATTTCTGGAACAAGCTGACAGCGCTTCTTCAGACGAACTTCGTCAACTTCAGTCGCGGCGAAAAACTGATGAATGAAATGGACAAGAAAAAAGGATATTAAGAGCAACTAAAAAAGCTGGCGTTCTGCCAGCTTTTTTAATTTCCTTTTACTTCTTAGCTCTGATGCATGACATCAGTGAAGTTCTTGATGATGACGATCGGTGTCTTCTGGTTGTCATTGCCAAACGGGTTGTCGATCAGGATCTGTGCGATCTGGTTCGGATCGAGGCCCTTGCTCTTGCCAAGGACGGCTGCTCTCTTGAGGTCATTGACGTCTGCAATGACAGCGCCGTATGCGCCTGTTTCCTGCTTGATTCTTTCGCAGACATTGTCCGTATCGGCCGGGCCGTATACGAGGCACTTGTCGAAAGGAGGCATGGTGCCTGTGACATCATCGATCAGGGATGCCTGACGGCAGCGGGCATAGAATACGCCGCGTTTCCCGAATACTTTGGCGACAGCGCCGAGAATGAAGGAGAAGAGCATGTTCCATTTCCCTTCTTCATCCATAGCGGCCTGCATGCCGTAAATGCTTGCCATGGAGCCGGCTGCCGGAACAAAGCGGTTCATAAGGCGGGCCTGCCAGCAGACATTCAGTTCTTCAGGGCGTACATAGCGGTTCTGCGTGATTGCTACGACAGATTCAGCGGTGCAGACGATATCATGGTCTGTGATGTCAGCGCCTGCGTATTCCTTAATGGCATCCACGATATCATCATGGTGTGTCAGGATGCGGGTATGAACAGGGATGAGTTCGAGTTCTGCCATCTTATTTCACCTCCGCTGATGTGTATTCATACAGTGCATTTCTCAGTTCTTCCTTCGTGAGAATGATGCGTGTCTTTGCATAGTAATAATCGCTTCTGGCAACGACCTGGTAAATAATGTCCATGGCTATTTCCGGGAACGTTTCAAGGTCGCGGAGAATGTTGTCTCCCTTGCCCTTGATTTCAAGCGTGATCAGGAACTTCTTGGATTTACCCGGATCGACGATGTAAGCCTGCCAGTAATCGTCATCTCTCGGTACATCGTTGTCTGTCAGATGGGCAGTGATTCTTGCTTCGTCATACTGTTCGAAAGGAAGGTACGTGCGGACGAAGGCATCCATGATGGTGCCGAGCTGGCGGCCGACGTTCTTGATCGGAATCGTGCAGGCAAGGGTGACGCTTCTCGGTCCCATGTCCACTACTTTGAAAGGCGTCTTCTTCGTCTTTTCCACTTTCAGCACACAGTCGCCCTTGATGACTGCCGCTGCCCAGTATGCAATGAAGCCCAGGCAGATGAGCAGTACGATGACTGCCAGAATCTTTACAACTAATAACAACATTTCTCTGATCACACTCCTAATAGATTTGCTTTTTCCACTGTCTCCATACCGAAGATCTTATTGACCAGTCCGGCTGCGCGGTCTTCTCCCGCCGTAAAATAAAAATGCTTTTCCCCTTTTTTATCCGCGAGAGCTCCCTTTTCACGGAGTATCTTCATGCCGTCTTCGACGGTCGGAAGCGCCGGATCGAGGAAACGGACGCCGGGGAGCACTTCCTTGAACACGTCTTTCACAAGCGGGAAGTGCGTGCAAGCCAAAAGCGCCGTGTCCGCCCCTTGTGTATCATACTCCTTCAGTATGGATTGCAAAAGAGCCCGGATGGAATTTTTATCCTCATTCCTCTCAATGGCAGCCGCCAGTCCCTCGCAAGGGATCTCAACGGTTTCCACTTCCGGATGCGCCTTTGCCAGATACTTTTTGTGCGAATGGGCCGAAATCGTAGCCGGCGTTGCAAAGACAGCGATTTTTTTCGCGTCTTCGGGCAGCGCGACGTTCATGCTCATCTTGATGACAGGAACATCCCCTTCAAGGAAGGATGGCGGCACGTTGAAGGAAATGGTATTGCACGCCACCAGAATCATCTTCACGTCCTTCTTCAGAAGGAAATCCTTGATTGCTTCCGAAAAACGCACGATTTCCTCTACGGGACGTTCCCCGTAGGGATTTCTTGCCGTATCCCCCAGAAAGACGATGCCTTCCTTCGGATACTTCTCTGCCAGCACGCGCGCAACGGTAAGACCGCCCACGCCTGAATCCATCACTCCGACTGCCCTGTTGTCCATGATTATCTGTCTCCTTCCGAGAGTGAAACCAGTTTCTCCAGCCTTTCTGCAGGAAGTCTGACGATCCTTCCTGTATTCATATTGGTGTATGTATTGGTGCTCTTCCCGGTCGTCAGGACCTCGCCTGTCTTTTCACGCACGACTTCATACTCGAAGTCAAGGCGCGCCCGGTCTACCCGGCGAAGGTACGTCTTGATGAGAAGCACATCATCGTACTCGGCCGATTTGATGTACTTGGCGCTGATTTCAAGAATCGGGAATACGATTCCCTCTTTCATGAGATCATTCAGGTCAATCCCGCCTGCGCGCAGGTACTCGACTCTCGCTTCTTCAAAATAACGAAGATAGTTGGCATGATGAACGACTCTCATGCCGTCTGTTTCATAGAATTTGACTCTTCTTTTATAAGTAAACATCATTGCCCTCCATATCCAAATATTATACCATACTCAGCCCCATGACGCAGGGAAAGGTCAATTCCTGTGCCTTTTTCCGGGAAAAGAATTATTCGCCCTTTTCATTATCCGTTGCCCAAAGGTTCCAACTAGATTATACTTAAACAGGAACGGAGGTCCATGTATGGCATTCACACTCATTTGTCACGCCTGCGGGCAGAAGCTGACATTATTTGATATTGATGTAAAGAAAAGAAAGGGATCCGTGCGCTGCACCCGCTGCGGCGCGCGCGTCTCCTATGACCTGGACAAGAGAAAAATCCAGCAGTCCGGTTTCTGGAGCGAGGAAGAATCCACATTCGACCCAAGAGTACGGGAAAGGGTCGTCCGCCAGCTTGAAAGGAATGCGGGCAGGAAAGAAGCGCCGCTTCCACCAAAGAAAGCGCCGGAGCCTTCCCATGCCCATGATTTCGGGGACAATCCTTTCAGCGCAAAACCTGGCTTTGCCCATTTCGATATGAGGACGGGCATGGCAGTCACATCGGAAGACGCCGCTTCCCCTTCCCCGGCCCCCACGCCAAAGTCGCGCATGGTTTCTGCGCAGAAGAAGGAAGAAAAGGAAGGCTATGCCGCTTTCAAGAGCGGCCTAGCATCGGGAAGACGCCGCACGATCAAAGCACCTGAAAGGCCTGTCACCGTGATCAAGAAAGAACCTGTGCAGACGGAGAAGAAATTCACTCCCCCGCCCAGGATCGTCACAAGGACGGCGCACAGGAACATGAGCCTCGTCCGCCAGGCGCAGCATGCAAGAAAACCTGCAGAGCCGATGCACCTCAATCCGGTCCGCTCCCTCTGGCAAAAAATCCGTGATTTCTTTTCATTTACCAAAAATTCCTGACAGGAGGCACTATGATTAAATACATGATTTTAAGTCTCGCCGTTTTTTCAGCCGCTCTTCTGCTGACCGGCTGCAGTGCTGAAGCTGACGGCGCATACAAGAAAATTTCCGCATCCGAAGCCAAAGAGATGATGGATAAGGGAAATGTCACCATCGTCGACGTGAGGGAACCCTCTGAGTACGCTGGAGGCCATGTGCCGGGCGCCATGCTCCTTCCGCTTGGGACTGTTTCCTCTTCTGCTGAAAAAGCCCTTCCGGACAAGGACGCTGTCCTTCTCGTGTACTGCCGCTCAGGCGTCAGAAGCCTCAAGGCATCCAGGGAGCTCGTTTCCATGGGCTACAAGCACGTCAATGACTTTGGCGGCATTCTTGACTGGCCTTATGAAATCGAGAAATAATATTCCGTTAAACAAAAAACTCCATCCTCGGATGGAGTTTTTTAGTGCCTGCATCAATTATTTCTTGTCAGCCAGGTAAGCTTTGAGTGCATCAGCGAGTCTCTTTACGCCGTCTTCGATGACATCGTCGTCATTGTAGGAGAAGTTCAGGCGGAAGTAGTTTCTCTTGCCGGATGCCGGGAAGAAGGAGTCACCTGGTACGTAAGCGACTTTTCTTTCGATGGCATACTTGAAGAGGTCGCGTGCGTCGCAGCCTTCCGGAAGTTCTACCCAGAGGAAGAGGCCGCCATGCGGATAGGTGGACTTCACATCGGACGGGAAGTACTTCTTGATAGCGTCGCACATAACGTCGCGGCGGTGAGCGTACAGCTTGCAGTTTTCTTTGATATGGCCTTCGAAATCATAGTTTTCCATGTACATAGCAACTTCACGCTGGGTGACGCATGGTGTGGAAAGGTCGGTGGAGCCTTTGACGAGGTCCATCTTTGCAAGGATTTCATCGTTGCATACGAGCCATGCCAGTCTCATGCCAGGAGCCAGTGTCTTGGAGAAGGTGCCGGAATAGATGACGAGGTGCTTCGGATCCATGGAAACGAGCGGAGCGATTTCTTCGCCTTCAAAGCGCAGGTCGCCGTACGGGTTATCTTCGAATACCGGGATTTCATACTTGGTAACGACTTCCATAAATTTCTGGCGGCGTTCCAGGGACCAGCAGATACCGGTCGGGTTCTGGTAGTTCGGGATGACGTAGATGAATTTGACTTTGTCGGTTGTTGCGAGAATCTTGTCCAGTTCTTCCGGGATCATGCCCTGATCATCGGTCGGAACTTCGACGAATTTCGGCTGTTCGAGAGCGAATGCACCGATAGCGCCCAGGTAGGACGGGCTTTCAATGAGAACGACATCGTCCTTGTCGATGAATACGCGTCCGGTGATGTCAAGACCCTGCTGGGAGCCAGTGGTGATCATGATGTTCTTCGGATCGACTTTATCCATGCCCATCGGACAATACATACGGTTCATGCGGTCGGCAATAGCCTGGCGAAGTCCCATGAAACCGAGGGACGGGCCGTACTGCATAGCGCCGGCGCCGTCTTCTTCTCTGACTTTGACTGCAACTTCAGTCAATTCTTTCAGAGGAAATGTTCTCGGAGCTGGGAGACCGCCGGCAAAGGAAATAATGTCCGGCTGAGCGGTAAGAGCCAGCAATGGACCAAGGTCGGAGCCTTTCATCTTAGACAGTACTTCAGAAAAGTGAATAGCCATAATAATCTCTCCTTTACTCTACAGAATTGACTAGGAAAATCCCATTTTTCCATATTATAATTGCGGCCGCTACCAACAAAGATTCTCATTGGAATCGTAGGCAAATATAATGCTAGTGTTATTATTTTAAATCTACCATAAAGGGATGTCAATCATGAAGAGGCCGCAGTTATCGTTTAAATGTACCAAAATACTGCCATTTACTCCCATCTTCATGTATATACTTATAGAGAATGTCTATATTTCAGCCAGCAAAAAAGGGCTGTGACAAATACGCAATCATTTTGCCACAATCCCTTTTGTGCCGGTATATTCGATTAGAGGATACCAGCATATTTATGATTTGTCTCATCTAGAAACTATAAAGCCCTAAAGAAAAAAGCTGCCCGGCGGCAGCTCTTGGAGAAGTATTAATGTTTTCCCATGCTTACGAGTTCAAGTAATGCGAAGCAAATTTCTTCTGGTCTGACTTCTTCTACAACTTCGTTTTCGATCTGCTGATCTCTCATGGTCTGTGCCTCCGGTATAACTCGTTCGGCTTCCCCGAACCTGTAACTATGGTCTTATCATACTTCTTGAATAGAATACTATCCAATATTTCTTTTCAGCAGTTTCAAAAATCCCTTCATCTTTTAATCATAGATTCCAATATATAAAAAATCGCCATAATCATTTATTTTTATTATAAGTTGTAACTTGTCTATGAATTATACAATGATTTATAACTTATAGTATACAATTTAAATACATAGAAGCTTGTTAATTCTTTAATTCATAGCATGCAATCTATTAATAAACCGCCTTTTCATAGTCTGATATGCAGGAAATGGCAGCATGACATCCATGATATCTCTTCCGCGCATGAAAAAACCTCCCTGATCCGCTCGGGGAGGTCTTTATCGCAGGAAGCATCAAAAAAAGATCTTCTTTGCTGTTTCTATATCGCTTTCTATCTGTGCTTTCAGTGCGTCTACGGAATCAAACTTCACTTCGCCGCGGATATATTTCACCCATTCCAGGGTAAAGCTTTTCCCATAGATTTCTTCATCAAAATCAATGATGAAGGTTTCGATCGTTTTTTCGCTGTTGCCAAAGGTCGGATTCGTCCCGATGTTTGTGACGGACGGATAGCATTTCCCTTCGATCCTTGTCTTCGTCGCATAGACGCCGTCGGCAGGAAGGACGCGTGCATCGGGCATGCGAAGGTTCGCTGTCGGAAAGCCCAGGAGATCATTTCCTCTGTGGAAGCCGTGAACGACGTCGCCTGACATCGTATAGTTCCTTCCAAGAAGTTTTGCTGCCTCTTCGACTTTTCCCGCCTCGATCAGCGTGCGTACCGTCGTGCTCGACAGTACTTTTCCGCCTTCGGAAACAAGGGGCGCTGTCACAACGGCAACATCGCTTCCTTCAAAATAGGATTTCATGGAAGAAACATTGCCGGAAGCGCCTTTCCCGAAGGAAAAGTTATCTCCCGTCACAATGCCCTTGATGCCTGGAATATCTGCGAGGCTTTTCAGGAATGATTCTGCTGTTTCAGAGAGGAATTCCTTCGTCGGGCGGATAAATACGGCCAGATCCATGCCTGCCTTCCGGAAGGACTCTGCCTTTTCCTCTTCTGACTGGAGAAGAGAGACGCGGATGTCGGGCGCAAGAACGCTCATGGGATGCGGATAGAAGGTAATGACGCCGATTCCGGCACTTTTTTCTTCCGCAAGCTTTGCTGCTTCTTTAAAGACCGCCTGATGGCCCAGGTGGCAGCCGTCAAAAAATCCAAGGACGAAGACGCGGGGTTCTCCGTCCGTGATTTCTTCCAATGCATGTAAAATCTTCATAATTCCTCACGAAAAAACTTTCTTTGGATGAATGATGCCTGCCTTGACGTATGCGGTGCCGAGGAACGTGTCCCCATGGAAGGCAGCCGCCATATCAAGGTCTTTTTCTTTCGTCTTGAGCCGTTTCCCCTGAAGGAAATCCCTGGCTTCCTTTTCGGAAAGCTCGATATTGGGAAGGCCGGAAAGGATCGGTTTCAGACTCGTCATGAGGGATCCTTCCGGATCCTTCTCGATTTCCTCCATCGTCTTTGCGTTTTCAATGGAAAAGGGACCGACGACGGTACGGACAAGGGAGGACATCGTAAGAAGACATCCTGCCTTTTCACCGATATCTCTTCCAAGCGCCCGGATGTACGTGCCGGACGAGCAGGTCACATGCAGCTTGATGACGGGCGGCGCGATTTCCCAGATGGTCAGGTCATAAATCGTGACGGGGCGCGCTTTGAGCTCGACTTCCTTTCCTTCGCGGGCAAGCTTGTAGGCCCTTTCCCCATTCACCTTGATTGCTGAATAAATGGAAGGCACCTGCATGATGTCGCCGCGGAAAGCACTGACAGCACCTTCCCAGATGGACGTGTCAGACGGGACTTCTCCTCTTTCGAGGATTTCTCCCGTCATGTCCTCGGTATCCGTCCTGATGCCCATGATGAATTCTGCTTCATATCTCTTCGTATGGATGGGCGCATACTCGATGAGGCGCGTCGCACGTCCCAGGAACACGGGAAGAACGCCGGATGCCATGGGATCGAGCGTCCCTCCGTGCCCTATTTTCTTTTGGTGGTAGATCCTCTGGAGCTTTGCAATGACATCGAAGGAGGTCCAGTCCTTCGGCTTGATGACATTAAGGACGCCGTCCATCAGAGATACTTCTCCGCAGCTTTGACGAAAATGGGCTCTGCGTCTGCAAATGTTTCATGGATGGTGCAGCCGGATGCTTTCCAGTGTCCGCCGCCGCCGAATTCCTCAGCCAGCTTTCCTACATTGGCATATTCCTTGGCACGCAGGGAAATACGAGTTTCCTTTTCTCCCCTGTACTTGAAGAGGGCAGCGATTTCGCATCCCTTGATGCAGCGCGGAATCGTTGCGTAGTAATCGGAATTTTCACCGTCAAGATCCATGGCTTCCTTGTCCATGTATGCGATGACGATCTTGCCGTTCGCATAGGAATGGACGGTGCCTGCCACGATCTTGTAGCACTTCATGGCTTCCTCTGTTTTTTCTTCCAGACGGTTGGAAATGTAGGAGGGATCAGCGCCCATTTCTACCAGCTTGCTTGCCATGAGGAGCGTATGCGGGGATGTGCAGCTGAACTTAAAGAATCCGCTGTCGGTGCCGATGGCCATGTAAAGGGCATTGCATGTGTCCTTGTCCATCTGGATGCCTTCGTCGAAGAACATTTCAGCAAGCATTTCTGCCGTTGCTGCATAGTGGTAGCGCAGGTAAAGGTAATCGGTGTATCTTTCATTGCTTCTGTGATGGTCGATGCAGAGGCTGTCCACGTCCGGGAAATCAAAATTCCCGCCTCTTTCCAGGTTGGAAAGGTCCGTGAAAACGATGGCATCATAATCCTTTCCTTCCGGAATGGATGTCATGACCTGTGCAGATGTTTCAACGAGGGTGTACACTCTCGGCACGGGATCAGGAAGAACCATGTCGGCTTCCTTGCCCATGGAGAGAAGGACATTGTGCAGCGCGCAGATGGAGCCTACGTCGTCTCCGTCCGGATGCTCATGTCCTACGAGAAGGAAACGGTTATGGGATTTCAGGAAATCCATAGCCTGCTGCTTGTCGATTTCGACAGCATGATCTTTGCCAAGACTCATTTTTCAGTCCTCCTTTTCAGTATCTTCCTTCGGAGCTTTATCCTTTTCTTCGTCATGCACCTTTTTCAGGAGACCTTCAATGTGCATGCCGTAATCAAGGGACTTGTCTTCTTCGAAGGTAATTTCCGGTGTGTAGTAAATCTTGAGGCGCTGGCCGAGTTCCTTGCGGATGGAGCCTTTTGCCTTGTTGAGCGCTTCGAGCGATTTTGCCTTTTCCCAGGATTTCCCGAAAAGGCTGACGTAAATCGTTGCTTCGCGCAAATCTCCGGTCACATGGACGCCTGTCACGGTGACAAAGCCGATGTGCGGATCTTTCAGGTCATAGAGGAGCATCTGGCTGACTTCCTGCTTGATGAATTCCTGTATTTTTCTAACGCGTAATTCTGACATATGGATTCCTCTCTTGCCGCATGCGGCAGGATCTTCCGCTCTTTGCGGATACTAAGAAATAAAGAGGCCCGTCATCGAAATAGGGATGCGGGCCTCTTACTTTTTAATTAAGAACGCCTGCCCTGATTATTCCAAGGTGGCAGCTTCTTCTTTCAGCTCAAAGGATTCAAGCTGGTCGCCTTCCTTGACGTCGCGGTAGCTTTCCAGCGAAATACCGCATTCGAAGCCTTGTGCGACTTCCTTCACATCATCCTTGAAGCGGCGCAGGGATGCGATCTTGCCTTCGTGGATGACGATGCCGTCGCGGATCAGGCGGAGACGGCAGCTGCTTGTGATCTTGCCGTCCTGTACATAGCAGCCGGCAACGATGAGTTTCGGTGTATGGATGACCTGACGGACTTCTGCGTGGCCGAGAACGACTTCGCGGATGGTCGGAGCGAGCATGCCGGCCATAGCTGCCTTGATATCATCAATGCAGTCATAGATGACACGGTAGAGACGCATATCGACGCCGTCTTTTTCAGCCAGTGCTCTTGCATTGGCATCCGGACGGACGTTGAAGCCGATGATCAGCGCATTGGAGGCAGATGCCAGCATGACATCGGATTCGTTGATGGCGCCGACAGCGGAGTGGACGATGGAAACGCGGACTTCATCACTCTTGATGCCCATGAGGGACTGAACGAGCGCTTCAACGGAGCCCTGTACGTCTGCCTTGACGATGAGGTCAAGTTCCTTCATTTCGCCTTCCTTGATCTTTTCGAAGATGTTGTCGAGCGTTACCTTCTGTACGCTTCTCTGCTCTTCTTCCTTCGCACGGGATGCGCGGATTTCAGCGATGTTTCTTGCCTTTCTTTCATCCATGACATAGAAATGGTCGCCTGCTTCCGGAACGCTGTCCATACCGAGGATTTCAACCGGTGCAGCCGGTTCGGCGCTCTTCATCTTGCGGCCGTTTTCATTGTTCATGGCGCGGACGCGGCCCCAGCTTTTGCCGGCCAAGATGCCGTCTCCGACATGGAGTGTGCCGTTCTGTACGAGCACGCTCATGACAGGACCTCTGCCCTTATCCAGCTGTGCTTCGACGACGACGCCGTAAGCTTCGCGCTTCGGATTGGCTTTGAGTTCCTTCATTTCTGCTACGAGCAGGATGTTTTCCAGGAGGTCATCAAGGCCGATCTTCTTCTTGGCAGAAATCGGGGTCATGATGACATCGCCGCCCCAGTCTTCCGCGAGGAGCCCTTCCTTGGAAAGTTCTTCCTTGATGCGGTCAGGGTTTGCGCCCGGCTTATCAATCTTATTGATGGCAACCATGATCGGAACGCCTGCGTTCTTTGCATGGTGGATAGCTTCGATGGTCTGCGGCATGACACCGTCATCGGCAGCAACGATCAGGACGGCAATATCCGTCAGCTGAGCGCCTCTGGAACGCATAGCGGTGAATGCTTCATGGCCCGGGGTATCCAGGAATGTGATCTTGTGACCCTTGTAGCGGATCTGGTAAGCACCGATTCTCTGGGTGATGCCGCCGGCTTCGTGGAGAGCGACATTTGTCTGGCGCAGGGCGTCAAGCAGTGTCGTCTTGCCGTGGTCGACATGGCCCATGATCGTAACGATCGGAGGACGCGGTACGAGGAAACGGGGATCATCCGGTTCCGGAATGTATTCCGTCGGATCTTCTTCCTTTTCAGGTTTCAGAAGGGTTACACCGAATTCTTCAGCAAGGATTTCGACGGTATCCGGATCGAGGTTCTGATTGATGGTAGCCATGACGCCAAGAGCCATCAAGTGTTTGATGATCTCGCTGACTTCGCAGCCGAAAAGTTCAGCCAGTTCCTTGACGGTAACAGCAGCCGGGACAGTTACTTCTGTCGGATAGGTATCCTGTTTCTTTTCCTGGTTGTGTTTCTTCTTCTTGCCCTGGTTCAGGGAGCGGGCCATCAAAGAGCCGCCTTCCTTTTCTCTTCTTGCCTTTTCCCAGTCCTTCTTTGTTTTCTTCTTGGCCGGTTTTTCACGTCTGACTGCCGGAGTTTCCGGAGCGATTTCTTCTACCGGAGCAGCAACGGCTGCCGGATGCTGGCTGTGGGAATGATCATTTCTGGAATGATCGTTTCCGCCGAACGGTCTGCCGTTCCTGTCGCCAGCGGGTCTGCCATTTCTATCGCCAGCCGGACGGCCGTTTCTGTCGCCATACGGGCGGTTTCCGTTCCTGTCGCCGGACGGACGGTTTCCATTCCTGTCGCCATACGGACGGTTGCCATTCCTGTCGCCGGATGGACGGTTTCCATTTCTGTCACCGGACGGGCGGCCGTTTCTGTCGCCATAGGAACGGTTTCCATTTCTGTCGCCGGACGGGCGGCTGTTTCTGTCACCGTAGGAACGGTTATTTCTGTCGCCGGAGGGGCGGTCGTTTCTATCTCCGGAGGAACGGTCATTTCTGCGGTCGTTCCTGTCATTATTCGGACGGTCGTTTCTGTTATCTCTTACGGGGCGCGTGGTATTTTCCTCTCTTCCGCGGGTTTCTTTTCTTTCCTGATGAGCGGCTTCCGCTTTCGGAGCCTCTTCTTTCACTTCTGCCGGCTTCGGCGCTGCAGGAGCTTTCTGTGCTTCTGGTTCCACGCTCGAGTAAGCGGCTTTGCGGCCTGCTTCTCCGGACTTCCTGTCAGTCGGTCTGCCCTGCTGATCGAACCTTACGGTACGCATCTGCGGACGTTTTGCTGGTTTCTTGGATGCTTCAAATTCTTTTGCCAAAACGGTTTTCGCCCCTTCATCTACTCCGGACAGGCGGCTAGTCACCTCAATATGGTTCTTCTTCAAAGCGTCCATGACCTCTTTATCCGACTTTTTAAACTCTTTTACTAATTCATATACTCTGTACTTCTTTTTCTGCATAAGCAGCCTCCCGTCCGTTCTTATTTCCGGTTGTCGATCTTTTCAGCGATCGCCTTGCCGAATCCTTTATCTACTATAAGGGCTGCTGTCCGTACCCCCTTGCCAAGGGCCTGCCCTAATTTATCTTTTTCGCCGAATACACGGTAAGGGATTTTCCATTTCTCCGCTGCATTCGTGTATTCCTCTTTTGTTCTCGGGGAGCTGTCTTCCGCGATGATCAGCAGTTTGCCCGTGCCTTTCCGAAGGCCTTCAGAGACCTGTTCGCTGCCGGAAAGCAGGCGCCCCGCTTTCATGCAGAGGCCCAGCATCCTGTATACTGGATCATCCATTTTCAATCTGTTCCTTAAGGGAGTCATAGACTTCCTTGGACACAGGGCGCTTCAGGGATCTTTCCAGCCCGTGGGATTCATATGCCTTTTCGAAACATTCGATGTTGTCGCAGACATAGACGCCGCGGCCGGATTTCTTCCCGGTCCTGTCCAGTTCAATGATTCCTGTCGGAAGCGCTACGACGCGGAGGAGTTCCTTCTTTGGCTTCAGCTCTTTGCAGCCGACGCACATGCGCATCGTGATCTTCTTCTGCTTCATTCTTTAGTTTCTTCCTCCTGTCCGCTTTCTTCGATGTCTCCCAGGATATCTCCATCGTCCTCTTCAGCGGCCTGGCCGAAGCCTTCTTCTCTGGCCTGGGTTTCGCTCTTGATATCGATCTTCCAGTTCGTCAGCTTGGCAGCCAGTCTTGCATTCTGGCCTGCCTTGCCGATAGCCAGTGTCAGCTGGTAGTCAGGAACGACGACGTAGGAAGAATTTTCTTCATCCCATACGGAAACGGAAATGACTTTGGACGGGGAGAGCGCATTGGCAATGAAAATGGCCGGATCTTCGTCCCAGCGGACGATATCGATCTTTTCGCCATGCAGTTCATTGACGATGTTCTGGACTCTCTGGCCCTTCGGTCCTACGCAGGCACCGACCGGATCGACGGTTGGATCCATGGCATAAACAGCGATCTTGGAACGGGAGCCTGCTTCACGGACCACGTTCTTGATTTCAACGGTGCCGCTGTAGATTTCAGGAACCTCAAGTTCGAAAAGTCTCTTCAGAAGTCCCGGATGGGTTCTGGAAAGGATGATTTCCGGTCCCTTGGTGGTTTTCTTGACTTCAAGAACGTAGCACTTGATCTTGTCATTGGCTTTGAATTCTTCGCCTTCGATCTGTTCTGCATATGGAAGGATGCCTTCGCAGCGGCCCAGATCCACGAAAATCGCCCTGGATTCGCTCCACTTGACGGTGCCGGTGATGACATCGCCTGCGCGGCCGGAGAATTCTTCATAGAGGGATCCTCTTTCTGCTTCGCGCAGCTTCTGGATCATGACCTGCTTAGCTGTCTGGGCAGCGATGCGTCCAAAATTCTTCGGGGTCACATCAATGCTCAAAAGATCGCCTGCTTCGTAGCTTCTGTCGATCTTCTTGGCATCTTCTACTGTGATCTCATTAATTGCATTTTCAGATTCCGGATCGATGGATTCAACAACGGTCTTTTCTTCAAAAATCTGATAATCGCCGGTTTCTCGGTTCAGCTTGATGGATGTCTTTGCGTTGCTTCCCATTTCCTTCTTGTAAGCGGTGAGCAGCACCATTTCAAGCGCGTCGAATACGACATCGGCGTCGACTTTCTTTACTTTGACCAAACTCTGTATTGCTTCTAATAAATTGCCATTCACGATGAATTATTCCTCCGAGATTAAAATGAAAAATGCAGTCTGACCTGCGAGATCTTGTCCCTGCCAAGGACAATGCTTTCGCCGCCTTCCAGCGTGAGCTTCAGGCTTCCGTCTTCGGAAAGCCCGTCCAAAAGAGCTGTGAAAGCTTTTACGCCTTTATGACCTTCAAGGGGAGCAAACAATTTGACATCGACTTCTTCGCCGGTATAGCGGATGAAATCCTTGTCCTTCTTCAGTACGCGGTCAAGACCCGGCGAGGAAACTTCCAGCATGTAATTGTCCGGAATCAGATCCTTCTCGTCGAGTATGGCTCCTGCCTTTTCACTGATGACCTGGCAGTCATTCAGATCGACGCCGCCTTCCTTATCAATGAAAATACGAAGAATCCAGTTTCTTTCCCTGACGTATTCCACGTCGACAACTTCAATGCCGTCCGCTTCAAGAATTGGTTCCAGTAATTTTTCTACAGCATCCTCGACTTCCTTGTGCGCCATATACCCTCCTATGAATGTTAAATATAAGAAAAAGTGAGCCGAGGCTCACTCCACAGGAAATTCTATAAACGATAAAATAAAACAAATAAACCGAACATGATTTACTGATTTATTATATCACATCTTGTAAAGGGGAGCAAACTTTCCCCGGTTTCTTCGTGCTTAATCATCAATGACCGGATTTTCATACAGGGCATGAAGATCCTTTTTGAGATTTTTATTGATCGCTTCTTCCAGTTCGGGAATCGTCTTGGCGTCATACTGATGGATGATGCCCGGGATTCCGCCGGCGCGAAGCTCGCCGTAGTACTCGTCTCTGTACATATTATAGAAGAAAAGGATGCCCGTATCTTTCTCGCGGCACTCATACGCCCCTATGATGTAGGACCCGTTGAGGCCGAGGACCGGCATGGACGGCTTGATCATCCTCTGGTAATGGCCGATCGTTTCAGGAAGGAAAGGCTCGCTGTCCCAGACCATGAAGCCCTTGCCCCTGACAAGGACAGATACATTCTCGCGGTGGATCAGCTCGTGATCGATGGCTTTTGGCGTCAGGAGGACGAGATTTCTCTTGAACTCATCAAAGTCGCCCGTGATGAGCTCGATTTCCGTCAGCGTCACAAGGCGCAGGTACATCTTTACCATGTAATCCATCGTTTCCTCATCAAAGAGTGCTCGGACTTCCCAGCCGTTTTCCTCATTCGTCCAGCCGAAGGCATAGTAGATGCGCCCGTCCTGCTTGTCGATCCGGTGAAGCTTGTATCCGCTGATATCGGCAGGCAGCTCCTTTTCTATGTCCCAGTCCATGAAAAGCTTCCTGCGCGCTTCTCTTTCCGCTTTTAACTTTTCATCATCAACTGCCATTTTTCTCTTTCTCCTTTTCCTTCCTCTCCGCTTCGAGCCTGTCCCTTGCGCTGACGACCGTCTTCACGAATTCGCGCGTCTCAGGGAAGGGGATCTCATCGACTTTGGAGAAGCCTTCGCCCCAGTTGTACTTCTCCACCCACTCGTCGACATTGCCGCGTCCTGCATTGTAGGCGGCAAGAGCCAGGACTTCATTATTGTGGTACTTCTTCAAAAGGAAATTCAGGTACCATGCGCCAAGCGGGATGTTCTCATCCGGCCGGTTGAGGTCGTCTGCAGGAAGGCCGCTTTCTTCGGAAATCCACTCCGCCGTTTCCGGCATGAGCTGCATCATTCCGACCGCTCCCACATGGGAAACAGCCTTGGCATCGAACTTGCTCTCCGTCAGGATGACAGCCTGCAGGAGAGAAGGTGATACATGCTGCTCTTCCGCGCTTTTCTCGATTAAGATCGACACTTCTACGCTCGGTCGGAGGAATGCGGAATTATGAATCAGCCAAAGCACAAGCATGCTCAAAAGCGCAAGCAAAAGGACAAACACCAAAGCCCCGGTGTTTCCCTGGTGGCGTCTGACTTCCCTTTTCCTGCGTTTCAGAGCAATTCTCATACTTCCATTCCCTCCGGAAATACAAATCCCGGAACATGCTTCAGCGCTTCCCTGACCTGCCTTTCCGTTTCTTCGACGGAATGGCTGTTGTCAATGACGACATCGGCATAGTTCAGCTTGTTTAATGTCGGCATCTGCTTGCCTATTCTTTCCAGTACCTGTTCCCTCGTGAAATGATCACGGTGTATGACGCGGTTGATCTGGACTTCAAGCGGCACCTCGACGATCCATACGGCCTCGACACGAAGCTGCCAGCTGATTTCAAGAAGGAGCGGCATATCGAGGACGACAACGGAATGGCCTTCATCCTGCGCGCGGTAAAGCTCCTCCTGCGTGCGGTACCAGATATAAGGATGAATGATGTCGTTCAGCTGCTGCCTTTTCTCTTCATTTGTAAAAATAATCTCGGCCGTTTTCAGGCGGTCAAGAGTGCCGTCCTCATTGAAGATTTCCTTCTCGAAGACCTGCTCCATCCTCGCCATGGCCTGGCTTCCCGGCGTGACCGCTTCGCGGGCCAGCTTGTCCCCGTCGATCACCGGGATCCCCAGTGTATGCATGTAATTGGAAACGGTGCTTTTTCCGCTTCCAACCCCTCCCGTAAGCCCTATCCTGTACAATCTTTTCTCCTGCCTTCTATCGGGCTACTTCGTCTCCGCCCAGTTTTTCCCTTCATTCACATCAGCCACAAGCGGCACTCTGAGGCTTACGACAGATTCCATCGTTTCCTTCAGAAGCTTTGCGACTGCTTCCTTTTCATCGGCCGTGACTTCTGCCACCAGTTCATCGTGGACCTGTAGCAGCACGCGGCTCTTGAAATTTCCTGCCTTCATCTTGTCATAGACGGCAATCATCGCCATCTTCATGATGTCGGCGGCCGTCCCCTGGATCGGCGTGTTCATCGCCGTTCTTTCCGCAAAGGAGCGGCGCTGGAAGTTCTTGCTGTTGATATCGGCGAGCTCCCTGTAACGCCCGTAGAGCGTCACGGCGCGGCCGGTCTTTCTTGCATCCTCGATCATCCTGTTCATGAACGCATGGATGCTCGGGTATCTTTCAAAATATGCCTTGATATAGTCGGCAGCAGCCGTCCTTGTGATGCCGAGCTGGCGCGCAAGGCCGAAATCGCTGATGCCATAGATGATGCCGAAGTTGACGGCTTTCGCATGCGAACGCTGCTCAGGCGTGACGTCCTCGAACGGGATGCCCATGACTTCAGCGGCTGTTCTTCTGTGGATGTCTTCCTTATTGAGGAAAGCACGGATGAGCCCTTCATCTTCCGACATATGCGCGAGCACGCGGAGCTCGACCTGCGAGTAATCGGAGGAAATGAAGGAATCGTAACCCTCTCCCGGAACGAAGAGCGATCTGATCTTCTTTCCTTCTTCCGTCCTGACCGGAATATTCTGCAGGTTCGGATCGGAGCTTGAAAGGCGTCCTGTTGCCGTGACCGTCTGGTTGAACGTCGTATGGATTCGTCCTGTTTCCTTACGGATCAAAAGCGGCAGTGCTTCGAGGTATGTGGAAATCAGCTTGGAAAGCGATCTGTATTCAAGGATATTCTTCACGAACGGGTACTGCTCAGCCAGTTCTTCCAGCACGTCAGCGGCCGTCGAGTATCCTGTCTTCGTCTTCTTTCCTGCAGGAAGGCCCATCTTTTCAAAAAGGATATGGCCGAGCTGCTTGGGCGAATTGATATTGAATTCTTCCCCTGCTTGTTCGTAAATCTTGGAAATCAGCGCTTCTTCCCTGGACTTCATGTCAGCATGGACTTCTTCCCAGCGCTTCGTGT
Organism: Dialister hominis; assembly: GCF_007164725.1. Lineage (NCBI taxonomy): Bacteria > Bacillati > Bacillota > Negativicutes > Veillonellales > Veillonellaceae > Dialister > Dialister hominis. The sequence goes on along the minus strand of NZ_AP019697.1, from coordinate 334,581 downwards.
CCGTAGCAATACCTGCCTTTTCCATAGCGGCAAGGACCTTCACGAGTGGCTGCTCGACTTCGTCATAGAGCTTTTCAACGCCGTTCTTTTTGAGCATGTCTCTAGCGTCCTCATAAATGGAAAGGAGGAAGAGGGAAACGGCTGCGCCCTTGGAAGCGAAGTCCTTCATTTCGTCAGCATAGATTTCCGGCTTCTTGAAAAGGCCTGCCAGGTAAGAGAGCGGGTACGTCGTTCTTGTCGGATCGAGGAGGTAGGCGGCAATCGTCGTGTCAAAGAAAGGAATCCCTTCCCATGGGAAATCCGTTTCCATGATGGGCTTGCTGTTTTCCGTGATGACGACTTTGGCTTTCCTTAAAGCTTCTGCCGCTTTTCCAAACTGCTCTGCCTTTACAAGGTAGGCATGGCCATTTTCTGCAATGACTACGCCTTTTGCTTTAAAGAAAGGAGCCGTTCCTTCAAGATCGAAGGAAATGGCGGTTTCCTTTCCTTCAAAGGACAGGCCATCCTTCCAGTCTTCTGCCTTCTCCCCTGCCTTTGCGACTTCTTCCTTCTTCGCTTCGGCCAGAGCCGTGAAGCGCGGAAGTTCGCCGAACTGGGAGAGGAGATTGATGCCGAGGCGACTGAAGAGTTCCTTCATTTCGCTGATATGAACGGGCTGCGCCATTTCTTCAAGCGTCGTTTCCATCGGAACATCTCTCTTGATCGCAGCGAGCTTGTAGGAAAGGTATGCCATGTCTTTTCCGGCAGCGAGCTTCTTTCCCTGTGCGCCCTTGATTTCATCGACATGCGCATAGAGATTGTCGAGCGTCTTGTACTGCGTCAGAAGCTTCAGCGCTGTCTTTTCGCCGATGCCCGGAACGCCCGGGATGTTGTCGGCGGTATCGCCCATGAGCGCTTTCATGTCGATGACCTGGGACGGCGTGATGCCGTACTTTTCCTCGACAGCTTTCGGCGTCATTTCAGACATGGAGGAAATTCCCTTCTGCGTAAGGTAGACGGTCGTCCTGTCGCTTGCCAGCTGCAGCGCATCACGGTCCCCTGTCACGATAGCGACAGGCAGTTCCTTTTCATAGCGTGCAGAAAGCGTGCCCAGGACATCGTCGCCTTCATAGCCGGAAAGGCTGTAGACAGCAACGCCCATGACATGCATGACCTCAAGGATGAGATCGAACTGCGGAACGAGCTCGGCCGGAGCCGGCTTTCTTGTCGCTTTGTACCCGTCATACATTTCCATGCGGAACGTCTGGCGGTCTTTATCGAAGGTGACAGCGACATAAGCCGGATCAAGCTCGCGGTAAAGAGAGAGCAGCATGCGAAGAAAACCATAGACGGCATTCGTCGGCACGCCGTCAGGCGACGTCATCGTCGGAGGAAGCGCATAAAACGCGCGGTACAGAAGGCTGCTGCCATCGATGATGGCTAATTTATTTTCCATGGATACCTCCCATTTAAGGACACAATATGTATTATATTATACCATATTTGAGGGTGCCTGTTCACGGAAGGCCTCCGGCCCCTCCTGTACAAAAAGGCAGGGAAGGATCTTTTCCCTTAAGGCATACCAGAAATGGAAAAAGCAGGATCATTTCCTTATATAATGTAAGGCGCTGGATACACTGCCAGGCGGATTCGATCCATCCGGTCCTGGTCTTTGTCTCAGGCAGCCTGTTTCAACCACAAAAAAATCTCATCATTTCTGATGAGATTATTTTTGAGCTGGTGCGGTCGGAGAGATTTGAACTCTCACGGATTACTCCACTACCGCCTGAAGATAGCGCGTCTGCCAGTTCCGCCACGACCGCATATGTAGTTACAACAACGAGAAACAAGAAATGGAATGGTGCGGCTGGTGAGACTTGAACTCACACGGACGTAAGTCCACTACCCCCTCAAAGTAGCGCGTCTGCCATTCCGCCACAGCCGCATAGATATGGTGCCTCAGAACGGAATCGAACCGTTGACACAAGGATTTTCAGTCCTTTGCTCTACCAACTGAGCTACCGAGGCAAAAATAAGTGGCGACCCGGATCAGATTTGAACTGACGATCTCCGCCGTGACAGGGCGGCATGTTAGACCACTACACCACCGGGCCGTACTTGGTGGGCGATAACAGGATCGAACTGCTGACATTCTGCTTGTAAGGCAGACGCTCTCCCAGCTGAGCTAATCGCCCACATTGGTGACCTGTGGGGGATTCGAACCCCCGAACCCGCCGTGAAAGGGCGGTGTCTTAACCGCTTGACGAACAGGCCATCGTGGTGACTCATCCGCGACTCGAACGCGGGACACCTTGATTAAAAGTCAAGTGCTCTACCGACTGAGCTAATGAGTCATTTGGCAGGGGTAGCAGGATTCGAACCTACGAATGACGGAGTCAGAGTCCGTTGCCTTACCGCTTGGCGATACCCCTATATGGCTCCTGAAGCAGGGTTCGAACCTGCGACATCGTGATTAACAGTCACGCGCTCTACCGGCTGAGCTATTCAGGAATATATAGCAACATCCTTTCGGATGGTTACTAACAATGGAGCGGAAAACGGGACTCGAACCCGCGACCCCAACCTTGGCAAGGTTGTGCTCTACCACTGAGCTACTTCCGCATGCGCATTTGCAACAATAACATTATATCATTGCTTGGCGATTTGTCAAGTCTCTTTTTTTTAATCAATGATTTCGGAGAAGTGATGCTTCGTCGTCATGAACCGTATTTTATCACGCCGTCCGCTTCGTGTCAATAGGGATTTTTATCCGAATCTATCGAAGTTTCCGGTGTTTGTCCGGCTCTTTGCAACGTGTTTAAGTATACCCCATCATTCCATTTTGCGCAAGCCCTTTTTTGAAAAAAATTTGAACTTTTTTACAAAAAGGATACAAGAGGGCCATTCACCCCTTCTTCTGGCTTCCAGGCCCCTTCCTCCCCGCGCACAAACAAAGGGCCCGCTTCCCCCTTGAAAAGAGGAATACGGGCCCTTCTTAGCAGATATAACACTATTACAGTTCGAGATCGGGATTGGCTCCGAATACCTTCATATGGCGTCCGAAAACAGACTCTGCGCGGTCGGTATAGTACCCAAGGTACAGACAGACCGTATTGTTCCCCGTCGGCTTGTCAGCTGACGAGCTTCCATACGCTGTCTTGTCGGAAAGGAATCTTCCGTCCATGGAAATGAAATCGGCAGAAAGTCCTTCAAGGATGGCTGCTGCAAAAGGATGGATGTCTTCTGCAGGCACCGGTTCCCCATCCGTTGCGCCTGCGCTCTTAAGGATCGCAAGCGATGCCCTGGCCGCCTCTGACGTTCCCTTTTCAATGGAGAAAGGAATCGTGAAGAGGGATTCTGTTTCCAGATAATCCAGGCAGCATAAGAGAAGGTAGAGGGAAACTGCATTTTCCATGGAAACTCCGTTCAAAGAGAGATCGTCCTTTCCTTCAGGAAGGCCGGATGCGAGAGCGCGGAATACCTTCCAGCCCGTTTCCTCCCATTCCGGATGCACCTTTTCGCAAAGGCTTCTCCAGCGCGCCATGAAGGATACCATGTAAAGAGGCCCTTCAAAAGCTTCCGGGAAGATATGGAAGTAGTGCGCGGAAATCTGGGCAGCAGGATTTGGCTTTTCCATGAAATCCGCCGTAATGCCTGCATCGGAAAGGCAGGACTTCAGGTACACGGGCGGCACGCCCATGTCGATCAGTCCGCCGATCATCATATCCGCCGTCAGTCTGCCGTAGCATCGTACGAATAAAGCTTTCATCACTTGATCTCCTCTCTCTGCCTTCCTGCGCCCGGTCCGTCTTCAGCCACGTCTACGCCGGCCGAGCCGAATGTCTTCATCTGGTTCAGCATATCGATTGCCGCATCCATGAGGGAAAGTCCCAGCGCGGAACCATAACCTTCCGCTTCCGTGAAATCATAATGAAGGAAGGATTTCATGCCAAGCTTCTGCATCTGCATCTGGTGGACCGGTTCTTCATAATACACGGAAGGAATGACAAAATTCCGGATTTCCGGATACGCCGTCACGGCGCCCAGAACGGCAGCGCCTGTCACTGCATTGTCAAAGACGACCATCATATTGCAGCGGGCCGCTTCGACGACAAGGCCGAAGAGCGCTGCAATTTCAGCAGATCCCACGATGGAAAGCGTTCCCACAGGATCCTTGGCAAAATCGCCGACATCAGAAATATTCAGGGCAAAGCCTGTCTTTCCAGATGCCTTCTTCAAGTCTTCCTTCATGATGGCTGTCGTCACGGCCAGTGCAGAAAGCATGGAGCGCTCCCCGATATTTCCAAGGCCGATGACTTCGATGCCCTGACCGGCCAATGTCTTTCCCACCGACATGCCGACGGAAATCGCAGCGGCCGTCACTTCATCATCCATGGCAGGGTGGCCGAAGTGCGTGCCGCGGATGACCTTCTGCGTGAGGACGCCTTCAATGTCAGACGTATCCTGTTCAAGGCCCACGTCGATCAGGTAGACCGGCGCATCGATCATGCGCGCCGCAGCATTGACCGGGCCTGCGCCCTGGGCGACAAGCTTCATTTCATCATGGGAGAGCTGTCCCTTCGTCTTGTTTTCCCCGTCAGAAGCAGTATCCCCGCCGAAAATGACGATGGCCTTGTTCAGGTAGGACGGCTTGACTTTCCCCGTCACGCCTGCGATCCTGACAGCGATTTCCTCCAGTTTCCCCAGGGAATGGATCGGCTTGATCAGGTTATCGACGTAAAGCTGGCAGGCTTCCATGGCCTCCTTGTTCAGTTCCGGTATACGGCTCATGCTTTCACCCCCGCTTCTTCCTTTGTCACGCACTCACGGAATGCCGCAAGCGCAATTTCAAGCATTTTCATCTGGATGCCGGCTCCGACAGATTCTCCGAGGCGGAAATCCAGGTCGATGTATTCAGCAAGACCAAGCGCCGCCAGAGACTTCTTGTGCGCCTGTTCGAGCGACAGATGGGACGCCATGAGGTAGTTCACCACTTCAGGAAGAAGCGCCCTTGCAATGAAGGCGCTTGCCGTCGTGTTGAAGCCGTCAATGATCGTCATCGCATGGTTGGCAGCGGCGCCCAGGATGACACCGGCGAGGCATCCGAATTCAAAACCGCCGACCTTGGCAAGGACATCGATGCCGTCACCAGCATCCGGCTGGTTCACGTCGAGCGCCTGCTGCACGACCTCCACCTTGTGACGGAGACGTTCATCGGAAATGTTTGTCCCGCGTCCTGTGACCTCGATCGCATTCCAGTGATTAAAGGCCCCTAAAATGCACGCAGACGACGTCGTATTGGAAATCCCCATTTCACCGATTGTGAAGACCTTGTAGCCCTCTTTAGCTTTCTTGTCGGCGATTTCTATGCCGGTCTCGATCGCCTGGATAGCCTGCGCCCTTGTCATGGCAGGACCTTCGGTGATATCCTTCGTTCCCCATGCGATTTTACGGGGAAGAAGGCCTGGCACACGGCTCATGTCATGATTGATGCCCACATCGACGACGACCATGTCAGCACCTGCATAATAAGCCATCGCATTGGCCGATGCGCCCTTGGCAACGACATAGGACTTCGTCATGCCGACCGTCGTCGACTGCGGATAGGCGGAAACGCCCTGCTTGTAGACGCCGTGATCGGCGCAGGCAATCACCATGCAGCACTTGGGCTTGTCCGGAATGGCCTCTCCCGTGATGCCTGCATAGCGCACCACCATGTCTTCCATTTTCCCGAGATTTCCCATGCCCAGATATAAGTCACTCCAGCGCTGTCCGGCCTGCTCCATGGCATCCTGATCAAGCGGCTGGATGCGGTTCAAAGTTTCATCAAGTAAACCCATCATGCCTCCTTGTTTCACATAATGATTTGGAAAGTCATACAGAATTATTATACCATGAAACGCCCTCTTCTCTTTAGCGCGCTTTCCCTGCCTGATTTCTAAATTATTATTGTGTTTTTTAAGATATTGTTTATAAATCGGAAAGTATCTATAATATAAGTAGGCAAAGTTATGCCCTTCTCGAAATATGAATCCTGACAGTAAATCTGTCACCAAAAGGAGGTCTTATTTTGGATTACGAAAAATTATACATCACCGGAGAATGGATTCCGGGCGCATCCGGCACATTCATCGACGTCGAGAACCCGGCGACCCGTGAAATTTTCGCCAGAGTGCCGGCCGGCAATGCAGAAGACGTGGACAAGGCTGCCAAAGCCGCTCACGCTGCTTTCCCTGCATGGGCTGCCAAGACACTTGACGAAAGGATCGCCCTCATGGAGAAATTCCTGGAAATCTTCAGAAGCCAGGAAGACGGCCTGATCGACATCACGATCAAGGAACTCGGCTCCCCGTGGGCATTCACGAAAGGCTCGCAGGTCGAATACCAGTACGTCCGCACCCGTTCCTACATCGATCTGGCACCGACCGTTCCCATGGTTGAAAAAATGGCAGAATCCACAACATACAGAGAACCAGTCGGCGTCGTCGGCTGCATCACTCCGTGGAACTACCCGCTCGGCCAGGTCATCCAGAAAATCATCCCGGCTCTCCTGATGGGCAATACCATCATCTTGAAGCCAAGCCAGCATACACCGCTTTCTGCCTACTGGCTCGTCGATGCCTTTGAAAAGGCGGGATTCCCGAAAGGTGTCTTCAACCTCGTCACAGGCCGCGGCGGAGAAGTCGGCAATGCCCTCTCCTCTCATCCGCTCGTCGATATGATTTCCTTCACCGGCTCCACCAAGGGCGGCGTCACTGTCAGCAAGCATGCGCTCGAATCTGTAAAGCGCATCAGCCTCGAACTTGGCGGCAAGTCCCCATATGTCATTTTGAAAGCAGAAGACCACGACTACAACAAGCCGATCCATCTCTGCTTCAATACCATTTTCCTGAACTCCGGGCAGACCTGCACCGCATTCTCCCGTCTCCTCATCCCTGAAAGCGAAAAGGAAACGATCGAGAAGCAGCTCGTTGAAATCGCCAAAGAATACACCGTCGGCGATCCGGAGGATCACAATGTCAAGCTCGGACCTGTTTCCTCACGCGCCCAGTATGACAAGATCACAAGCTACATCAAGAAAGGCGTCGAAGAAGGCGCTACGCTACTCTACGGCGAAGTTCCGAAGGATCTTGGCGAAACCGGCGGCTACTACATCCATCCGGTCATCTTCACCGACGTCAAGAACAGCATGACAATCGCGCAGGATGAAATCTTCGGACCAGTCCTCTGCGTCATCACTTACAAGGACATCGATGATGCCGTTGCCATTGCCAACGACGTCCGCTATGGCCTGAATGCCGGCGTCTATGGCCCGAAACAGGAAGCCATCGCCGTCGCTCACCGCATCCAGTCCGGCAACGTCTACATCAATGACAGCCCGAGAGATACGGCTGCACCATTCGGCGGATACAAGGAAAGCGGTATCGGCCGTGAAGGCGGCGTCTACGGCATGATCGAATTCACGCAGCAGAAAGCTCTCTTCGATACATGCAAGGAATAATCTGCTATTGAAAAATACGCTATTGAGAAAGGGTGCCCGGAAAGGCATCCTTTTTCTTGTGCCTTCTTTTTTGTATAATGAAATATATAGAAAAAGGAGGCACTATGAAACAATCTCTTCTTAAGAAAATAATCATCGCCGTCATCGTCATCCTCGCCGCCGCTGCCGGCTGGTACTTCTTCTACTGGAAAAATACCCCCGCCTATGCGGCAGGAGAAATCCAGCAGGCCGTGCAGCATAAGGACCTGCAGCTCTTCGAAGAACGCGTAGACCTCAGGAAGGTCTATTCCTCAGCCTTAGACGACTCCGCATCCATGCTTGCCAATGACGGAAAACCCGATCACCGCTTTGCTGCCGCCATCATCAAATCGCTGAAGCCGCAGCTCATCGATGAACTCATCCGCCAGACAGAGCTCAAATTCCAAAGCGGCGATACCGAGCCGAAATCCATCACAGGAAAGGCCGCACAGACCCTCACCGCTTATGCAGGCTCCTCCGCCCTTTCCCTGACAGGCATCTTAAATGTCGAGAACAATGACAAGGGTGCCGTCGCCAACGTCAAGCTCCACGACAAGGACCTCAACAAGGACTTCATTTGGAAAGTGCAGCTTGAAAAGGACATCAACGGAAACTGGGCCGCGACGAAGGTACTGAACGTCAAGGAATACCTGCAGGAAAGAGAAGCGGCCGGAAAACTATAATACGCATGAAAAAAGGGGATGTGACAAAATTCATCCCAACAAAAAGGGCTCTGCCCCGGATCATTTGGTCCGGGGCAGAGCCTTTCGTGTTATAATTTTTTACAATGAAAAATAACAACACTAGCAATCATTTTACCGCAGAACAAGGCATTTTGCCAATGTTTCCCTCTGAGATTCTCAATGTCGATGATCCTGTTTTAATGTATGACAGATTTATGGAGGAAATCGATCTTAAAAAGTACCTTCGTTACATACCGACGCGTGGCGCTGGCAGACCCAGGTATAATCCCGTCAACATGCTGAAAACGATCATCTATGGTTTCGCAGAAGAAGGATATTGCTCTTTTAGAAAACTTGAAGATAATTGCAGGGTTAATATCAGATATATGTACCTGATGAATTATGAAGCCCCATCCTATCGGACATTCTGTCATTTCGTGAAGGGCTTTCTTAAGTATTCTCTCAAGGATATCTTTTATTCAATTACGAAAGAACTCTGCGGCAAACTCAACGTGGATTTGCAGCATATATATATTGACGGTTCCAAGTTTGAAGCGAACGCAAATAAATACAGCTGGGTATGGAAGAAATCCGCTGAAAAATCCCGCTACAAGCTTTTTGCCAAGATTACCAGCCTTTTTGAGTTACTCAATGATGATCTTAAGTATGACCATATGAGTGTAAACATCAATACAGAATACGCTCCGGACTATCTGCGTCTGGTATTGGATAAATTAAAAGAAATCTGGCAGATTGATGAGACGGCCTTTGTTCATGGAAGCGGGCATCGCAAGTCCGATCATCAACGCAAGTATGAGCAGCTTAAGGCATATACATCAAAACTTGAAGAATATGTTGAGAAGATACAGATATGCGGTACTTCCAGAAACAGTTATTCGAAGACCGATACGGATGCAACATTCATGCGAATCAAGTCGGACTACATGGGAAATGATCAGCTTCTGCCTGCATACAATGTCCAAATAGGTGTTGCCGATGAATTTATTGCCGTAATTGATGTTAACCAGTATCGTTCAGATATGGATTGCTTCGTACCGCTGATGGAGGAATTCCACGAAGTCTATGGGGCTTATCCTAAGTATCCTGTGGCAGATGCAGGATATGGATCTTTCAACAATTACATCTATTGCGAGCAGCACGGTATGGAAAAGTATATGAAATTCCCCATGTACAAGAAAGAAACGAAAGACAAGAAATACCATACCAATCCGTTTCGGCCAATAAACTTTAGAGTTGATGAGAATGGAACCATCCGTTGTCCAAATGACAGGGCTTTCAAATTTATCTATAGACATCTGGTCAGAGGGAACTTATACGGCAGGCAGGAGGAAGTATTTGAATGCGAAGACTGCCAAGGATGCCCGCTGGCAGAGCAATGTAAAAAGACCCCGAAGAACAAAAGAATCTCATTGAGCAGAGAACGGAATAACATGTACCAGGAGGTTCAGGATAATCTGGAAAGCATCCATGGAGCCCTGCTAAGAATGAACCGGTCAATCCAGGCTGAAGGAACTTTTGGAATCATGAAACATGACAGATGGTACAAAAGAATCGTCAGAAAAGGGATAGATTCTGTAAAAGCCGAGTTATACCTGGTAGCACTTGGCTATAATTTAAGGAAATACATCACAAAAATAATGCGTATAAGGATTGCCGCCTAAGACAATATAATTAAAAGTCTTATGGGGGTAAGGGGGCTTACGCGCATTTTTACGTAAAAGGCTTACAGCAGAGCTAAAAATGATGAAATAAAGACGCAAAAAAGAGGCTGCAACAAAATGATTAACCATTTTGTCACAGCCCCTTTTTTATTTTCCATCCTTTTAGACAATCTGGAAAAGGAAGAATTTCAGGTAGTATGTTTCCGGCACGGTCATGAGGATCGGATGATCCGGGGCCTGCTGGCGGAATTCGATCTGGCGGAGTGTCACGCCTGCATCTCTGGCTGCTTCCTTCACCATTTTCACGAAGAGTTCCTCTCCCACGAAGTGCGAGCAGGAGCAGGTGGCAAGGTAGCCGCCTCTTGGCAGGATCTTCATCGCGCGGTAGTTGATTTCCTTGTAGCCGCGGAAGGCTTCATGGACGGTCTTTCCCGACTTTGTGAAAGCAGGAGGATCGAGGATGATGTAGTCGAAGTCATGGTTGTGTTCCTGATCAAGTTTGACAAGGTAATCAAAAACATCAGCCTTGACGACATCGATATCCAGGTTGTTGGCTTCTGCATTCTTCTTTGTCATGTCGACGGCTTCCTGGGAAATGTCGACAGCTGTGACAGACGCTGCGCCGCCCTTGGCAGCATTTAAGGCAAATGCGCCGGTATGGGTGAAGCAGTCAAGGACATGACGGTTCCTTGCAATGGCAGCGGCCGCCAAGCGATTGAACTTCTGATCGAGGAAGAAGCCTGTCTTCTGCCCGTTTTCCACGTCGACCGTGTAGCGGATGCCGTTTTCCACAATGCCTGCCGTCGTCGTCTTTGCCTTCGGATCGAGGAGCGGAGAATCAAAGAATCCCTTGAACTGTTCCATGCCTTCCAGTTCCCTGATCTTCACGTCATTTCTTTCATAAACGGCTGATACATGAAGATTTCTTTCATTCAGTACTTCGATCAGCGCATTTAAGATAACATCCTTTCTCTTTTCGATCCCGAGGGAAAGAATCTGCACGGAAAGGACTGTGCCGAAGCGGTCGACCGTAAGGCCCGGCATCTGATCGGCTTCGCCGAAGACAAGGCGGCAGCAGTTCATATCTTCCGGACGCATGACCTGCAGGCGGTAATCGACAGCATACGCCATCCTGCGCTTCCAGAATGCTGTATCAAATGTATCATTGGCATTGACAGAGAAAATGCGGATCGTGATCTTCGAATGCGGGTTGTAGAAACCCGTTCCGACAAATTTTCCCTTGACGGACAATACGCGGACAAGGTCGCCCGGTTCTGCCCCTTCTTCCACCTTCATGACCTCGGTCGAGTAGATCCAGGGATGGCCGCCTCTGGCCGCCAGTTCCGCTCTTTTCGTAATGACTGCTTCTTTACACTTTTCCATGCTGACTCCATTCTATGAATGCGGGAATCCCGCCAATTTTTCGATTCTGTTATCTTACCATATCCAAAGGACAAGCGACAGTTATTTATCCTTCAGGAATTCCTTGAGAACGACGGCCTGGTTATGGATTTCATCCTTCGCACCATAAAGAAGCGTCACAGGGCCCTTTTGAAGTTCTTCCCTGATAAGGGAAATGAACTTCTCCGTATCCGGATTTCCCGAAAGTTCTTCCGCATATCTTTTCTTGAACTTCTCGAATTTTTCCGGATCATGGCCGAACCATTTCCTAAGCTCCGTCGATGGGGCAATAGACTTGTCCCAGATACCGAGCGCTGCTTTTTCCTTGGAAATGCCCCTCGGCCAGAGCCTGTCTGTCAAAATACGGAAGCCGTCCGACTCCTCGGGCGCTTCATATACGCGCTTTACCTGTACATCCATAAGAATTCCTCCTTCTTATTATATTTTCCTTATACTTTCCTATAGTGTATCACTTTCCCAGTGGAAATAAAAAAAGAGAACAGCGATTTCTCGCCATTCTCTTTTAATGATTCATTCAGACTGATTCAGTCAGATTACATCATTCCGCCCTGCGGCATCGGAGGCATAGCCGGTTTATCTTCCGGGATTTCGCCTACGACTGCTTCTGTGGTCAGAACGAGAGCTGCAATGGATGCTGCGTTCTGCAGTGCGCTGCGGGTAACCTTAGCCGGATCAACGATGCCAGCCTTCATCATGTCTTCATACTTGTTTTCAGCTGCGTTGAAGCCGATGCCGTCGCCTGCTGCCTTGACCTTTTCAGCTACGATAGCGCCTTCGATGCCTGCGTTGTCAGCGATCTGACGAACAGGAGCTTCGATAGCGTGACGGACGAGGTTGATACCTGTCTTTACGTCGCCTTCAGCTTCGATGCTGTCCAGGGAGCTCTGGATGTCGAGGAATGTTGTGCCGCCGCCGGCTACGATACCTTCTTCAACAGCTGCGCGGGTAGCGTTCAGAGCATCTTCGATTCTGAGTCTCTTGTCTTTCATTTCGACTTCGGTTGCTGCGCCGACTTCGATGACTGCGATGCCGCCGGACAGTTTAGCCAGACGTTCCTGCAGTTTGTCTTTATCGAACTGAGAGGTGGTTTCCTTCAGCTGTTCTTTGATCTGTTCTACTCTGTGACGGATTGCATCCTTGTCGCCAGCACCATCAACGATGGTGGTGTTGTCCTTGGTGATGCGGACCTGATGAGCCTGTCCCAGGTCATCAAGGGTTGCGCTGTCGAGCTTACGGCCCATATCTTCAGAAATGACATGGCCGCCGGTCAGGATAGCGATATCTTCGAGCATTGCCTTACGGCGATCACCGAATCCCGGAGCTTTGACAGCTGCGCATTTCAGTGTGCCGCGGAGTTTGTTGACTACGAGGGTTGCCAGAGCTTCGCCTTCTACGTCTTCAGCAATGATCAGGAGTTCCTTGCCGCTTCTAGCTACCTGTTCGAGGAGCTGGAGCATATCCTGAAGCATGTTGATCTTCTTGTCGGTGATGAGGATCAGAGGATTGTCGATAACGCATTCCATCTTGTCCGGATCAGTTACCATGTACGGGCTGAGGTAGCCGCGGTCGAACTGCATGCCTTCTACGACTTTCAGGTCGGTTCCCATGGTCTTGGAATCTTCAACAGTGATAACGCCGTCATTGCCGACTTTGTCCATAGCATCAGCAATCAGTTTGCCGATAGTCTTGTCAGCGGAGGAAATGGATGCAACGTTAGCGATTGCTTCCTTGCCTTCTACCTTAACAGCCTTTTTCTTGATTTCGCCTACGAGAACTTCGACAGCCTGTTCGATGCCCTTCTTCAGGACCATCGGGTTTGCACCTGCTGCTACGTTTCTCATTCCTTCATGGATCATGGACTGAGCCAGGAGGGTTGCGGTTGTTGTGCCGTCGCCTGCTACGTCGTTTGTCTTTGTTGCGACTTCCTTGACGAGCTGAGCGCCCATGTTTTCAAATGGATCCTTCAGTTCGATTTCGCGGGCAATGGATACACCGTCGTTGACGATGTTCGGAGCGCCGAACTTCTTGCCCAGAACAACGTTGCGGCCTTTCGGTCCCAGTGTAATCTTAACTGCGTTAGCCAGCTGATCGACACCTCTCAGCAGTGCTGCGCGTGCTTCTTCATTATAAAGTACTTTCTTTGCCATTTATGTCACTCCTGTAAATGAAATACTAAAACAAATGATTAGAGAATTGCGAGAATATCTCTTTCAGACAGAAGCAGATAATTTTCTCCTTCTTCTTCAATGTCTACGCCGGAGTATTTTGCAAACAGAACTCTGTCGCCAACTTTGACTTCAAGCGGTGTGCGAACGCCGTTGTCCAGAATTTTGCCGGAACCGATGGCAATGACAGTGCCCTTCTGGGATTTTTTCTGCGCTGTATCTGGGAGCAGGATGCCGCCCTTTGTCTTTGTTTCTTCTTCGTCGACTTTAACGAGAACACGATCTGCTAATGGTTTTAACATTTCCATTCCTCCTTTAACTATTCTTTAACTATTAGCACTCAATCCATCTGAGTGCTAACTTACGTTACTATAATACATAACTTTTAAATGAAATGCAAGAGGAATGATGCGTTTCTTTGAAAAATTTTTGAAAATTTTCTATACGTTTTCCATAAAAAAGGGGCTGTGACAAAATCCGTTAAAACGCGGACTTGCCTTCCTAGACGGGGAAGGTGCCCGGAGGGCGGATAGGGTTGATTTCCACGGACGAAGCTATATAAGTTCAAAACAAATAAGAACTGATTTCTTTTGTTTCTCATCGCCGAGCTTCCCCCAACGGAGGGAAGAATTGCCTTTTACCTTGCTCCGGAAGGAGAAGACCTGCTACACAAGAACAAGCCCCAATTTTAATTTTTTGGTATTTTTTGAATTTCTTATAGAATTTCTTGTCGGATTTCCTGCCTGATCCTAACTGATTGGATTTTGGAGTTTGGCCGACTAATTCATTGCACTACGAAAAAGCCGATCTCACACTCGGCTTTTTCCGCTTTTCTTCACTTGTTTGCCTTATTTACGCAGCAAGGCCTAAGTCGCGATACAAATGCATCACCCGGCCGTAGTATATTCGTAAAAACTTAGCCATTCCTGCTACTTTTGCTACTTTTTTATACTTTCCTTCTGCCTCTTTCTTCTTTATGAACCTATATACTGCATCATCTTTGGGGATTTTATGCATAACTAACAACATCATTACTTGATACAATACTTTCCGCAGCCGCGCAGGACCTTTCTTTACTATGTGATTCTGCGAGGCTCGGAATTTCCCTGATTCATGTATTGATGGGGTCAGGCCTGCAAAGCAGATCAGAGGATGCTTGTTTTTAAAGCGTCTCACATCTCCGATCTGGGCAATAAGCGCTACTCCGGTAACTCTTCCGACTCCGCCCATCTCGCCGACGAGTTCATATTCCGGCAGATCCTTGGCTATATCTTCCATTCGTGTTAAACTAGCCATAAGAGCCTCGTCGGCTCTTCTCAGTAATCCGACATACCACATGATGGTTTCTCTAACAATTGGATTATTGGGGATGGAAGGGATACCATTCTTTGCTTGAGCGTAGATCGTCGCTGCTTTACTCTCATTGGAACGGTATCCTTTTTCTTTTGCCCATTCGCGATAAGATGCGACAAATTCTGCTTCCGATTTAGCAATAATATCCTCAATGTGGCAATACCTTTCCAGGAAATCCAGCAGTTTGTCTTTACCGCTGTTTATGTCGAATCCTCCGAAAAGATCGAAGATTCCTGGCATGGTCTGCTCCAATTGACTTTGCAGCTGGAGAAGGATGCGGCTTCTTTCCTCCGAAAAGTTAAGATAAGCATCGCAGAGTCTCTTCAAGAGGAAATACTTATCTCCATTAAGATCGAATTGCGGTAACTTTGCCCAATAAGCGATTCCATATCTGGCAATATTCGTGGAGTCGATGGAGTCTGTCTTTGTGTGTCTGAAGTTCTCTGCCTTATTAGAATTAGCAACCTTCAGAGCGTTGACGACAGATACAAAAATCCCATTCTGCTGCAAGAAATAGGCTATCGACAGGTGATAGACGCCTGTTGATTCCATGACGACTTTTATCTCGTCATACTTTGCTTGTACCCGAATTTCATCGACCAGAGGCTGAAGTTCCTCTTTTGTGTGCTTAACATCAAAGGGCCTGCGGATGATCTTGTCGCCAGGCGCCATGAAACACACCGTACTTTTTCTCTTGGATACATCAATACCTACACAGATCATAAGTGACCTCCTATAAAAGATATTTGTAGTTGGTAGACGCTAATCCTTCACACACTTATTACCACTCAAACTAGTTTTTTTACACGAACACGGAGATAAACCTGCCTAACGCGAGCACACATAATAAGGGGAAGGCTGACCCTCTTCTCCACGTCCAGTAAACGGACCGGTGGGTCGCCGTCAAACCATCTACTCCCCTAATTATATGCAATAAGTGCAGCGGATAGGAGCGACCTATCTACTACACTTCTATTGTACTAGGTGGCTCGTAATACCAGTTGACAATAATGGTAATTGCACAAATGCCTAATAAGTTAGTGTACGAGACGGATGAGATGTAGTTCCTCAGCCGCAGGCTGGTTTTGTGGTTTTCAAGGGTGCAGTTTCTAAAAAGGCGAAGCATCCTTTGATGTTTTCAGACAGAACCCATAAATACATTTGTTAGTATCCTTTAATGGCATATTCCAATAAAAAAAAGGCTGTGGCAAAATGATTACACATTTTGTCACAGCCTCTCTTCATTTCATTATTTTATTTCATCTGACCAATCAGCGTTCCTGGAAAACGCCTTCGCCGAGGATGCGGACATCCATCGGTACATGGACGCCGTACTGATCCTGGATGCGCTTCTGCACTTCATGGAGAACGTCCAGAATCTGCTGGCAGGTGGCTTTGCCGTTATTGACGACGAAGTCAGGATGCTTGGTGGAAACCTGAGCGTCTCCGATGGAGAAGCCGATGAGTCCCAGATCCTTGATCATGGGACCTACATGGTATCCCGGCGGACGCAGGTACATGGTGCCGGCACTTCTCTTCTCCAGCGGCTGCTTGGTGCGGCGGGAAATCTGGTGCTCGGTCATGTTTCTCTTGATTTCATCCGGGTTTCCCGGAGCAAGGTGGATCTTGATGCCTGTGATGATATCGCCGTTATGCATGAAAATGCTGTCGCTGTCACCGTAATGGAGGTCATCCCAGCCATAGGTCTTCTTCAGCAGGCCGTCTCTTGAAACT
This sequence comes from Dialister hominis, assembly GCF_007164725.1. NCBI lineage: Bacteria > Bacillati > Bacillota > Negativicutes > Veillonellales > Veillonellaceae > Dialister > Dialister hominis. The sequence goes on along the minus strand of NZ_AP019697.1, from coordinate 318,044 downwards.
GCGTAGACTTCTTCGACGACATTCTTCATCTGGCTGCCATAGCCGTTCGCATTCATGAAAGCAGCGCCGATGACGGTGCCGGGGATGCCGACTGCCCATTCAAAGCCGCGCAGGCTGTTCTTTTCAGCAAAACGGGATACAGTACCCGTGCCGGTGCCGCCAGTGGCAGTGATCCATGTGCCTTCGCAGGTCATGTTCTGCTGCATGCGATTCATGCAGATCGTGATGCCGCGGATGCCCAGATCGCTGACAAGGCAGTTCGAGCCGCCACCGATGACGGTGACCGGGATTCCTTCTTCATGCGCCTTTTTCAGGACTGCTATTAATTCGTCTTCTGTTGTCGGCATGACGAATGCGTCTGCCGGTCCGCCGATACCATACGTGGTGTGGCGGCTCATCGGTTCGTTGAGCTTTACCTGTCTTTCATTCAGGATTCCGTCGAAAAATTTTGCGTAGTCTGTCATTTGTCCAGTTCCAATACGTCCATACCCTGCGACATTGCTTCAGATACGATCTTCTGCAGATCCGCAGCTACTTGATTCCAGCGAATGAATGCCTGCAGGTATTCCTGCGCATTGCTGTTGTTGCTGACGAGTACAGCCAGTTCCTGCAAGTGCTTGTAAGCTTCCTCGTCTTCCTTCTGACCAGCGATTCTTGCGTAGTCCGATTTCATCTGGGCCATGATGTATTCCTTCACCATTTTCCTGGCTTCTTCATCACCCTTGATTTTCTCGGCTGCTTCGGTCAGGCGTTTCATTTCATCGCTTTCCTTGATCGCCTTTGCCAGTGCATACGCTGCATCATAAGTATTCATGACTATCACTGCCTCCTTTGAACAAACGTCCGCTCTTCTGGAGAAGATGCGGGAAACCGGTCTGCCTGAGCGCTTCCATTGCAACGATGGCAACGGCGTTCGACAGGTTGAGCGACCGGGCTTCTTCAATCATCGGGATGCGGATGCAGTCCTCTTCATGCGCCAGAAGGAGATCTTCCGGCAGTCCCTTCGTTTCCTTTCCGAAAACGAGGACATCGTCTTCATTGAAAGACACATCCGTATACGATTTGACCGCCTTTGTCGTGTTGTAGTAGAAATGGCGGCCCTTCAGCATTTCCTTCACGGATTCAAAGTTCGGATGAACATGAACCTCGAGAAGATCCCAGTAATCCAGCCCTGCACGCTTCAGGTGCTTGTCATCGATGGAAAACCCGAGGGGTTCCACCAAGTGGAGCGTCAGATGCTCAGCGGCACAGAGCCTTGATATATTTCCTGTGTTTCCCGGAATTTCCGGTTCAACCAGAACAATATGCATAATTACCCTCTCTAAAAATAACTTCCGTAGCGGTCACGATACCGGTCCTGCTGCTCGCGGCCTTCATACAATTTGAACGTCCTGGCTTTCTGTCCCTTGTAGGAAATCTGGTAAATCGGGCCTGCATCAAGCCCGTCTACGGCCAGACGGTAAATATTGTAATGGAATCCATCAGACTTCTGCGGTATCGGAAGCCCCGTCACATGGACGCCCCCGTTCACCTGGAATTCAGACTTGTAGGACGGCGACATGAAGTTGGCGGGGTGGAGCTCCTCTTCTGTCAGAGGATCAGCCATCTCGACTTCCAGTGTCAGTTCGTCGACAACGAATACGTGCTTGATGGAATTGGCAGAAACAGACGATGCAAGCCCCAGCGCCAGAAGAGCGGCGGACAGGATGATTTTATACTTCATAGCTTTCCCCTTTCGAGAAATGGCAGCAAGCTGCCCTGAACCTCCCTGCATCAAGTACTATTTTAACACATTTACAATCGGTGAAAAACAGACCGCGAAAAAAATAAGCATATACTTTTAAAGACTCTCTATGAAATCCGGACAATAAAAAACTGCGGACGAGCCGCAGTTCTTTACATGTCTTATTTTCTTTCTTTGATTCTTGCTGCCTTGCCGGACAGACCACGCAGGTAGAAGAGTTTTGCACGACGAACGATGCCGCGGCGCTTTACTTCAATCTTAGCCAGACGCGGGGAATGAACCAGGAATGTTCTTTCTACGCCTACGCCGTAGGAAATACGACGAACTGTGAAAGTTTCTCTGACTCCGGCATTTCTTCTGGCAATAACGATGCCTTCGAATACCTGGATTCTTTCATTCTTGCCTTCAACGACCTTAACATGAACTCTTACGGTGTCTCCCGGGCGGAATTCAGGAATGTCATTTCTCAGCTGTTCATTCTCGAGTGTTTCGATAATATTCACGATCTTTTCCTCCTTCTCACAGGACATTCATGCCGATCGTATATGGCAGAGGACTATCCAGAATAACGTTGTCATTATATCACGCTTTTTTTCTCTTTGCAAGGGAAAATGCTTGACAAATGATCAATATCCGGTCATCGGGAGTGCCTGCTTTTTGAGCTTCTTCAGCGCCTTTCCTTCGATTTGGCGGATACGTTCACGAGTGACGCCGAAGTGCTTGCCGACTTCTTCCAGAGTTCTTGGTGTTCCGTCGTCCATGCCAAAGCGCAGGGCGAGGACTCCTTTTTCTCTTTCGGTCAGCGTATCGAGCATGCTGTAGACCTGCTCGCGGCGCATCGTTGCTGCTGCTTCATCTTCCGGGGAAGCTGTCTTCTGGTCTTCGATGAAGTCTCCCAGATGGGAATCTTCCTTTTCGCCGATCGGCGTTTCCAGGGAAATCGGATCCTGGGCAGCCTTCTTGGCTTCCCTGATCTTTTCAAGGCTGATGCCCATTTCCTTGGACAGTTCCTCGTTCGTTGCCTCGCGGCCGTGTTCCTGCAGGAAACGGCGGCCTACGCGGTTCATCTTATTGATTGTTTCGACCATGTGGACAGGCACGCGGATCGTTCTTGCCTGGTCGGCAATGGAGCGCGTGATCGCCTGGCGGATCCACCATGTCGCATATGTACTGAATTTATAGCCCTTGGTGTAGTCGAACTTGTCGACGGCCTTCAGAAGGCCGATATTTCCTTCCTGAATGAGATCCAGGAAAGGCATGCCGCGTCCCGGGTACTTCTTGGCAATGGATACGACCAGACGGAGGTTGGCGTTTGCCATTTCCTTCTTGGCTTCCAGAGCTGCTTCCTTCTCTTCCGGGGTCGCATCTTCCTTCTTGCCTTTTTCGATCGTCTTTGCCAGTTCCATTTCCTGTTCTGCGGAAAGAAGCGGATTGGAGCCGCATTCACGCAGGTACAGGCGTACCGGATCACTTACGCCGCCGGCTGCCGCATTGTAATCAGCATCCGTTGTATCTTCCACGTCCCAGGATTTTTCTTCTTCCTGTGTATCGTCATCACCGTCAAGAAGCATATCGTCAGATAGGATGTCTTCCCCTTCTTCTCCTGCGAAATCTGCTTCTGTCGGTCCCTCTTCCGTTTCCTCTGGTTCATCGTAAACCATTTCAATATGATGATCATGAAGAAGAGTGAAAACGCTGTCCAGTTGTTTCTGGGTCAAATTGTTTTCCTTCGTGAAATTGATGATTTCATTGTAGGAAATATTTCCATCCGCGTTGACTCTCTCCTTGAGATCTTTCAACCACTGCTCAAGCTGTGCCGCCTTTGTAGCCAAGTCAGGACACCTCCTAGGAATTCAGAGACAAGGTCTCTTTGTATGTCGGAAATAGTAGATCAAACCGGCTCTTTTGTCCTTTTATTCGTTTTGCTCCATACCTTCTCAAAGCCTGTTTTTGGACGCAAAAAAGCCCTGCTTTTCGTCTCAAGTCAAAATCAGATAATACACTCTTTATCTGTAAAAATCAAGAGAGAAAAACTATATTTTTTTATTTTATTAAAAGCCGTACATTATATTCGTTATATACGGTATATTTATTAATCAGCGGAGGATCTCCGCTTCGCTGCATGGAAATGAAACGTCTTTTCTTCTCCCGTTTCATTCACAGACAGACAGAAAAAACGGCACCCGCAGATGCCGTTTTTGATTTCTGGTGACCCAGGAGGGATTCGAACCCACGACCCACCGCTTAGAAGGCGGTTGCTCTATCCAACTGAGCTACTGAGCCATATTGGTCGGGGCAGCCGGACTCGAACTGGCGACCCCCTGCTCCCAAAGCAGGTGCGCTACCAACTGCGCTATGCCCCGTAACACCTCAATAGTTTATTACATCTTGCGCTTTTCGTCAAGTGTTTTTCTTTTCTTTTTTACAGAGAGAAAAAGAGACCTATACTTTCTTGTGACCGACGTCTTCTGCCTTCACTTTCCCAAGGTAAATGCAGCCGATGATCCAGGCCACATAATCGTCAATCGGAACCGGGACTGTCCGCATGCCTTTGGGGATGAGACGGGAAAGGCCTTTGGTAGGATGATCCTTCCAGTACCACTGCTCTCCCATTTCCGTCGTGTACTTTTCATCGACAAGGATCGTGCGGAAGGGAAGTCCCATCTTTTCAAGGACAGCGTCTGCCCTCTTCTGGATTTCCTTATGATGCGTCCCGTTTCCCATGATGAAGGCGGAAACGGGGTGACTTGAAAGAAGGTCTTCCGCTTCTTTCTCGAATTCCTTCGTGCGGATGACCTTCTTGATCACGAGCGAGCCGTCTTCTTCGACGACTGCCATTCCTGTTTTTTCTGAACCGGGATCAGCGGCTAAAATCATCTTCCGTCATTCCTTTCGACGCGTACGTCAATGAGGAGCGGGCCCTGGCTGTAGATATCGCGGCGCGCCGTGACGTACAGTGTGCAGTTTCCGCCATACTCCTTGACCTTCTGGATGACTTCCATCAGTTCCTGTCCTTCAAGAGCCCCTACGTTGCCCGTAATCGGGTCCGGAAGGATGCCCTGGCTTCTTGCATAGACATTGAGATCCTTCAGGAAGCGGAGGACCTGCAGCTCATAGTTCCTGATGTCCTTGTACTTATCCAGATTGCCCTGATAAATCGTTTCTCCCTTGTGGAAGACAAGGATACTGTCATGGATATCGAAATCAACGACAAGGCGCTCGCCCAGAATAAGGTTCTGCGCAGCGACGATGCGAACGAGTTTCTTTGTCTTGGATCCTGCGATCTGATTGACAGCCGTATCGAAATCCTGACGGCTGACGCGGATGAGTTCTGCGTTCTGGTCCGTCACATTCATCTGCTGCTTGAGCATGGTATTAATATCGTTCAAAACGCTGTCCAGTACCTTTTCCGTCTGCTCCTTGTTCATATTTTCATCGACAGTGACGCTTGTCAGCACCTGTCCGGCGCGCAGGATGACCTGGCCCTCGCGGAGCGCATAAATATTGCTCAGGAGTTCCTGCTTTTCTTCTGTCAGCGTATTGATGTTTCCTGTCAGTTCATTCTTTGTCTTTTCAAGGTTCTTGATTTCAGCAGCGGACTTTTCAACGCCGGCCTGCGCCTGATCATACGCCTCCTGCACGGTGGAAAGTTCATTTTCCATATAGACTCTCTGGCTTTCGACGCGGTCAAGTTCCCTGGACGTTTCTTCAGACTTTCTCGTCACGTCCTCGTACTCCTTGTTCCTTGCCTCGAGCTGGAGCTTGCCTGATTCAAGTTCCTTGTTCTTGAGCTGGATTTCCTGATTGAGGTCCTTCATCTGCGTCTGCAATTTGGACAGGCCGAATAAAGCGACCCTGACATTTTCATTCACCACGGCCATGACGGCAATGGTCGAGAACGAAATGAGGGCGCCGGAAATGATGGTCACGATGATCGAGGTATACTTCGGGCGCAGGCCGAAAAGAGTCATTCTCTTCTTGCCTACTTTGGAGCCTATCCTGTCCCCGAGAAAGGCGATGAGTCCGCCCATGCTGATCAGGACAAGAACGATGGCGATGCCTATGAACATAGTGACCTCCTTACCTTATATAATCATCCGGTTTCCGGACGCGGCGAAGTCCCGGAAGACCGGGACTCATAACTCAAGTGAAATTCAGCGGTCAACCCTCCATATGAGGTAGCACCCTGTGACGAAAGCAATCATATTCGGCAGCCAGACTGCGAGGAATGCAGGCATGAGGTGGCCTTTGCCGAGTGCTTCGAGGAATGTCATGATCGCATAGTAAAGGAAAATAATGACAACGGAAATGCCGAATCCGACAGAAGAGGAAGATCTCTGCTTCTGTACGCCCAGAGGAGCGCCTACGATAGCGAAGACAAAGCTTGCCATCGGCAGGGAGAAGCGGCGGTAGATTTCCATCGTGATGCCTGTGGTGTCAGCATGAGCGGCAGCATAGGCTTTCTTTGTCAGAAGGAGTTCGCGGATCGTCATTTCATCAAGATCCTTGTTTTCCTTCGGAATATCTTCCGGAGACTGTGCATAAGGAATGGCCTGGCTCTCGAAGTGCATCATGCGGTCTACACCGTCGCCGGTGAGATCATAAATGACGCCGTTCGTCATGTACCAGACACCATCCTTCCAGACAGCGGTCGGTGCGTTTTCCACTCGGGTGACTTCTTCATTCTGGAATTCCTGGACCGTGATGTTTTCCAGCTGCTTTGTCTGCGGGTCATACTTTCTTGCATAAAGAAGGTGGACAATCTTGCCGCCCTGCACGTCACGGATGACGACATGGTCGGTCACGCCCGGATTGAGATTCCTTCGGATTTCCACGTTCAGTACGTACTGGTACTCGCTGTTTGTCCACGGCACGACGTATTCATTGAATGCGACGGCGCAGATGCTGATGGCAAGGGACAAAAGAAAGACCGGCGTAGCCAGGCGCAGGAAACTCTGCCCGGAAGAACGCATGACAATCAGTTCGCTCGATCCAGACAGGCGAGAGAAACACATAAGGGCGCCTAAAAGGACAGCCATCGGGAATGTGTAGACGACAATTCTCGGGAGCGCCAGGATGAAAATCTTCAGCGCGGATTCCGAGGATGCGCCGTACTTTGTTACGTAGCTTGCAATTTTCAAAAGGGTATCTGCACCAAGGAAGATCGCTGTGAAAGCTGCTACGCCAAAGAAGAACGGAGCCAGGAATTCTTTTAATATGTATTTGTCCAATATTCTCATCGGAATTCCCCTCCTTCTATATCTTTCTTCATCATAAAGTGAAATTCTCTCCCAAATAGTTCTTCTTTGCTACCGGATCCACGGCAATTTCAGCATCCGTTCCGTGCAACAGAATGCGTCCTTCCGACAGGATGTAAGCATTGTCGACGATGCGCAGCGTTTCGCGGACGTTGTGGTCCGTGATGAGGATGCCGATTCCCTTCGTCTTCAGGTGAAGGACGACGCTCTGGATATCTTCGACAGCGAGCGGATCAACGCCTGCAAACGGTTCATCGAGAAGGATGAAGGCAGGATCCATCGTCAGAGAGCGCGCGATTTCCACGCGGCGTCTTTCACCGCCTGAAAGTGCTCCGCCCTTTGTATCGCGGACACGGCCGATATTGAATTCATCCAGAAGAGACTCCGCCTTGGCGGTTCTTTCTTCCGGCGTCAGATCTTTTCTTGTTTCCAGAAGAGACATCAGGTTTTCCCATACAGTCATCTTCGTGAAAACAGACTGTTCCTGCGGCAGGTAGCCGATGCCGAACTGGTGGCGCTTGTAAATCGGAAGGCCCACAAGTGAGATGTCCCCGACTGTCACGTCCCCTTCATCCGGCTGGATGATGCCGACGATCATGTAGAATGTGGTCGTCTTGCCGGCTCCGTTAGGCCCCAAGAGCCCTACGATCGTCCCCTGCTCGACTTCCACATTGACATCATTCACGACAGTTTTTTCGCCGTAGCGTTTGATCAGATTATGTGTTTCTATCTTCATTGATTTCCCTTGGTTTCTACTTTGTTTCTATGGATGAACCTGCATATTCAGGGCGGCCTGCGATTGGCGTATTGGCGGTGACCGGACCGGTTGGAGCGCTCTCCTGTCCGCTTCCGGAGCCTGCCGTATTATCGCTGCCCCCTGTATTTGTGATGACGATGGTGCTTCTGCCCTTCGTTTCTACGACTTTGTCTTTATCCATGAGGATGAGTTCAGGTCCGTCGAAGCGGTTTCCATTCTGCACGGCCCATGCATTGCCCTGGAGGACAAGGCGTCCGTCAGTGCCGTTCCTGCCGGTTCTGGTGTAGACAGCCTGATCGCCGTAGCCTGTTGCATTATGGAGTGTGCTTGAAAGGTTGACGCCGCCGGTGGCAACGACTTTAATCTGCTTCAGGTTGCCTTCGATATGAGGAGCGGCAAGGCTTCCATCCGGAGATTCGAGGTAGCCGTTTCCTTCGATCTTGGCAAAGCCTGTATCGGAATTGTACATGACATCGTCGCCCTTGAGGGTCCTGTTTTCAGCGTCGTCATGATAATAAACGCTTCCGATGCCTCTTGCGGTCTTGTCATTATAAAGGAAGAGCTTGTCAGCCGTCAATGTTTCCTGATTCTTGGCATAATGAACGCCGCCTTCCAGGAAAGCACTCCTGTCTTCGAAATGGTATTCGCCGTCTGCGGCTGTGATTGTTGCGCCTTCGTTAGCGTGGATGACCACGTTCCCTTTGGCGGTGACGACCTTGGCCTTGCCGTCATATGTCAAGACGTCGGCTGTGATGTCATCGGCCATGGCGGTCGTGACAGATCCTAGTGCGATGGCCAGTACTGCCAGCGCTGCATAAAAAGTTTTCACTTTCACTTTGCGTCCTCCTTGTCTGCGAGCTTCGCATGTCCTTTGGCGGTTAACTGCTGCAGCACCCGGTCTCCCGTGAAGCTGTCACCTGTCAGTACGCGGTTGTCTTTTTCCGCTGTGAAGAATTGATCCGTGGAAAGGATCTGTGTCTTGCCATCATACGTCAGGTTCTTTGCATAAAGGACGAGTCCGTCCTTGGATTTTCCCTTGACGTTTCCTTCTACGTAAACGGTCTGCGCCTTGCGGTCGATTTTGCCCGTATCAGCTGTCAGATCGATTTCGTTGTCATCTTTCATAAAAGACCCGTCGACGCCTGTCATCTCGATGATGTTCTTATCCTGGCTCATCGTGACATGCTTGGCCTTGAAGCGCCATACAGGCTTGCCGTCCTTGTCTTCCTTCAGATCGATATTATCGAATTCCATGGCCGGATTTCCGGAACCGGCGGCAGCATTCATGCGTTTCGTGTCGCCGCGGAAGAGAGCGTAGATGCCCACAGCAAGGAGCAGGATGACCGCTATCGTGATATAAAGCTTGGCGTGTTTCTTCATTCCTTGCCTCCTTTGGTCTCGTTCCAGTTATCATAGATGCCGGATGCAAAACGCTTCTTTTCCTCTTCGCTCAGATCCATGTACATCTTGATCTTTCCCGGTCTTGTCCAGAAGAGATGCTGGAACCAGAGCCAGTCTGCCGGATGGGCTTTGATGAAATCTTCCATCATCGTGGCCATTTTCTGGGAGTTCCTGAGAAGATCCCCTTCTTCATCTCCCGTGTCTTCGTAATAGAATTTCTTTCCCACACAGATCGTGTGGCCCTTCCCGTTTTCATTTCTTACGATGAAAAGCGGGATGATCGGCGCCTTGAACTTTCTGGCAAAGACGGCCGGTCCCTGTGGGAAGGAAAAGACCTTGTTCATGAAAAGAACCGGTACGCCGACCTTGTTCCCGTCCTTATCGGAAAGGAAGCCAAGGATATGGTTCTTCTTCATCGAGCGCGCAGCGGCAATCATTTCGTAGCCGCCCGTGCCGGTCAGGTAAATATGCTGACCCGCCATGGTGCGGTAATCGTTGATAATTCTCATCAGCGCATCATCAGCCTGCTTCTTGCCGATGGCCGACGTGTCATAGCCGTGAAGGGCAAGGCCTGCGCCAAGCCATTCCCAGTTTCCCATATGTGCGGTAAGGCCGACGATTCCCTTTTTCTCAGCGTATGCTTCTTCCAGGTACTCGGGATGATCGATCTTCACGAAATCATCAATATGCGCTTTTTCTTTGCAGAGCCGCGGCATATACATCATTTCCATGGCGGACATACCGATATTTTCATAAACCTTCTGCAGCAGCTTTTCGGCTTCAGGGCGCGAGACCTTAAGGCCGGTCATGATCTGCTCCAGACCCCGGTTTCTTTGTTTGGCTATGCGGTTCATAATGCAGGGGCCCAGAAAGCGCCCTATAGACAGGATTCGGTCATATGACATGCGGCAGAGCATATTGCTGATGCCTTTCAGAATCCTGTATCTTACATCGAATGACATGGCTCCTCTTCTTTCCGGAAATGATTCAAAATACAGCGGGCCCCTCAGTCATGTCTGAAGGGATCGACCGCTTCATCCCAGCGTCCCTGGGCTTTCAAAATATGTTCGACGAATTCGCGGGCTGCGCCTTCCCCGCCTTTAAAGTGGGAAATGAAATCCGCAGCATCCCTGTTTTCGTCACAGGCATTTTCAGGACATCCCGAAACGCCGACCTTTTCAAGGAGAGGCAGATCATTCAGATCGTCTCCCATGTAAGCGGCTTCTTCCCAGGAAAGTCCGTATTCTTTCAGCAAGCCTTCCAGTGCTTCGATCTTGTTTTCAACGCCGGTCAAAACGAAGTCAGCATGGAGCTCCCTTGCGCGGGCGCCCACGATCTTCGAGGACCTTCCGGTGATGAAGCCTGTCTTGTAGCCCATCCTGTGGGCAAGACTCAGGACCAGTCCGTCCTTGACGTTGAAGAATTTGTAAGCTTCCCCGTCAGGCCCAAGGACCAGCATCCCGTTTGTCAGCGTGCCGTCGACGTCGAAAGCAAACAGTTTTATTTTATCCGCATTTTTCATCAGACGACCCCCTGTTTCATAAGGTCGGTGATATGCACCATGCCGGTCGCGCGTCCGTTCTCGTCAACGACAGGAAGAACGGTGATCGGATGGGGCTTGTGGTTTTCCATGATATGGAGTGCTTCAGCAGCCAGGCGTCCGGATGTGATGACGATCGGTTCCTGTGTCATGACATCGGAAAGATGGACTGTCAGGAAATCCGTGCCTCTCTCAAGGCCACGTCTGACATCGCCGTCGGTCATAAGGCCGATCAGGGAACCTTCCGCATTGATGACGGAAACGGCGCCAAGGCCCTTGGACGTCATGACGAAGAGCGCATCTTTGACAGATGCCTTTTCCTGCACGACAGGATTGTCCTCTCCCTTGTGCATGACCATCTCGACTGTCATGAGAAGCTTTTTCCCAAGAGAGCCGCCCGGATGGAAAATGGCAAACTTGTCTGCCGTGAAATGGCGGTTTTCCATCAAACATACAGCCAGCGCATCGCCAAGGGCGAGAGCAGCAGTCGTCGAGCTTGTCGGAGCAAGGCCCAGAGAGTCTGCTTCCTTTTCAACGCCTGCGTCAAGGACAGCATCTGCATTCTTGGCAAGCGTGGAATTCGTCTTGCCGACGACGGCAATGAGTTTTGGCCCGATTCTTTTCAGGGACGGGAGAATATTCAAAATCTCCATCGTTTCCCCGCTGTTTGAATAGGCAATGACGACATCTTCTGATGTGACCATGCCAAGATCCCCGTGGATGCCTTCTGCCGGATGCAGGAAGAAGGCAGGCGTGCCGGTGCTTGCCATCGTGGCAGCTACCTTGCGGGCGATATGGCCCGATTTCCCCATGCCTGTCAAAACCACGCGCCCCTTGGACTTGTCGATCATACGGACTGCCTTTTCAAACTGACCGTCCAATTTATTGACTAAAGATTCTACTGCCGCCGCTTCATCCCGAAGGACCCGCGACGCCGTCTCTATTACTGACATACAGCCTCCCGTTTTCTTGATGACCCGGAACTTCTGACAGGGAATGATTCATCCACTCTGCCGAATCATATTTATTATACAATAATTTGACTTGAAATACTTAATGAATCCTATAGAAAATCATGCGCAGATCCACGCTTCTTTTCTCCAAGGAACAGAAAAGCTGTGCGGGAGAATGACGCCCGCACAGAGCTTCTTTTGGGACCGTATCCCTTATCTTTCCGGAACGAGTTTCTCTCCTTTGTCATGTTTTACGATGTCATTGATCGCAATGAGGTCCTTCAGGAGGCCTTCAAGGGAGGACAGGTAAAGCATGTTGGAGGAATCGGAGAGACCTTCCGGCGGATTGTCATGGACTTCCATGAAGAAGCCGTCTACGCCGGATGCGGCAGCGGCTCTTGCCAGGTACGGAATGAATTCGCGCTGGCCGCCGGTGGATCCGCCCATGCCGCCAGGGAGCTGTACGCTGTGGGTGGCATCGAAAATGACCGGATAGCCAAAGCTTCTCATGATCGGGAAGGAGCGCATATCAACGACAAGGTTGTGGTAGCCGAAGGATGCACCGCGTTCGGTGACAGCCAGGTTCGGGTTGCCTGCTTCTTCCATTTTTTCAATGACATTCTTCATGTCTTCCGGAGCCATGAACTGGCCCTTCTTCACATTGACCGGTACGCCTGTCTTGGCTGCGCCGTAAACAAGGTCGGTCTGGCGGCAGAGGAATGCCGGGATTTGGATCATGTCCAGGACCTTGGATGCTTTTTCAAGCTGGGTGACGTCATGGACGTCGGAGAGAACCGGCACCTGCAGTTCCTTCTTGATGGATGCGAGGATTTCAAGTCCCTTATCGAGACCCGGTCCGCGGAAGGAATTGAAGGAGGAACGGTTTGCCTTGTCATAAGAGGCTTTGAAAATGTACTGGACGCCGAGGCGTTCGCAGATTTTCTTGATTTCACGGCCGATCATCAGTGTGCGGTCATATCCTTCAATGACGCAGGGACCTGCGATCAGGAAAAGCTTGCTTCCGTCAATGGTCAGATTTCCTACTTGAATGGTTTTCATTGGTGGCTCCTTTCGAATAAGCGGTTTGCTTTCTTTAAGTCTTCTTCTGTATCAATGCCGATGTCTTCGGAATCGATGCGGATGACTCCGATTTTATAACCCATTTCCAGCGCGCGGAGCTGTTCTAAGGATTCTGTCTTTTCCAGAGGCGTCTGCTTCATGCCTGCATAGGCAAGAAGGAAATCCCTCCGGTACGCATAAATCCCGACATGCTTCAAAGGCGGCACGGAAAATTCATTTCTCGGATACGGGATGAGGGAGCGTGAGAAATAGAGTGCTTCCCCTTTCTGGTTCACGACGACCTTCACGGCGGAAGGATCGTCATACTCATCTTCTTTGAGAGGAGCAGCAACCGTCGTCATGTCAAGGTCATCTCTTTCAGCGAGCATCTTGGCAAGGCTGTCAATGACATCAGGATTGATGAAGGGTTCATCTCCCTGCACATTGACGACGATATCGTAATCAGGAAGCGAAGCAGCGACTTCTGCCAGACGGTCGGTTCCGGTCGGATGATCCGGAGATGTCATCATGACGCGTCCGCCGAAGCTCTTCACTTCACTTTCTATTTTTTCATTATCCGTCGCAACGATAACGATGTCCGGCAGTTTTGCCAGGACGGCTCTTTCATACACACGGTGCACGAGCGTCTCTCTGGCAATCATGCGGAGCGGCTTGCCCGGAAGACGGGTAGAGGCGTACCGGGACGGAATAATGCATGCGATTTTCATAGTAGTTCCTCCCACTGTTCTTCCAATATTTCTTCTTGATGGCCTTTGATGGTCATTTCTATTTCAAGCACATAGAAAGGCATTTTCGAATTCCTGACTCTTTCAAGGTTCATGAGCTTCACGGCGTCTTTTTCCGTGACAGCAATGAGATCTGCGCCGGTTCTTTCTGCCTCTTTGATGGCTTTTCTTACATCTTCATCCGTGTAGGCGTGGTGATCGGGAAATGACATGTCACCCGTTCTTACAAGGCCGGCTTCGGAGGCAGTCTCTGCAAAGGAGGCCGGGTTTCCTATGCCGGAAACAAGGAATGCTTTCTTTCCGGAAACGGCAGGGAGCTCTCCTTCATGGATGCGCTTTCTCCACGTTTCATAAGGCACGATTTTGGACGGGCTGTGCGCCGTCTCAAGGATGGGAGTGGTCCTTCCGTAATGGCGGAGCACCCTTTTGATTTTCAGTTTTTCTTCATCGCTTGCCTTGTCACTCTTCGTCAGAAGGAAAAGCGATGCCCTTCCCAGCGCTGTCAAAGGTTCCCGGAGGAGCCCTCTTGGAAGCGCATGGAAGTAGCCGAATGGATTCATGCAGTCGATGAGGACGATGTCGCGGTCGCGGTCAAGGCCCCAGTACTGGAAACCGTCGTCAAGGAGAAGGACATCCGCGCCAAGGGCTACCGCCTTTTTCGCAGACACCTTCCTGTCTTTTCCGACAAGGACGGGGACCGTTGGAAGGCGGAGCGCCATCATGTACGGCTCATCCCCTGCTTCCTTCTGGCTGACGAGAATGGACTTTCCGTCAGATACGACGCCGCCCTTTTTCTCAAGTCCGCTCTTGTAGCCGCGGCTGATGATAGCAGGCTTCTTTCCCTCTTTAAGAAGGAGCTCGGCAATCATCAGGATGCAGGGCGTCTTCCCCGCGCCGCCGGCCGTAACATTGCCGACGCTGATGACGGGAATCCCCGCCTCGACCGCATTGGCCGTTTCCCTGGCGCGTCTTTTCCTGACGCCCTTTAAGTACAGCTTTTCAAGAAGTGAAAGAAAGCCGGCAAATGCCGCATCAAATCCCCTCGGATTTCTTTCTTTCATGAGATTCGTTACATAGGCCTCAAGACTCATGCCGTCCTCCCAGCTTAACGCCGGATGATTCAATCAGTTCAGCGAAGGCTTTGATATTCCTGTCCGTCGCTCCCTGGTTTTCGCTGACGACTTCAAGAGCCGCCTCGCCCATTTTTTTGATTGTTTCAGGATGATCAAGGAGATCAAACATGATCTTCTCAAATTCAGCCTCATTATGCGCCATCAGGCACACACCGCGGCTGGAGAGAAGTTCGAAGATTTCCTGGAAATTGAACATGTTCGGTCCGACGACGACGGGCTTGCCGTGCGCTGCCGGTTCAAGGATATTGTGGCCGCCGACCTTGACGAAGCTTCCGCCGACGAAAACGACGTCAGCCAGGCTGTAGAGACGTCCGAGTTCCCCGATCGTATCGAGGATCACGATCTGCGGGCTTGTGCCGTCGTCCTCATCCGTCCCCATCTTGGAACGGCGAAGGACCGTGTAGCCCTGATGCTTGATTATGAAACGGACGGAAGGCGCCCTTGTGATTTCACGGACAGCAAGGAGAAGCCTTGCATCCGGATACTTCTTCAAAATCTTCCCAAAGAGCTTGACGACGATTTCTTCCTCGCCGCCATGCGTGCTGCCGGCAACGATGATCGGTCCCTTTCCGTCGAAGCGGAATTCCTTGCGGAGCGCTGCTCTTTCTTCTTCGGAGACCGTCGCATACGTCTGGTCATACTTCGTATTTCCTGTAATCGTCACACGTTCAGGGATGGCACCCATGGAAATGATGCGCTCCCTGTCGATGGCAGACTGCATGCAGAAACGCTGGATCTGGAAAAGCATCCTTGTCGTGAAGCGTTTGATCAGTGCATATTTTCCCATCGAGCGTCCGCTGATGCGTCCGTTCATCATCATGACCGGGATCTTCTTTCTCCACGCCAGGCGAAGGAAATTCGGCCAGAGTTCAGTCTCGATGAGGATGATGGCCTTGGGATCGACGATATTGACGATGCGTTCAGTAATGACCGGAAGGTCAAAGGGGAAGAAGATATGCCCGTCCGCCTCGGGAATGATCCTGCGGGCCATGCGGTGGCCTGTTGCCGTGACGACGGAGACGACGACCATCTCATCGGGATATTTCTTCTTCAGTTCCCGGACGATCGGGCTGGCTGCGACCACTTCGCCGACGGATGCGGCATGCACCCAGATGGCGTTATGGTACGCGATCCGCTGGAGGGTCGGGGTCGGCATGATGCCGGCACTCTGCTTCAGGCGGTCATAGAACCCCTCTTCAAAGACGAGGCGGTAAATCAGGATCGGAATCTGCAGAATCCAGTAAGCCACAAGGCATATGTTGTAAAACCAGTACAATTATTCTTCTCCTTCGCTTTCAGCTTCTTTTTCAATCTGCTCGGCTTCCGCCACTTTCGCAGACATGGTATACAGTTCATAATACAGCCCGCCCTTGGCCATCAGTTCATCATGCGTGCCCTTTTCGGCGATGACGCCTTCATGGAGAACCAGGATCTGGTCCGCATTCTTGATGGTGGAGAGCCTGTGCGCGATAACGAAGGATGTTCTTCCGACCATCAGTTTATCGAGCGCATCCTGCACGATCTTCTCGCTTTCTGTATCGAGAGCGGATGTCGCTTCATCGAGGATGAGGATCTTCGGGTCTTTCAGGATGGCGCGCGCAATGGCGATACGCTGGCGCTGGCCGCCGGAGAGGACAAGGCCTCTGTCGCCGACTTTCGTTTCGATGCCGCGCGGCAGTCCCTTGATGAATTTCTCGGCATTAGCGGCTCTGACTGCAGCCCATACGTCTTCATCCGATGCATCGAGGCGTCCGTAGAGGACGTTGTCCTTGATCGTCGTATTGAAAAGAAGCGTATCCTGCGGCACAAGGCCGATATTGTCGCGAAGGGAACCGACGGTGACATCTCGGATATCGACGCCGTCGATCAGGATGGCGCCGCCTGTTACGTCGTAGAAACGGGGAAGAAGGTTTGCAATCGTCGTCTTACCGGCGCCCGAGGGGCCTACGACAGCGATTGTCTGTCCTGGTTCAGCGACGAAATTAAGGTCCGTCAGAACAGGATTGTCCTTCTCATAAGCAAACTGCACATGGCGTGCTTCGACGCGGCCTTCGGTCACGACGAGCGGCTTTGCGCCAGGGCGGTCCTGCACTTCCGGCTTTTCGTCAAGGATGGCAAAGACGCGGTCAGCAGCTGCCAGAGATTTCTGGATGTTGCCGAAGCTTTCTGCCAGTCTTCTTGTCGGGTTGGCCAGGTTGATGGCATAAATCAGGAATGCAATCAGTTCGCCGGTGGTCATAACGCCGTCGATGACGGATACGCCGCCGTACCAGATGATGGCGCAGACTGCAATCGCAGAGAGGAATTCAACGAGCGGTGTCATCTGGCTCTGCTGGCGGATAGCACGGACAGTCGCCTTGAAGCTGCTCTTGTTGATTTCGCGGAAACGGCCTTCTTCAAAGTCGCCGCGGTTAAAGCTTCTTACGATACGCACGCCCTGGATCGTTTCCTGCAGCATGCTCGTCACGTCAGCCAGTCTTTCCTGTACGGAACGGCCGCTCGTGTGGAGCTTCTTGCCGAAGAACTTGATGGTGAGGGATACGAGCGGAACGATGACAAGACAGAGAATCGTCAGTTTCCACTGGAGGTAGATCATGGAAGCAAAGGACCCGATGAAGATTGCCCCTTCCTGCACCATCTGGATGAAGTTATCGACGATGGCTGTCTGGAGAGCGGAAATATCGTTCGTCAGATTACTCATGATATCGCCCGTTCTTCTGCGGTCGTAGTAAGCGATCGACAGCTTCTGCAGGTGATGGTACAGAGCGTTTCTGAGGTCCATGATGACGGCCTGCCCTATATACCCCATGAGGTATCGGTGGCCGAATGTCGTCAGGGCGCGGATGAAGAATGTACCCATGATGGCGACGATGATGATGTAAAGCATCCGGAGGTCCTTGCTTTCGAGCACCTTATCGATGACATCCTTGATGATCCACGGGACCACAAGGTTCGACAGAGATACCACGATCATGAAGACCACGGATACGAGAAGCAGCTTCCAGTAAGGCCAGAGATAGGACAGAAGCCTCTTGTAGCTGTTCAGTTTGCTGTTTTTGGTATTATTCATGTAATTTCCTGATCTCCTGCTGTTTTTAATACGAGACTGGCCACGTTCCTGACGGCGCCGCCATTACCGAGCGCTTTCCTTACATCGCGCAGCTCTTCCACATTCGCTTCCCTGGCCGCGGGATTCAGGAGCCACGGAAGAACCAGGGAGGAAATATGATCCGGCGTCACCTCATCCTGCAGAAGTTCGGGCGTCACTTCCCGCTGCAGGAGAAGATTCGGAAGGCCCGCATACTTCACATGGACCAGGTGCTTGGCCAGGACCCAGGTAAAGGGAGCGAGGCGGTAGACAAGAACCGTCGGAAGCTCCATCAGGGCTGTCTCAAGCGTTGCCGTCCCGGAGGAAGCAATGCATGCGTCGCACATGCCCATGAGGTCATAGCGCGCGCCTTCTGTGATTTCGATGTCGATTCCGGGATTATGCCCGATGATCGAGTGAAGAAGACTTAAGGAAATCGTGCTTGCGCGGGGAATGAAGAACTGGCTCGGCGCCTTCTTATTGATTTCCCTTGCCGCATCAAGCATCGTGGGGAGAAGTCCCCTGACCTCGTTGCCGCGGCTTCCCGGCATAAGAAGGATGTGCTTCTTGTCAGGATCGGCGCGGAAATACTCCAGCGCCTTTTCCCTTGGCATCGTCGGCTTCACTGTATCAGCCAGCGGATGTCCGACGAAAGTGACATTCGCGCCGGCTTCCTTGTATGCTTTGGCTTCGAACGGGAAAATGGATGCGACAGCTGCCACATCGCGGACGATTTTCTTCGCCCTTCTCTTGTTCCAAGCCCAGATTGTCGGAGCAATATAGTAAATGACAGGGATCCCCAGCTCCTTGGCCACATGGGCGAGGCGCATATTGAATCCCGGATAATCGATGCAGACAAGCGCGTCCGGCTTCTCATCGATCATGGCCTGCTTCAATGTGTCGCGCAGGCGGAAAAAGAAGGGAATGTGCTTGACGACTTCCACCACGCCTATGATTCCCAGATTGTTAATGTCATAAATGATCCGTACGCCGCTCTTTTGCATGTCGCTGCCGCCCATACCGAAAAGTTCAATATCCGGCCTGAGTTTCTTGAGTTCGGCCGCAAGAGCGCCGCCGTGCAGATCGCCGGAAGCTTCCCCGGCTGACATCATGATTTTCATAAGCTGTCCTGTTCTGCCGCAAGAATGACGATGCCCTTGTTATTGGCTTCCTTGAGCACTTCATCCTTCTCGGCGAATAGCGTGTGATACGCTTCGATGGCTAGTACTGCGCAGCCGCTCTCCTCCATCGAACGGAGCGTCTGCAAACCGATGGCCGGCATATCGAAACGGGTATCCTGATTCGGTTTGGCCGTCTTGACGACGACAGCGCCGCCTCTGGCGAGCGCCCCGCCTCTCTTGATGCAGGCGTCGGTCCCCTCGATCGCCTCGACTGCCATGACGGCGCAGTTCTTGACGACGACCGTCTGTCCCAGATCCATGGCGCCGATAGCCTTGGCTGCCTTGAATCCGAAAGCGACGTCCGCCATCTGCTCTTCCGTCGGTTTCTTCTTTGTGAAGACCTGCGGGCCGGGCATTAAGGGCTTCAGATACTTTGTCTGGTCAAGAACGGAAATCCCGTCCTTGGCAAGCTCTTCCACGATGGCCAGCGTGATCGTATCGTCCTTGAAATTGGCCTTTCTTAAACGGTTCAGCACCTTGATGGCGCGAAGATCGGGAAGGACATGATCCTTGTAGAGCCATTCCTTCGTCACTTTGCCGATCATGGTGACTTCCTTGACATTTTCTTTCACAAGCGTCTTGATGATTTTATTCAGTTTGAAGGCGCTGATGTCGTAATAGACATTGGCGATTTCCTTCAGACGCGGATCTATCCCGGGGATGACCGCGACGCAAACGACTTCATAACCCTGCGAACGGACAGCTTCTGCAAACTCGACGGGAAGCGTGCCGACGCCGGCTAAAAGACCGATCTTTTCCATAATATCCTCCGGTAAATTACAGTTCTTTTTATTTTACCATTTTTTGCGTTTTTTATCATTAAACGCGTTGAGATTTTCGGAAAGATTCCGAAAAAGCCGTACGATAGATTATACCATTTTTAAAAAGAAAATGCCGGCATCAATTCCAACAAAAAAGACTGCAGAGAAATGATCATGCATTTCTCGCAGTCTCTTTCATAAATTAATCTTCATCGTGCTTTGGAATGAGGTCTTCCTTGCGGAGGATGCCTTCCTTCCTGCGTTCTGCAAATTCAGCCGTAGCGGTGAAGAGAACGTCGGAAGAACTGTTGAGTGCTGTTTCGCAGGCATCTTCCAGTACGGAAATGATGAAGCCTACGCCGACGACCTGCATCGAGATATCATTGCCGATACCAAACGATGCGCAGGCAACCGGAATCAGAAGGAGCGAGCCCCCTGCTACGCCGGATGTTCCGCATGCGCCGATTGTGGAGACAATGCAGAGCAGGAACGCCGTCGGAAGGTCGATGGCAATTCCCAGTGTGTGGGCAGCTGCCAGGGACAGGACGGAAATCGTGATGGATGCGCCTGCCATGTTGATGGTAGCGCCGAGTGGAATGGAAATCGTGAAAAGATCCGGGTTGAGGCCGAGACGGCGGCACAGGGACAGGTTGACCGGAATATTGGCCGCAGAGGATCTTGTGAAGAAAGCATACACGCCGCTTTCACGAAGTGTGGAAAAAACGAGCGGATACGGATTCATATGAATACGGGAGAAAACAATAGCCGGGTTCATGACAAGAGCAACAAGGAAGTAAGAAGCAACCAGTACGGCAAGAAGCTGTACATAACCGAGGAGAGCTCCGATGCCGGCAGTTCCTACGGAATCAGCGACAAGGCCCATGATGCCGAAGGGAGCGCAGTGGATGACCCAGGTGACCACTTTCGTAATCGCTTCGGAAATATCATTGAGGCATGTCTTTGTCGTGCCGCTTGCGCAGCTCTTCATTGCAATGCCGAAGATGATGGCCCATGCCAGGATCCCGATGTAGTTCGCATTCATGATGGCAGCGACCGGGTTATCGACGACAGAAAGGATCAGGTTGTGAAGGACCTGGACAATGCCGCTTGGCGGAGCCAGCTTTGTTTCAGGAGCCACCTGCAGAACCAGAGAAGTCGGGAAAAGGAAGGACATCCCGACACCAACAAGAGAAGCACAGAATGTGCTGACTGCGTAAAGAACGATGATCGGCTTCATGCTGCCTTCTGCATTTTCCTTGCGCTGTGCCATGGCGTTCATGACAAGGAAGAAAACGAGAACAGGCGCAATGCCTTTCAATGCTTTGACGAAGAGGTCGCCCAAAATGGATACGGCCGGAATGGCTCCCGGCGCAAAGATGGCGATGAGAACGCCGATGATAAGGCCGACGGCGATCTGCTTGATGAGTGCCACTCTTGAAAGAGTGCTCTGAATTCTGCTAAACAATTGTAATTCCTCCCATTTGATAAAAAAGTAATAAATGATTTCCTTTTACTCATTTATTTTCATTAGTATACACTCAGTGCATACAATGATGCAAGCTTTTTATACTAAAATGCAAATTCGGAAACACTTAAACACCTTTCTATCTGTTTCAGGCTCTCTCATCTTCTCAGATGCCAAATAATCCCAGTATCTTCCGCCAGCATCCCCTTCCTTTCCCATATTCCCTTTTATATCAAAAAGCGTACATTTATTGCTAAAACAGGGAGTCACTTTTGCAATAAAAAAGACTGCGGCAAAATGCTTGTACATTTTGTCACAGCCTTCTTTTTTAAATTTTATTCAGCAGCATCGTGCGGAACCATGTCTTCCTTGTGGAAGGTTCCTTCTTTTCTGCGTTCTGCAAATTCAGCCGTAGCTGTGAAGAGAACGTCGGAAGAGCTGTTGAGAGCCGTTTCGCAGGCATCTTCCAGTACAGAAATGATGAAGCCTACGCCTACGACCTGCATGGAAATGTCGTTGCTGATACCGAAAGATGCGCAGGCAACCGGAATCAGAAGGAGCGAGCCCCCTGCTACGCCGGAAGCGCCGCAAGCGCCGACGGTTGCGACAAGGCACAGAAGAAGTGCTGTCGGCAGATCCACGTTAATGCCCAGCGTATTGGCAGCTGCCAGAGCCAGGACGGAAATGGTAATGGATGCGCCTGCCATGTTGATGGTAGCGCCAAGCGGGATGGAAATGGTGAACAGGTCAGGATTGAGACCAAGACGGCGGCAAAGTGTCAGATTGACAGGAATGTTTGCTGCGGAAGATCTCGTGAAGAATGCGTACACGCCGCTTTCACGAAGGGTCGTAAGAACGAGCGGATACGGATTCACATGAAGACGGGCAAAAACGATAGCCGGGTTCATGACAAGTGCTACGATGAAGTAGGAGCCGATGAGTACGCCCAGAAGCTGTACATAACCGATGAGTGCTCCAAGACCTGCGGTGCCGACGGATTCAGCGACAAGGCCCATGATGCCGAGCGGTGCGAAGTGGATGACCCAGGTAACCACTTTCGTAATAGCTGCTGCAATATCATTGAGGCAGGTCTTTGTCGTGCCGCTTCCCATGCTCTTCAGCGCAATGCCGAAAATGATAGCCCATGCAAGAATGCCGATGTAGTTTGCATTCATGAGCGCTGCGACCGGGTTATCGACAACGGACAGGATCAGGTTGTGAAGGACCTGGATGATGCCGCTTGGCGGAGCCAGCTGCGTGTCCGGAGCGACCTGGAGAGTCAGCGTGGTCGGGAAGAGGAAGGACATTGTAACGCCTACGAGAGACGCACAGAATGTACCAATGATGTACAACATAACGACTGGCTTCATGCTTCCTTCTGCATTTTCCTTACGCTGTGCCATGGCGTTCATGACAAGGAAGAAAACGAGAACAGGAGCGACGCCCTTTAATGCCTTGACGAACAGGTCGCCGAGGATGGATACGGCCGGAATAGCTCCCGGCGCGAAGACTGCAATCAGGATTCCGATGACAAGACCGACTGCAATCTGCTTGATGAGTGCGACTCTTGAAAGAGTGCTCTGGAGTCTGCTAAACAATATGATTCCTCCTCTGTTAATTAAAAAAAGTTCCCATTTCTCCCATTTATTTCTACTAGTATATATGCACCCTTGTTATATTGCAAGTTATAAATGCGTATATGCAAAAACGGCCATAATTGAATAGTTATCTATGCATTTTCAGGCAAAGCAAGCCTTTATCGATCAAAAAAGGCCGTCTCCCAAGGAAACAGCCCTCATCAGACTCAGATAAAGTTGTCAGAATTTCGTATTTTTATCCGTAAAAGCACCTGCGGTATGAAGAGTCATTCCGCAGTATTCCGTGATGAAACGATCAAGGTATTCGGCCGCTTCATTGAAAAGGGAGGCAGGAATTGTCCCTTCAAAAGGCTTTTCCCATCTGTAATCGCGGAAAGCAGAAAGAAGCGAAAGCGCGCCGGAAGAAAGATGGTGCTCGCCAGCCGGTTCGTCCTGCGCAGGATCAAAGCCTGCAATGGCAAGAAGCTTGACTGCTGTCACGAAAGCCGTCACCCTTCTGTTCCTTGTCTTTGCCGCGCGTCCTCCGGAAAGGAGCATATCAAAAGCCTCTTCATCCGCCTCTTCTTCCGGAAAAAGAAGCGAGGCAAGCTCGATGACATAGTACCATTCGCTCATCTCTTCATAGGGAATCGCCATCATGTCGAAGAGAAGGCCTCCTTCGTACTGCGTCATAATACTGTAATCCGAATAGAAAGCGCCGGTGAACCGGATATGAGCAAAAGGAAGCATGAGCCCCGTGCCGTAGCGGGAAAGCGCCTGCCTCGAAACGCCTAAGCGGAGAAATCCCATTTTCCTTGTAAAGACGGAAACGAGCCTTCCCCCTTCGCGTCCCTTTCCCGCGCGGAGGACGATGCCTTCCATCGAGCGGATCTCAGGCCTCATGTTTTTCCTCCGGAGCTTCTTCTGCTTCCCCTTCAGGCGGCGCAATCTTCTCTGCCTTCAGGCGTACGATGCGGAAACCTGCCACGCGCAGCACCGTGAAGCGCCAGCCGCCAAACTCGATCGAGTCCCCGACTTTCGGGATGCGTTCGAGCCTTGAGAATACGAAGCCGCCGATCGTTGCATTCTTGTCTTCTTCTGCCAGATCGATTTCCAGCCTGTCGGAGACATCTTCCAGAATGACCGTGCCGTCAAATTCGTAGACGCCTTCTCCCTTCCTGATGATCTCATAGGGAGCCTGGTCAGCGCCCTGCGGGATTTCTCCCACGAGCTCTTCGATCAGATCTTCAAGCGTCGCAAGGCCCGACGTGCTGCCGTACTCATCGACGACGACCGCCAGGTACGTCCTTGTATTCTTCATGAGCTGGAGAAGCGTCGGCGCCGGCATCGTTTCCGGAACCATCAGGATATCCCTCATGATCCGCTTCACATTGAATTCGCCATGAAGAAGGCTTTCCAGGAAATCCTTCACATGGATGAATCCCAGGATGTGGTCCTTGTCGTCCATGCAGACCGGATAGCAGGTATGGTGCGCCTTGGAAATCGTGCGGCGCATTTCGTCGATTTCATCTTCATAATTGAGGACGACCATATCGCTTCTAGGCACCATGACATCGCGGACCATGAGATTGAAGAAATCGAAGGAATTCTTGATGAGCGTGTTCTCCAGGGCATTCAGCCTGCCGCTCCTGTGGCTTTCCTCGACGATGCAGCGGATTTCATCTTCTGTATACGTGAAATTGACTTCGTTCCGAAGCGGTATGTTTCTCCACTTGAAGAACTTCTTGATCAGGTAAAGCCCCGGCATGACGATCGGACGGAAGAGGTGGCGGTTCATGCTGATCACCCATGTCTGCCCCGCCAGAATCGGAAGCGGTTCGACAAGCGCATGCGAGCCCGGGATCAGGATTGTCCCGATCCAGTAGGCGGCCAATGCGAGCGCTGAGAAGATGATGGCCGTCAGAACCCCCGCCCAGGCCATATCTTCGCCAAGGACCGCAATGAATTCTTCATAGATGGCTGCGTCGATGCCGAAAATGGACACGCCGAAAACAGCCCCGCACACGACAAAGGACAGCTGCGTGCCGCCCAGCACCTGCGAAGTATGCTGGTAGTACGGCGCTACCTTCTCAATGAGCGCGGGATCCTGCTCATCATTGTCCTCGATGTACTTCTTGCGCATGCGCGCAAAGGAAAAATTAACCAGCGTGCTTTTGTAATTGAAAAACGACGCTGCCAGTGCAATAAGCAGGAATATGCCTATCCACTGCACATTGGTACTAATAAGTCATTCCCCCTTGATGACAAAAGGTTTCCTACCTTATATATTACTATTACTTATGTTCCTTGTAGCCGAGTTCGCGAAGGATGTAATCCTTGTTCTTCCAGTCCTTGCTGACCTTGACCCAGAGGTCGAGATCGACCGGAGCGCCCAGGATCTTCTTCAGTTCCCTTGTCGCATCCTTCTTGGCCGCCTTCAGGAGGCTTCCGTTCTTTCCGATGATGATACCCTTCTGCGTCGGGCGTTCCACGTAGATCGTGCAGCGGATGTAAATGCGTCCGTCTTCCTCTTCGCGGAATTCTTCAGAATAAACGCCGATCGCATGCGGCACTTCATCCCTGGTGCGGATGAGGAGCTTTTCGCGGACGACTTCCTGCGCGATATTTCTTTCCGGCTGGTCAGTGACCATGTCGTCAGGGAAGTACTTCGGCCCTTCCGGCAGGTACTTTTTGATCGTATTCATCAGTTCGTCAAGGTTGTCGCCTGTCTTTGCGGAAATCGGGACAATGTCAGCGAAATCGTAGAGACGGCTGTACTGCGCAATCTTCAGGAGAAGCTGTTCCTTCGGGATGAGGTCAATCTTGGAAAGGACGAGGATGACCGGCACCTTCCTGTTCTCCAGAAGGGAGAGGATGTATCTGTCGCCGGCTCCGACCGGATCGTCGATGGCGCAGAGGAAGACGATGAGATCGACTTCTTCTAAGGCATCGATTGTGCTCTGGCGGATGGCTTCTCCTAATTTGCTCTGCGGCTTGTGCATGCCCGGGGTATCCAGGAATACGACCTGCGCATTGTCTCCGTTCCAGACGCCTGTGATCTTATTTCTTGTCGTCTGGGCGTGGGAGGAAACAATGGACACCTTCTCGCCGAGAAGCGCGTTCAAAAGTGTGGACTTTCCTACGTTCGGGCGGCCTACGAGGGCTGCAAATCCCGAACGGAAACCTGTATTTTCTGTCATGGGTTCTCCTGTTCTTTCTTCAATGAATCTTCTTCAAACGCATAGGGAAGGATTCCCTCAAGCGTAAATGTCCGGTAATCCTTTTCCGACCGGCCGGCTATGATGAGCGGTATCTTGAATTCCGCAATGACCTGGCGGCAGACGCCGCAGGGCATCGTATAACTGTCATAGCTTCCGATGACGGCAATGGCAAGGAATTTCCTTTCGCCTGCTGCCACTGCGCTTCCGATCGCATTTCTTTCAGCGCAGAGGGAGGCCGGATACGATACGTTTTCCATATTGCATCCTGCATAGACTTTGCCGCTTTCTGCCAGGACGGCAGCTCCCACCGGATAGAGGGAGTAAGGCGAGTAGCTGTTCTTCCTTGCTTCCCTAGCGGCAAGGAGAAGCCTTTCGGCCGTCTTTTCGTTAATCTCTTCCTTCGGCATGTTCTGCTTCCAGCTTTCCTTCTGTCATGATGCGGGAAAGTCCGCAGGCAGAAAGGATATCTTCCTCTGCCTTTCTCATGGCCTTCTTTTCCTCGGGATCATAATGATCGTAGCCTAAGATATGGAGGAAGCCGTGCACGGAAAGGTATGCCACTTCCCTGTCGCGGCTGTGGCCGTATTCCTCAGCCTGGCTGACGGCGCGGTCAAGATTGATGACGATGTCGCCCAGTTCCGTTTCTTCTTCCGGCACATCGTCTTCGCCTTCATTCAGTGCGAAGGAAAGGACGTCCGTCGGCGCATCTACATCCCTGTAATCGCGGTTCAGCTCATGGATCGTGTCTGCATCGCAGATGAGCACGCTGATTTCAGCATCCTCTGCCACCTTCTGCTGTTTGGCGCCTTCCGTCAGTACCATGCGGATCAGTTTCTCCAGATCTTCGCTGTAAAATTTCATATCGCTGTAATTAATGGTGATTTCCATCTCCGGTTCCTCCGTTCAGCCTTCCTTGTTTTCTTTCCGTTCCCCTTTACGGGATCCGTTCTTGTTCCTGTGTCTGGCATCCTCTTCATAGGCATGGATGATCGCTGCGACCAGATCATGGCGCACGACATCATCTTCGCTGAAATGGACATGGCCTATATCCTTGACGTCCTTCAGCACGCGCTCTGCATCGATGAGGCCGCTTCTAACATTCGGCGGCAGGTCGATCTGCGTCACGTCGCCATTCACGATCATCTTTGAGCGGAAGCCGAGGCGCGTCAGGAACATCTTGATCTGCTCGACCGTCGTATTCTGCGCTTCATCGAGAATGACGAAGGACTTCTCCAGCGTACGTCCGCGCATGTAGGCAAGCGGCGCCACTTCGATCTGTCCCTTCTGCTGCAGGCGGGTGAATTCCTCCGGTCCGAACATATCCATCAGGCCGTCAAAGAGCGGACGCAGGTAGGGATTGACCTTTTCCTGCATATCGCCCGGAAGGAAACCAAGTTTCTCCCCTGCTTCGACTGCCGGACGCACGAGGATGATCCTCTGCACGTCATGATTCCGAAGAGCAAAAGCAGCCAGTGCCACGGCGAGGTACGTCTTGCCCGTACCTGCAGGCCCGATGCCGAACGTGATGGAGTTCCTGCGGATCGTGTCCACATAGAGCTTCTGCCCCAGCGTTCTTGGGCGGATCGGCGCGCCGTTCTTCGTGAA
Source organism: Dialister hominis (assembly GCF_007164725.1). Lineage (NCBI taxonomy): Bacteria > Bacillati > Bacillota > Negativicutes > Veillonellales > Veillonellaceae > Dialister > Dialister hominis. Next base: position 290,555 of record NZ_AP019697.1, on the reverse strand, counting down.
ATTGATGATATCGTCTTCCATTTCCTGCAGGAGATTTCCCTTCCCCTGATCGATGAGCGACATCACAAGGCGTACCTGACGCTCCGAAAGGCGGATGCGGCTTGCAATCATGTGGCGGATGCGCGCGATGACGTGAAGACTGTTCTCCACAGCCTCCTCTTCGCCCTTGATGCGGATCATGTTGCCGCGGCCGGAAATGTCTGCGCCGTAATGCTCCCCGATGATCTTGAGGTACGAGCTATCTCTTTCAAAAAGGTGCTGTGCTTCCTGCAGATCTCCAATAACGATCTCTTCTGTTCTTTCCTTCGTAATGGCCATTCAACCTCCCTGGCTATAAGCCATGATGCCAAATTATAAAAAGTGCCGGACAGCTTTGCCGTCTATATAATCGCAAAGACAGCCCTGCGTGATATTTCTTTCTTCCAAAAGCTCGTCGATCCGGCTCTTGACCTCCCACCAGGGAGAGCCGCCGTTGACCGTAAGCGTATTGCCGCCAGACGCCCTTCCGACGATCCGCTGGATAACGATGTCTTTCCGAAGATATGCCAGGAAAAGGGCGACCCTTTCCATGTACTCTTCCATCGAGGAAAGCGTGACCTCTCCTCTCTCATACATCCTCGCGAGCTCCGTCCCCTTCACGATGTAAAGGGAGTGGATCTTCACCTCCGTCACAGGAAGGACGGAAATGAGCTTCGCCGTCTCGATGACATCCACCCGGTCGTCCCAGGGAAGATCGGCAATGACATGCGTGCACTGATCGAAGCCGTAGCGCCCGATGCGGAGCGCTGCATCGACATACTCAGCCGCCGTGTGGCAGCGGCCAAGCTTGAGGAGCGTGTGCGCATTCGAGCTCTGGAGCCCCAGCTCCACCGTCACGTCCTTGCCATACTTCTCTGATGATTCCTTCAAAATTTCAAGGTATCTTTCATTGACGCAGTCCGGCCTTGTCGATACGTCGACCCCTACCACGTCAGGATGCGCCATCGCCTCTTCCACCCAGGATCGGAAATCTTCCGGCGGCGCATACGTATTCGTGTAATTCAGGAAATAGGCGATGAACTTCTTCGCCTTGTACTTGGGCCCCACATGGGCAATGCTCCTGTCGAGCTGGCGCGTAATCGGAAGACCGACAGCCTTCGTCTCATAATCCGCACCGATGGAGCCGCAGAATATGCACGGCTCGCTTGACAGGCTGCCGTCCCTGTTCGGACAGGTGACAGGCAGCGAGATCGGGATCTTGTAGACCTTCTCTCCATACTTCTTTTTCAAATGATCTGAATACGTATTGTATCTTTCCATGCATTCTCCGTAAATAAAAATAATGAATCAATTTAATTATATAACAAACCTGTCCATTATGCATTTACATCGAGGTAAGCCTTTTGTAAAATGGAGTAGAAGATTACGCCGGATACCCATCCGGCTTTTTATGCAAAGGAAGCCAACATGATCAAAATACGCACCGCGCAGCTGGCCGCCGTCCCGAGCCACATCCGCAAAAACATGAAACAGATCGAAAAAGAGGCTGCACTTGCCAGGGCCGAGGGCGCCCATATCCTCGTCCTTCCGGAAATGTGCCTCACGGGCTACCTCATCGGTGACCTCTGGGATCAGAATGCTTTTCTGAAAGAATGCGAACGCGCCAACGAAAAAGTCGCCGCCCTTTCCAAGGGCCTCACGATCGTCTGGGGAAGCCTTGCTGTCGACTGGGACCTCATCAATGACGACGGCCGTCCCAGAAAGTACAATGCCGCATTTGCCGCATCAAACGGCCATTTCATTTATCCTGAAGGAAGCCCTCTTCCCTTCACTGTGAAGACGCTCCTTCCCGACTACCGCTGCTTTGACGACCGCCGCTACTTCACCTCCCTGGAATCCCTGGCGCTCGAAGAAGGGAAACGTCCGGAAGATATCCTTGCCCCCTTCGTCCTTCCTGCAGGAAAAGAAGAGCTCCGCTGCGGCATCGTCCTCTGCGAAGACAGCTGGGATGAAAACTACCGCATTTCCCCGATGTCCATCCTCGCAGAAAAAGGCATTTCCCTGTTCCTGAACCTTTCCGCCTCCCCTTTCACGATGGGAAAAGACGGCAAGCGCCACAGGATGTTCTCTGAATCCCTCTCCCGCCTTTCCATCCCGATGCTCTATGTGAACAGGCGCGGCCTTGAGAACAACGGAAAAGACTGCTACACCTACGACGGCATGACAGCCGCTTACGACAAGGACGGGCAGCTTATTGCGGAAGCCAATCCCTTCACCGACGAGCGCTCGACCTTCTACTTCAATCAGGAAAACCTGACGCTCGCACCCGAAACGGAAATGGAACCGACAGATGAAAATCTTCTCCTTCCTGCCTTCCGCTACGGCACATCCGAATTCCTGAAAGCGATCGGCGCAAGCAAGGTCGTCATCGGCGTATCTGGCGGAATCGATTCTGCTGTCAATGCAGCGCTTTACCGCTCGATCCTTCCGGCCGAAAATATCCTTCTCGTCAATACGCCCACGCGCTACAACTCCGAGCTCACAAAAGGCCTTGCTGCCGAGCTTGCCGAGAACCTTGGCTGCCAGCTCCTGACGGTACCGATCGGAGACTTCATCGACGAGACGGCCGATGCGCTCGAAGGCCTTCCCCTTCCTGACGACACCGTCCACCTGACCGGCTTCATGAAGGAAAATATGCAGGCACGCGACCGCAGCAGCCGTATCCTCGCCGCACTCTCCGCTGCCTTTGGCGGCATCTTCACCTGCAACGCCAACAAGACGGAAACGACCGTCGGCTACGGCACCCTCTACGGCGACCTTGCCGGCGCCTTTGCCGCAACGGCCGACCTCTGGAAGTACCAGATTTACGATCTGGGAAGAAAACTCAATGCATGGTATGGAAGAGCCGTCATCCCCGAAGGCATCTTCACCGTCATGCCAAGCGCCGAACTCTCCGAGAATCAGGACGTCACACAAGGAAAAGGCGATCCTTTGATTTACGAATACCACGACTACCTCTTCAGAAGCTTCATCGAACCATGGCAGAGGCAGACCCCCGAAGACATTCTCAAAGCTTACGCCAATGGAAATCTCGAAGATCTCATCGGCTGCTCCATCATCGTCTCCAACATTTTCCCGACCGCCAAAGATTTCATTGAAGACCTTGAGAAATGGTGGAACCTCTTCTCCGGATTCGCCGTCGCCAAGCGCATCCAGACGCCGCCGCTCCTTGCCGTTAGCCGCCGTCCGTACGGCTATGACCTCAGGGAATCCCAGCTCCGTCCCTACTACACCGACGCCTACCTTTCCCTCAAGGAAAAACTTCTGGCGGATTAAATAATTCATAAAAAGAAGCTGTGATGGAATGATCGCACATTTCATCACAGCTTCTTTTTACCTTATTTCTTTATTTCTTTTATCCTTACCTTATTTCAGGTATTCCTGGAAGAATTCATCAATGGCCTTGAACGGGATGATATCCATCTGGTCGTAGAGGTCCGTGTGAACGGCGCCCGGAATGGAGAGGAATTTCTTATTGTCCCCCTTCAGCTTCTTGAATGCATCCTGGCTGAAGTAGTAAGAATGCGCCTTGTCGCCATGGACGATGAGGACAGCGCTTCTGATTTCCCCTGCGTAGGAGAGAAGCGGCATGTTCATAAAGGAGAGCGCTGATGTCTTGTTCCATCCTGCATTCGAATTGACGGAACGCGGATGATAGCCGCGCTTTGTCTTGTAGTAAGCGTGGTAATCCTTCACGAAGAACGGCGCATCATCCGGAAGCGGATTGACGACACCGCCGGCCTTGGCATACGTATCATTCTTGTAGTCTTCTGTTCTCTGTTCGTTCAGAGCCTTCCTCATTTCATATCTGTCATCCGGCGTCATCTTGTCAAAGTATCCGTTGGCCGTGACGCGGGACATATCATACATGGTGGAAGTGACTGTCGCCTTGATTCTTGTATCCATGGCAGCTGCATTGAGAGCCATACCGCCCCATCCGCAGATGCCGAGGATGCCGATGCGGTTCGGATCGACATTGTCTCTTGTGGAGAGGAAATCTACGGCAGCAGAGAAATCTTCCGTATTGATATCCGGGGATGCCACGTCTCTTGGCGTGCCGCCGCTTTCACCGGTAAAGGACGGATCGAAGGCAATCGTCAGATAGCCCATTTCTGCCAGCTTCTGTGCATAAAGTCCGGAAGACTGTTCCTTCACAGCACCGAACGGTCCTGCAACAGCGATGGCAGGAAGCTTTCCTTTTGCATTCTTCGGTGTATACATATCTGCGGCAAGTGTAATGCCGTAGCGGTTATGGAATGTCACCTTCTGGTGATCGACTAAATCACTCTTCGGGAATACCTTGTCCCATTCATTTGTCAGTTTCAATGGCTGATCTCCTTTCGATATCTGTACAGTAATCGTACTTGCCTGACCTGCCAGAATATCCGCACGCAGTCGTTCCGCCAAAAGCCAGGAGCAGGCTCAATGCGGCAATGGCCGCCCATTTCTTCTTCATTTCCATCCTTCCTTTCTGCATCACTCAATCTATGTATAGTATAATTTCAATCTAAATAAATTACTAATATTAATATATAATCGTTATCTATTAGATTTCTTAATAGATTAAGTTATAATGAAGGAAAGGAGTGAACGACTATGGATATCGAACTGCTCAGGAATTTTCTGGAAATCGCGCGGCTCGGCAGCATGACAAAAGCGGCCTCATCGCTTCATATTTCACAGCCAACGCTCTCTGTCCAGATGAAATCCCTGGAAGAAGTGCTGGGAAGGAAACTTTTCCGCAAGGAAGGACGGAATCTTGTCATGACGGAAGAAGGCGAGCTCCTTGAAAGAAGAGCCGCTGACATCATAGGCCTCACGGATAAGACGCTGTCTGAATTCCGCGCGCTCTCTGACAGCCTGGGAGGAGACGTCCGCATCGGCTGCGCTGAATCAGTCCTGATCGACCACCTGGCACTTGCCGTCAAAAAAATCAAGAAGAAACGCCCCTTCCTCCGCTGCCATATCACAAGCGGAGACACAGCCATCGTCACAAGCATTCTGGAACAGGGCCTCATCGACTTTGCCATCATCGTCGAACCGCCGGACCTTGACCGCTACGACTCCATCCGGATTCCCGGCGTCGATACATGGTGCGCCGTCATTCCTGAGGACTCGCCGCTAGCCGCCAAGAAGAGCCTTACCTTTGACTATATAAAAAATGAACCCATTATTATGTCCAAGCAGTCCTTCCTCGCCGACCTGCCGCGCTGGTGCGGAAGCCGCCGCGATGAGCTGACCATCTTCGGATACCTGAACCTTTTCTACAACGGCACCCGCTTCGTCAAAAATCACATGGCCATCCTTCTCACCTTCGCGGGACTTGCCGAATCAGGAAACGGCCTTGCCGTCCGTCCCCTTTCACCCGCCCTTTCCAACCGCATGTACATCGTCTGGAAAAAGCGCCAGATCTTCTCTCCCGCCGCGAGGGACCTCCTGGAAATCCTTCGGGAAAATGCAGAAAAAGAACCTGTCAATGAATAATAAAAAGGGGCTGTGACAAAATTCGTTAAAACGCTGCCTTTTCCTTTTCTCGAGCGAAGCGAGGTTTAAGGGTGTTAACCTTGCTCCGAAGGAGAAGGTCCCGGCGAAGCCGGGGAATAGAGTAGTTCTCGAGCGCAGCGAGGTTTTTAGGTTTTCAGACAGAACAAATAAATACATTTGTTAGATAATCCTTTAATGGAATATTCCAATAGAAAAAGGTGCTGTGGCAAAATGATAAACCATTTTGTCACAGCACCTTTTTTGCTACCGTTTATTCCGCAGCAGCTTTTAAGGTTTTTTCTACAGCTGCCTTGATTGTCTCGTAATCCTGTCCGGGCTGGGCTTCGAAAAGCTTTTCCCCGTCGATGAAGAGGCTCGGTACATAGTAGTACTTGCCGTTGTATGGAGTGACGAGCTCCGGCTGCAGCTGTTCATCGATCACTTCTACTTCTGCATTGGCATATTCCGGTTTCTGGCAAAGTTCCTCGAATGCCTTCTTCGCTTTTGCGCAGTACGGGCATCCCGGGATCTTGATCATGGTAATTTTTTTCATGGAACATTCCTCCTTCTTGGAAATTTGGATTCCTGTATTTAAGATACTCTGTTTCCCCTGAAATTGCTAGTATCGAAAAAATTCTTTTTAGTCTTGTTTCAGAAAATCCAAAAGACCGGGAATGATCCCGGCCTCTTTTCATTCAAGCCCTCTAATCAGTCAGAGTTCTTGAAGTATAATTTGAAATTGGAGTCCTGCACTCTCGGGCTCTTCGGTCCTTTCGGACGATTGCCGCGACCGCCTTCGAAATGACGGCCTCCGCGCTTTCCTTCGAAACGGCGTCCTTCTCTGTCGCCGCGGCCTTCATGGTCGCCGCGTCCTTCGAAGTGTCTTCTCGGGCGGTTTCCGCCTTCGAAACGACGGTGTCCGCCGCCGCTTCTTCTTCTGAAGTTCGGAGCTTCTTCCGTGATCTTGACCGGAGTAACGTCCGGCTGTTTGGTCAGCAGTTTGATAGCTGCTGCAACGAGGGATACGGAGTCCTGGTCATTCAGGAGTTCTTCGGCGCTTTCGCGGAACTGTTCGAGTCCGCCAGCCTGAGCTGCTTCGGAAAGGCTTTCAATGGCAGCCTTCTGGTTTTCTTCCATGACTTCGGTCAGTGTCGGTACAGAGCGGCGGGTAATGCGGCGGCGGATGACTCTTTCGATGTCACGCAGCTGGCCCATTTCTCTGGAAATGACGAATGTCGTAGCAAGACCGGTCTGTCCTGCGCGGCCTGTACGGCCTACGCGGTGTACATAGATTTCCGGATCCTGCGGCATATCGAAGTTGTAAACGTGTGTGACGCCGGAAATATCAAGGCCTCTGGCAGCGACGTCGGTAGCAACGAGGATATCAATGGTGCCTTCCTTGAACTGGCGTACGACGGTGTCTCTCTTCTGCTGGGACAGGTCGCCGTGAAGACCTTCGGCCATGTAGCCTCTCTTCTTCAGAGCTTCGGTGACTTCATCGCAGCGGCGCTTGGTGCGTACGAATACGATAGCCAGTTCGGGATCCTGCATATCGAGCAGACGGCAGAGTGCGTCAAATTTCTGACGGTCCGGCAGTTCGATGTATTCCTGTTCGATCAGGTCGATGGTTACGGTAGCAGCCTTGATCTTGACGACTTCCGGGTCCTTCAGGAATGTTTCAGCGAGTTCACGGATCGGTCCAGGCATGGTAGCGGAGAAGAACATGGTCTGTCTTTCTTCCGGAATAGCAGCAAGGATCGTGCGGATGTCGTCGATGAATCCCATATCGACCATTTCATCGCCTTCATCAAGGACGAGAATCTGTACATTGGAGAGGTCGATCGTGCCGCGCTTCATATGGTCCATCAGACGGCCCGGGGTAGCTACGATGATGTTTGGTTTCTTGCGGAGTGCCTTGAACTGGCGTTCAATATCCTGACCGCCGTAGATCGGCAGTGCGTGGATCGGCAGGTACTGTGCAAGATGGTTGATTTCTTCAGCGGACTGGATAGCCAGTTCTCTGGTTGGCGAAAGGATGACTGCCTGCGGACCTGGCTTTGTTGTGTCAATGCGTTCCAGTACAGGGATACCGAATGCTGCGGTTTTGCCTGTGCCTGTCTGTGCCTGACCAATCAGATCCTTTCCGGAAAGTGCTACTGGAATGGAGACCTTCTGGATCGGGGTCGGTTCCTCGAACCCCATATCCTTTACGGCCTGCAGAATTTCCGGCTGGATTCCTAATTCGTCAAAAGTTTCGTACATGTGTTTCCTCCTGTGTGCGTCATGGGTACGCATTCGCTCATCGCTAATAAAAAAGGCAGGCGTCTCAATCTATGCATCTTTGCATCTTCCGGGTCTTCGTATCTGCGGATCCATCCGCTCCCGGGCACTAAAAAAAGAGAACACTACAAGCGTCTCTCCCATGATTTACGTTTCTCGGTTGTCCGTTCTCGTTAGTACATGCCTGCTCATTGATGTTATTATATCACACTTTTTCAATTAAAAGTAAAATATTTCAGAAAATATCAAAAATAGTCAATATTTTTTAGAAAAAGAGTACACTTTTATCTATAATCCCTCAAAATCAGAAATATTTCTTGAAAATGGCTGGATATACCACATAATTACCGAAATACTATTCCATTTCATACAGATTGTCATAGAAGCGAAACGGGAGTATCCGCCGCTTTCCCATTCAGGAAATGCATTCATGCAAAGAAAAAGCCGCAGGAAATGCATCGCATTCCCGCAGCTCTCTATATAACAGCCTCTTTATAATACCCCGCTTACAGTCTGACCTGCATGCCTGTGAACCATTCTCTTCCATGGACGTAAAGGTCGTCCACTTTCTTGTCGAACCAGTTATAGACGCCCGCCGTCATGGACCAGTCGTCCCAGCGTTTCCGGATGGACGTGTTCAGCGTCTGGAATGTATACGCTTCATCATCAAAGCGGTAGTGGTCCTGGAAGGTATCCCAGATGGCGCCCGACCAGCCGTAATCATCATGATCATCATAGAAAAGAGCGGCCGTCACCGTATGGCGCGCGCGGTTGTCGAGCATCGTGCCGTCCGTCTTGTTCTCGGCATCGAGGTACACATGCGAAAGTCGCCAGTTCCAGCGGCTTCCCATCAGCGCGGAAAGCTCTGTCTCCACGCCCTCGATGTCGGCGCGGTTCACGTTTTCATAATGGTAGACGGCATCGCTCACCTGCACGATGTCGATCAGGTTCTTCACGCGGTTCTTGAACCAGGTCACCTTGCCCTTGAGATTTCCCAATTCCCATTCATATGAAAGATCGAGGGAGCGGGATTTCTCCGGAGAAAGATCGGGATTGCCGTAAATGCGGTAAGCGAAATGATTGAGATTGAGGTACATTTCCGAAACTGTCGGCGCGCGGTATCCGGCGCCATAGTCTGCCTTGATCCTGTTATGGGGATCCAGCTCCCATGTCGCGCCCAGTCTTGGCACGCCGTAATCACCGAAGCGGTTGTTATGCTCCATGCGGAAGGATGGTGTCAGCGTCACGCCCCCGCCCATCGTCCAGAAATCCGTCACATAGAGCGCCGCATTCTCGATGCTGTGCCCTTCTTCTTCCTTTCCTTCGCCGAGGCGCGTCCCCGTGTACGACGTCATGCGGTAATCCCCGCCGTACGTCACGCGGTGCTTGTCAAAGGTCATCGTGTCCTTTCCGGAAAGCGCCCACTCCGTGTACTCCGCCTTGTCGTAATCGCTGGCAGGGTACAACGTGTCCAGCATGGAATTCACGAATGGCGGAAGGATGCCCGTAAAATCAGGACGGTCATTGCTCGTCTTCGAATTCTTCGTAAGGCGGCTGTAGGAAACGCTGCCTTCGTATTCATTTCTGTCCGTCTTTCCTGTATACGTTAGGAACGTGTCCGTCTCATGACGGTCGATGCGGCTCCTGTCATCCTTCTGGAGCGGCAGGTACAGCCAGCCCATCTGCATGCCGCCGTCAGCAAAGCGCGTCAGCATCGATTCGTCGAAGTAATTCACGCCGAAGCGCACCTTGTTCTCGTTCCTGTTCTCGAAATCATAGACCGTATCGAGCCCGATTTCCTGTCTTCTGCCATAGCCCGGCACATCCCAGCCGTCCGTTATGATGCCGCGTTCATCCGTCCCCTGGTTCCTGTAGGAAAGAGGGCGCACCTTTGCCGTGCTGTAATGGAAGGAGGAATTCCAGCGGCCGAGTTTCCCAGTCGTATAGCGGAGGTCCTCGCCCCACTCCGCCTCCCCCGTGTGGAAGCCGAGCACCGTTTCTTCCTTGTCCGGCTTCTTCGTGATGATATTGATGACGCCGCCCATGCCGTCTGAGCCGTACATCGCACCCGACGGACCCCTCACGACTTCGATCTTGTCGATCGTGGAAAGAGGAATCCTTGAAAGAAGGTAGGCATTCTTTGTCTGGCTCGTATCCTCATCCGCCATGCGCCTGCCGTCAACAAGGATCAGCACCTGATTCGTATTCATGCCGCGGAGCATCACCTGCGTGCCGCCCATGGAAGCCGTGCTGCCGGCCTTCCCGCTTGAAAGGTTGATTCCCGTCACAAGCTCCAGGGCCTGCGTCGCATTCACCGCGCCAAGGCTTTCGATTTCCTTCTGATCGACGACCTGGACCGCCTGCGGTTCCTTCTTCGATTCGACTGGCATCTTTTCTGCCGTCACAACCATCTCCGGAAGCGAATATACCTCTTCTGCGCCGGAAGAAATCGGCATCAAGAGAGCCCCTCCCATGGAAAGAAGCACTGCCTTCTTTATTATATTTTTCTTATTAATAGAGCCGCGAGAGCCGCGCGGCTGATTCATCATGATCCCCCCTTGCCAGAGCCTGACCGGCAGGCTGCCTGTATTTATTCCTTTCTATTATACTTCATGGTCCGAATGCGCTCTCAAAAAATTTTTCAAAAAATATTTATGTAACTTATTGAATATTTATTCTAAAAGTTGTATTATTATTATTTCAATCCAAAAACGTGCGGATTTTTATATTTCTTCAAAAATTGAGATTTGATGGAAATAATCCACATATCCGCCGAATATCGTTTATGCAATATTGCATAAACATGCATTTATGCCATAGAAAAGAGGTCCTCGGAATGTACGAAAAGGAAGTCAAGGAAAAAACATCGCAGATCCTGCCAAAGGTGGTGGGATGGAGACGACACTTCCATGAATATCCTGAAGTGTCCGGAGAAGAAAAAGAGACTTCCCTTTATATCCAGCAGGTCCTCACTGAACTCGGCATCCCCTTTGAAACAGGCTTCTTCGGGACGGCAGTCCTTGGGACTATCAAAGGCGATCTTCCCGGCAAGACCGTAGCCCTCAGAGCCGACATGGATGCCCTCCCCGTCACCGAATTGACAGGCCTGCCCTTTGCTTCGAAAAACAAAGGCGTCATGCACGCATGCGGCCACGACGGCCACATGTCCATCCTTCTCGGCGCTGCCGCTGTCCTCCAGTCCATGAAGAGCCAGCTCCACGGCACAGTGAAGCTCGTATTCCAGCCGGCTGAAGAAGAAGCTTCCATCGGGGGCGGACGCCACATCGCCGCTTCCGGCAAGCTCGATGACATCGAAGAAATCTACGGCCTCCACGTATGGCCTGAACTTCCCGTCGGGCAGGTCGGACTGAAAAAAGGAAATCTCATGGCAGCATCCGATCGTTTCTACGTCCACGTCAAAGGGAAATCCACCCACGCAGCGCAGCCGCACAATGGCACGGATGCTCTCGTAGCCGCTGCCCACTTCATCATCGACGTGCAGACACTCATCTCCCGTGAGATGAACCCGATGGAAAATGTCGTATGCACCATCGGCCTCATGAATGCAGGCACCCGCTACAACGTAGGCGTCGAAGATGCTTACCTCGAAGGTACCGTCCGTACGTACACCCCGGCCCTCCGCGACAAGATGGAACAGCGTCTGGGAGAACTCCTCAAAGGGCTCGACTACACGTTTGGCACCCATTCCGAACTGAACTACGTACGCGGCCACAGCGCCACGATCAATACACCGGAAAAGATTGACTTCCTCGATGAAGTTGCCAAGACCTACATCGGCAAGGAACACATCACCCATCCGGAATTCCCGTCCATGTGTGCAGAAGACTTCTCCTACTACCTTGAAAAATTCCCCGGCGCCTTCCTCTGGCTCGGCACCGGCAAGGAAGGAACTCCTGCCCTGCACAATGCAAGCTTCGCTCTAGACGAATCCATCCTTCCACTGGGCATCATCATGGAAGCAGGCGCCTGCCTCGAAACTTTAGCCAAAGAATAATCCCGTTCGAAAGAACATTTCCCTCTGAGAGGTATATCATGAAAAGCTTACTCAATAAACCGTTCCTGAGCATGACCGACTACACACCCGAAGAATTCGCATACTACCTGGACCTCGCAGCCGCTCTTAAGAAAGACAAGAAAGAAGGCAAGGAAATCCAGACACTGAAGGGAAAGAACTTTGCCCTCATCTTCGAAAAAGATTCCACACGAACCCGCTGTGCATTCGAAGTCGCTGCCAGAGACCAGCGCGCATTCACCACATACCTCGGACCGACAGGCAGCCAGATCGGCAAGAAAGAATCCATTGCCGACACCGCCCGCGTCCTCGCATCCATGTTCGATGGAATCGAATACAGAGGCTTCAAGCAGTCCGCTGTCGAAGAACTCGCAGCCAAGGCAGGCGTTCCCGTCTGGAACGGCCTCACCGACTACGACCACCCGACACAGACCCTCGCCAATTTCCTGACACTGAAGGAACATTTCAATAAACCTCTGAATGAACTCTCCTTCGCTTACGTCGGACACGGACAGTCCAATATGGCGCACGCCCTCATGGCAGGCGCAGCCCTTGCAGGCATGGACTTCCGCATCATCGGACCCGCCCAGTTCTTCCCTGAAGACGATTTCCTCGCCAAATGCCAGAAAATCGCTGAGAAGACTGGCGCGACCTTCACCTTCACCGACGATCCCGTAGAAGGCGTCAAAGGCCTCGACGTCATCTACACCGGAGTCTGGGTCACCATGGGCGACCCCTACGAACTCTGGGGCGAACGCATCAAACTCTTCATGCCATACCGCATCACGATGGACATGATCAAGAACACCGGAAATCCGGACACCGTCTTCTGCCACTGCCTCCCGGCCTTCCACAATACCGAGACAAAAGTCGGCAAGGACATCTACGAAAGATTCGGCCTCGACGGCATCGAAGTCACAGACGACGTCTTCGAAGCGCCGTTCTCTCTGGCCTTCCAGGAAGCCGCCAACAGACTCCCGACCATCAAAGCCGTGATGGTCGCCTCATTTGCCGAGTATCCCATTCATGAATAAGAAAGAAGGATGAGTATCATGACACAGAAATCACTGCCAAAAGTCTTTATCGTCGGAGAATCAGGAACCACGGGCCTCCGCCTGCACGACCGCCTGTCCGGCAGAAAAGACATCGACCTTCTTTCCCTTCCCGAAGACAAGAAAAAGGACATCGACACCATCGTTTCCTTTGCCAAGGAAGCCGACATCATGTTCCTCTGCCTTCCGGATGATGCATCCAGGGAAATCGTCAAAGCCACCGAAGGCACAGGCATCCGCATCCTCGACACCTCCACTGCCCACCGGACGAAAGAGGACTGGGTCTACGGATTCCCTGAACTTTCCGAGCAGCAGAAAGACGCCATCGCCAAAGCGGATAAAGTCGCAGTCCCGGGCTGCCACGCATCCGGCGTCATTTCCATCCTCTACCCGCTCGTCAAAGCCGGCGTCCTCCCGATCAATTACCCCCTCCACTGCTTCTCCCTCACCGGATACAGCGGCGGCGGCAAATCCATGATCAAGGACTACGAAGAAAACATGAGAGAAGAACTCAAGGCTCCCCGCCAGTACGGACTCTCCCAGAAGCACAAGCACCTTCCGGAAATCATGAAAGTCTGCAAACTCTGCGAAGAACCGATCTTTTCACCAATCGTAGCCGACTATGTGGCCGGCATGCAGGTCACCATCGGCTTCCACACCCATTTCCTGCAGCTCCCCTGCGGACTTCCCGGATCCGTCGACATCGACGATTTCCATGAAATCTACAAACGCTGCTACAAAGGTTCCAATATCGTCAAAATTTCTGACCTTACCACCGACGAAACGAACGGCCTCTTCCTCAATGCGAACAAGGATGCCGGCAAAGACAGCCTCACCATCTACATCGCAGGAAACGACGACCGCATTCTCGTCCTCGCCTCTTTTGACAACCTCGGCAAAGGCGCTTCCGGAGCTGCCATCGAATGCATGAACATCATGCTCGGCTTCCCGGCAGAGACCGGCCTTGTCCTCTAAGCAAAAGCGGCTCCTTCCATAAGGAGGGAGCCCTCTTTATACCCCGAAAAGGAGACTTACCATGAACCAGGCAACTAATGCAGTACGCGCCGAGATCCTCACCCAGGCGATCCCGTACATCAAAGAATACGCAGGAAAATACGTCGTTGCCAAGTACGGCGGAAATGCAATGACCGATCCGGAACTGAAGAAATCCGTCATGCAGGACATCCTTCTCCTCCGCCTCGTCGGCGTCAATGTCATCCTCGTCCATGGAGGCGGCCCTGATATCAACCATATGCTGGATGCCCTCCACATCGAGTCCCACTTCGTGAACGGCCTCCGAGTCACGAACGAAGACACCATGGAAGTCGTGCAGATGGTCCTTGCCGGTAAGATCAATAAAGGCCTTGTCGCTGAACTCACCGCCCTTGGCGGAAAGGCAGCCGGCCTCTGCGGTATAGACGGCAACCTTATTCACGTCCACACCAAGGACCCGGCCCTCGGCCTTGTAGGAGAAATCGACGCCGTCAATAAAGGCATCATCGACAACCTCCTCGCAGGCGGCTACATCCCCGTCATTTCCTCCGTCGGCATCGACGACAAAGGACAGCCGCACAATATCAACGCCGACACAGCAGCCACTGAAATCGCAGCTGCCCTGAACGCCGAATGTCTCGTCTTCATGAGCAACATCGACGGCGTCCTCAAGGACAAGGACAACCCCTGCAGCCTCATCAAGTCCCTCACCGTCGAAGAGACGGAAGCCCTCAAGAAAGACGGCACCATCGCAGGCGGCATGATCCCCAAAGTCGACGGATGCACCGACGCCATCAAAGGCGGCGTCAAGAAAGTCTTCATCATCAATGGAGAGATCCCGCACGCTCTCCTCATCGAACTCTTAACCGACGAAGGACTCGGAACCATGTTCTCCGCCTGATCGAATACAGAAAAGGAGCCAGACCCATGAATACATTTGAAAAAGACAAGACCTACATCACCCACACTTACAACAGATACCCCGTATGCTTCGTCAAGGGAGAAGGATCCCACCTCTATGACGACAAAGGCAAAGAATACATCGACATGGGCACCGGCATCGGCGTCGACGTCCTCGGCATTTCCTATGAACCCTGGATCGAAGCCGTCACCAAGCAGCTCCATACCCTGAACCATGTATCCAACCTTTTCTACACCATGCCCCAGACAGACCTGGCACAGGCGCTCTGCGAAAAGACAGGCATGAAGGACGTATTCTTCTCCAACTCCGGCGCTGAAGCCAATGAATGCGCCATCAAGGGAGCCAGAAAATACTCCATCGACAAGTACGGCAAGGACAGAACCACCATCGTCACCCTGATCAACAGCTTCCACGGCCGTACCATCACCACCCTCGCTGCAACCGGCCAGGACGTATTCCATCAGAACTTCTTCCCCCTGACAGAAGGATTCCTCTACACACCGGCCAATGACCTCGATGCCTTCATCAAACTCTGCGAAGCCCATCCGGAAATCTGCGCCGTCATGGTAGAACCTATCCAGGGCGAAGGCGGCGTCCATCCCCTCGATAAAGACTTCTTCGAAGGCGTCGGCGCTTATGCCAAGGAACATGACATCCTCCTCGTCGTCGACGAAGTACAGACAGGAAATGGCCGTACAGGAAAACTCTACGGCTACATGAACTACGACGTCACCCCGGACATCATCTCCACTGCCAAAGGCCTGGGCGGCGGCCTTCCGATCGGAGCTACCCTCTTCGGCGAAAAGACAAAGGACGTCCTCTCCAGCGGCACCCACGGCTCCACCTTCGGCGGCAACCCGATCGTCTGCGCAGGCGCCCTCGCCATCCTTGATCACATCGATGACAAGCTCCTTGATTCCGTCGCTGAAAAAGGCAAATTCATCAAAGAAAGCTTCGAAGGTGCCAAAGGCGTCAAATCCGTAGCAGGCATGGGCCTCATGTGGGGCATCGAGCCAGAAAAAGACGTTTCCACTATCGTTCCCAAACTCCTTGAAAAAGGTGTCGTCGTACTGACAGCGAAAGAAAAAATCCGTCTCCTCCCTGCGCTCAACATTCCTGAAGAAGACCTTGAAAAAGCAGTCTCCATCATGAAAGAAGTTCTCGCAGAAGACTAAAGACAATAATGACAATAATAAAAAGACTGTGGCGAAATGATTGCACATTTCGCCGCAGCCTTTTTGCTTAGGGGAAAACAGGTTTACTTGTGTTCTGCTATGAACCTTCTCACCAGATGATTCAGGACTGCCGTCGGCGTCAGGTAAAGATCCAGGCATGCTTTCTTGAAATCACGCTTGAGCTCCTTATTCATGCGGAATGCTGCCATCGCCGAGCCTTCCCTGCCCATGGCGACGGGGCTGAATCCATCCGCATTTCCCTTCTTCACGAACGACGCCGCCAGATCATTCAGGACCTCCCGCTGCGACCTTCCCATCGCCTTGCAGATCCGCCCGAACTCCTCCTTGTCCCTTTCCAGAATGAAGAACGTCATCTGCGACGTATCCGAAGACGACGGATTCTTAGCGCTGTCCAGCTTTTTCATCATTTCCTGATGATCCTTCCCATACCACTTCACATAAAGCGCCATAAAAGCCGTCAGCACATTCGATACCGCAAATCCCGCCTGGCTGCACGTTTCCTTCAGAAGATCACGAGAAGACTCAGGCATCTCCACCCTTGCCGCGCAGTCCTTCACGATTTCAAAAGAAAGAGCCGGCAGACCAGACTCCACCATCTCCGGATGACGCCCGTACTCGTCGATGAAAGCAAGGATCGTCGAGCGCGCATCGCTCCCATTGGCCCGGCAAAGGTACATGAACTTCTTCTTCAGCGCATACGAAGTCTTGAAACTCGTGACTACACCCTTTTCCACTCCGCGGATTTCCTTCGTATCCTTCGAAAGAGTCTCCCCCTTCACCGCATACCAGCACATGAAAGCATTCAGCATCGCATTCACCGAGCATCCGTAATGCTCGCAGTTCTCTGCCAGACGATCCTTCACCGAAGCTGGCACACGCGCAATGAAACGCTCCGTCAAAAGCGAACCCGACGCCCCCTGCTGCTCCATCCTTTCCTTCACTCCTTCCACCAGTGACAAAAGCTCACGCGACCGGTCCCGCCCGGCCGCAAGATCCGACAAGTACTCCTCCGCCATCCTGTTCATGACAGCATTCCCCGTCATATGCGCCGCCTTGCACCGTTCAAAGAAACGCGCGCGAAGGACCGGAAACGCAGCGATATAAACCTCCTTCGCCGCATCCTTCCCCCGCCCCTTCCTGGCAGCCAGAGTAATCCTTCCCACCGAATCCATCATGCTCACTCCATTCCAGCAGACACATCTATGGGATGCCTTCCCGCATCCCAGACACCCACTCTCCCCTCTACTATCAGTATAATTTTTACAATGACAAATCCTGTCTACTTCAAGAGCCTAACAAAAGATTTTTTTGAAGAAACGTCAAAAAAGAAATAAAAAAAGAAAGATTCAGCAAAGTGAACCTTTCAAAGAGAAACATGAGCTGCCTGTGCGGCAGTGCTGTTTTTCTCGAGCGAAGCGAGGTTTAAGTGGTTTTGACCTTGCCCTTTAGGGAAGGTGGCGGCGGAGCCGTCGGATGAGTTGTAGTTCGTACAGCCGTCAGGCTGGTTGTATGGTTTTTCTGTTGTCTCGGCAATGATTGAATCGCACGTGGAGAAAAGGAAATCTCACGTTTTCTAAGCTGCCTATGCGGCAGTGATCCCCGGCCAGCTGATTGTGATTCATGTGAAGGATTTCTAAGCTGCCTATGCGGCAGTGATCCTGCATGGAAGAACTGGTGTATCGCACCATGCATTTCTAAGCTGCCTATGCGGCAGTGATCATTCTCGTCACCCGTGATGACCTTGTAAATAGTTTCTAAGCTGCCTATGCGGCAGTGATCTTTTCTTCCGTCCGATCTCACGCCGGACCTGACTTTCTAAGCTGCCTATGCGGCAGTGATCCAGTACGCACCAATCACGAATGGCATCCTCCAGTTTCTAAGCTGCCTATGCGGCAGTGATCGAAAAGCCGAACGGTTGAAAAGGTGCGTTCGATTTCTAAGCTGCCTATGCGGCAGTGATCAAGGACTTTGAGAAAGACGGCTATGGAACATGTTTCTAAGCTGCCTATGCGGCAGTGATCGCGGAACCAGAATGGAGACATTACCGCATTATTTTCTAAGCTGCCTATGCGGCAGTGATCCAAAGAAGACTACATGAACCTTATTTGAAAGGTTTCTAAGCTGCCTATGCGGCAGTGATCACAAAGGCGGCGCAGGAGTTGTTCATGTCCGTTTTCTAAGCTGCCTATGCGGCAGTGATCAGGCAGGCAATGAGGGATAAAGGCGTCAGGTGTTTCTAAGCTGCCTATGCGGCAGTGATCGTACACAATAAAGGAGTGGTGAGATGGCACGCTTTCTAAGCTGCCTATGCGGCAGTGATCTATATCTTTAGGTAGCACCTAAACTATCTTTATTTCTAAGCTGCCTATGCGGCAGTGATCAGATGATTGGCGTGTCTGGGACTTCCAAAACATTTCTAAGCTGCCTATGCGGCAGTGATCGTTGATATGATTTGTTATGGTATCAGAGATAATTTCTAAGCTGCCTATGCGGCAGTGATCAAAATCCGTTTCATAGTCTTTTATGTCAACTGTTTCTAAGCTGCCTATGCGGCAGTGATCAGCAATTTATCTATATCGTACATGCCGGTTATTTTCTAAGCTGCCTATGCGGCAGTGATCACGTAGAGGCCGGAGTAATCACCGTAGAATACATTTCTAAGCTGCCTATGCGGCAGTGATCTCGGAGTCATTGCAATCTGCATCATCATTGCATTTCTAAGCTGCCTATGCGGCAGTGATCTATACACATCCCGGAAACGATGCAGGCAGGAATTTCTAAGCTGCCTATGCGGCAGTGATCTAGAGTCCGGCAACATTCGCAAATCCATGAAATTTCTAAGCTGCCTATGCGGCAGTGATCGGAATAGCGGTTCCATCGCCGTCACACTTGATTTTCTAAGCTGCCTATGCGGCAGTGATCGATAAGGTGAACAAGGCATGGCAGTCTTACATTTTCTAAGCTGCCTATGCGGCAGTGATCCGCGTTTCCCTGCCCCCGGCGTACTTTTTTGATTTCTAAGCTGCCTATGCGGCAGTGATCTGTCGAAAGCGCGCCGGTGTGGGAGAAGTTATTTTCTAAGCTGCCTATGCGGCAGTGATCCTGTTATTATTATCATTATTTGTTTATTGCCATTTCTAAGCTGCCTATGCGGCAGTGATCGGGATATGATTCCAGCGGATTTGAGCACACGCGTTTCTAAGCTGCCTATGCGGCAGTGATCTGATTCAAGGGCCGCCTGCGCAATGCAGACAGTTTCTAAGCTGCCTATGCGGCAGTGATCCTGTTATTATTATCATTATTTGTTTATTGCCATTTCTAAGCTGCCTATGCGGCAGTGATCGGGATATGATTCCAGCGGATTTGAGCACACGCGTTTCTAAGCTGCCTATGCGGCAGTGATCTGATTCAAGGGCCGCCTGCGCAATGCAGACAGTTTCTAAGCTGCCTATGCGGCAGTGATCCGCAACGAACCCGGGCGGCCGCGGGCACATGTGTTTCTAAGCTGCCTATGCGGCAGTGATCAATAGAATCATGAATAACATCCGACTTTTTATATTTCTAAGCTGCCTATGCGGCAGTGATCATTGGCCTCCTGCCAGTGTTTTTGCTTGATAATTTCTAAGCTGCCTATGCGGCAGTGATCCGTATGGTGCATGTTCAGCTCTTTCATGCCATTTTCTAAGCTGCCTATGCGGCAGTGATCGGGAGGTCACCTTCTCTGCGGTCTACCATGCATTTTCTAAGCTGCCTATGCGGCAGTGATCACTCTGCGGCCTCACGAATTTCTGCTGGTGTCTTTCTAAGCTGCCTATGCGGCAGTGATCGTCTGCGTGGTAGTAACAGAATTGATGCCTTTTTTCTAAGCTGCCTATGCGGCAGTGATCCCGAGTATCACATGATTTTAAGTGTATTTGATTTTCTAAGCTGCCTATGCGGCAGTGATCCTGACACAGAAGGGAAATGAAATTCTCCGAAATTTCTAAGCTGC
Source organism: Dialister hominis (assembly GCF_007164725.1). Taxonomy (NCBI): domain Bacteria; kingdom Bacillati; phylum Bacillota; class Negativicutes; order Veillonellales; family Veillonellaceae; genus Dialister; species Dialister hominis. Next base: position 270,565 of record NZ_AP019697.1, on the reverse strand, counting down.
CTATGCGGCAGTGATCGCACTCTTGTATGGATTGAGCCCCAAGACCGTTTTCTAAGCTGCCTATGCGGCAGTGATCGAACTGTTAAGCAGTCCGCTGGCGCTTGTATTTTTCTAAGCTGCCTATGCGGCAGTGATCCGGCACAAACCTATAGGCGCCGTCTTTGTCCGTTTCTAAGCTGCCTATGCGGCAGTGATCGACCTGCTTATTTATGGCCGTATCAGCCTGCATTTCTAAGCTGCCTATGCGGCAGTGATCACTTTCCGGCACACCCACGCCACGAGGCTCCTTTTCTAAGCTGCCTATGCGGCAGTGATCTTTACAACATTGCTGTCAGCCTGCTTTCCCAATTTCTAAGCTGCCTATGCGGCAGTGATCATGAAAACTCTTACCGCAGAACAGTGGCCAAATTTCTAAGCTGCCTATGCGGCAGTGATCCATGATTGCAACCCGTTTGACCATTCATCGGATTTCTAAGCTGCCTATGCGGCAGTGATCTATAGCCGATGCGGCCAATGACAAAGGGTACATTTCTAAGCTGCCTATGCGGCAGTGATCTTGATTTTCTACGCATGCGGCTGCGCTGGGTTTTTCTAAGCTGCCTATGCGGCAGTGATCGAAATCCGGAGCTGCGCGGAGGCCCTTTATAATTTCTAAGCTGCCTATGCGGCAGTGATCCTTTTAATATCACATTGTGCTATGTGATAGTCTTTCTAAGCTGCCTATGCGGCAGTGATCGTTAAACGGTGCCGGTTATGCTTTCGTGAACTTTTCTAAGCTGCCTATGCGGCAGTGATCGCTTTCTGCTATCTATATTTCCCAAAGTATATTTTCTAAGCTGCCTATGCGGCAGTGATCCTGGACAGAATAGCGCACTTGCTTTTTATTATTTTTCTAAGCTGCCTATGCGGCAGTGATCGAAAATTAAATATTGTAATCCGGTGTGTGTCTTTTCTAAGCTGCCTATGCGGCAGTGATCCGCCAATTTAGGTAGCAGCTAACGCCAATTTATTTCTAAGCTGCCTATGCGGCAGTGATCAGTTGAAGTTTCGCCGGTGTGTGAGAAAATGTTTTCTAAGCTGCCTATGCGGCAGTGATCTAAAGGGGGTGGAAGTTATGAGGCAGTACGCATTTCTAAGCTGCCTATGCGGCAGTGATCTGTTATTATTGACTGTCATGTTCAATGACTGCTTTCTAAGCTGCCTATGCGGCAGTGATCTCTACCAAACTTCTACCAAATTTCTACCAAATTTTCTAAGCTGCCTATGCGGCAGTGATCCTCACATGTCGTAGCCGGTCCGTAGCCGTCCATTTCTAAGCTGCCTATGCGGCAGTGATCACATAGTATGTGACAGCCGGGGGCGTATCGGCTTTCTAAGCTGCCTATGCGGCAGTGATCGTTTTCCACGGCCAGAAATCCTCCCTGGTAATTTTCTAAGCTGCCTATGCGGCAGTGATCTTTTTCTTTGGTGTCCGCGGCGCTGTATTCCATTTCTAAGCTGCCTATGCGGCAGTGATCAGTACAGAAATCTGAAAAGTATGGGTTTGTGTTTTCTAAGCTGCCTATGCGGCAGTGATCCAAAAATTACTGTGATACAATACAAGCATAAATTTCTAAGCTGCCTATGCGGCAGTGATCAACTCAATCTCAAAGATTTGCAGAAGCTTTCATTTCTAAGCTGCCTATGCGGCAGTGATCAACAGATAACCGATTGTTTTTTAGTATAGTGATTTCTAAGCTGCCTATGCGGCAGTGATCAACTACTGTAGACTTAACGGCAGCATTTCGCATTTCTAAGCTGCCTATGCGGCAGTGATCGAACTGCTGTCGGAGTAAAATTAAGTTCAGATTTTCTAAGCTGCCTATGCGGCAGTGATCCCATACGGCCGCTTCCTAAAGTGTAGGTAAATTTTCTAAGCTGCCTATGCGGCAGTGATCGAAGGACAGGATCTGCAGGAACTCGCAAGGAGCTTTCTAAGCTGCCTATGCGGCAGTGATCTGCTGAATGATGGACTTGATTTTCAGGAAATTTTTCTAAGCTGCCTATGCGGCAGTGATCAAGGCTTCGTGTAGAGGCAGGAATCCTTCTTATTTCTAAGCTGCCTATGCGGCAGTGATCAATCTGGAATGGAATGAAATGAAGGTTTCTTTATTTCTAAGCTGCCTATGCGGCAGTGATCCTTCTGCCTGCACAGAAGAACCATACAAAGCCTTTCTAAGCTGCCTATGCGGCAGTGATCACATACCGCTTTGTGCCATCCTGGGCGTCGTATTTCTAAGCTGCCTATGCGGCAGTGATCGGTCTACTTCATCGCATAAAAGGATGCGGATATTTCTAAGCTGCCTATGCGGCAGTGATCCCCGTCGTGTCCTGTGCGCTGCCAGATGGCGGTTTCTAAGCTGCCTATGCGGCAGTGATCTATTGTATATATCTGGTGAGGTGAATTTCAATTTTCTAAGCTGCCTATGCGGCAGTGATCTTATGAATCAATGGCACGTTTAGTGTCAGAAATTTCTAAGCTGCCTATGCGGCAGTGATCTTTGTAAATTTTTCTTCGGAGCCTGATGAAGACTTTCTAAGCTGCCTATGCGGCAGTGATCCCTCGATGGCTTCCCTGGCCTCCTCAAGTTTGTTTCTAAGCTGCCTATGCGGCAGTGATCAAATAAAATTGACTTTGGTAGTCCATTTTGTATTTCTAAGCTGCCTATGCGGCAGTGATCAGTCACCGGCGGATGGGCTGTAGCCGTCATTATTTCTAAGCTGCCTATGCGGCAGTGATCGGCAGGAGGCCAGTGATGAAAACGACAAGGGTATTTCTAAGCTGCCTATGCGGCAGTGATCTTTTGAATCATCCTTTCTGATTTTACTCTTCGTTTCTAAGCTGCCTATGCGGCAGTGATCTTTTTTGAAATTTTTTTCGAAAGGCGGTGAATTTTCTAAGCTGCCTATGCGGCAGTGATCCCCGTCGTGTCCTGTGCGCTGCCAGATGGCGGTTTCTAAGCTGCCTATGCGGCAGTGATCTATTGTATATATCTGGTGAGGTGAATTTCAATTTTCTAAGCTGCCTATGCGGCAGTGATCTTATGAATCAATGGCACGTTTAGTGTCAGAAATTTCTAAGCTGCCTATGCGGCAGTGATCTTTGTAAATTTTTCTTCGGAGCCTGATGAAGACTTTCTAAGCTGCCTATGCGGCAGTGATCCCTCGATGGCTTCCCTGGCCTCCTCAAGTTTGTTTCTAAGCTGCCTATGCGGCAGTGATCAAATAAAATTGACTTTGGTAGTCCATTTTGTATTTCTAAGCTGCCTATGCGGCAGTGATCAGTCACCGGCGGATGGGCTGTAGCCGTCATTATTTCTAAGCTGCCTATGCGGCAGTGATCGGCAGGAGGCCAGTGATGAAAACGACAAGGGTATTTCTAAGCTGCCTATGCGGCAGTGATCTTTTGAATCATCCTTTCTGATTTTACTCTTCGTTTCTAAGCTGCCTATGCGGCAGTGATCTTTTTTGAAATTTTTTTCGAAAGGCGGTGAATTTTCTAAGCTGCCTATGCGGCAGTGATCCCCGTCGTGTCCTGTGCGCTGCCAGATGGCGGTTTCTAAGCTGCCTATGCGGCAGTGATCTATTGTATATATCTGGTGAGGTGAATTTCAATTTTCTAAGCTGCCTATGCGGCAGTGATCTTATGAATCAATGGCACGTTTAGTGTCAGAAATTTCTAAGCTGCCTATGCGGCAGTGATCTTTGTAAATTTTTCTTCGGAGCCTGATGAAGACTTTCTAAGCTGCCTATGCGGCAGTGATCCCTCGATGGCTTCCCTGGCCTCCTCAAGTTTGTTTCTAAGCTGCCTATGCGGCAGTGATCAAATAAAATTGACTTTGGTAGTCCATTTTGTATTTCTAAGCTGCCTATGCGGCAGTGATCAGTCACCGGCGGATGGGCTGTAGCCGTCATTATTTCTAAGCTGCCTATGCGGCAGTGATCGGCAGGAGGCCAGTGATGAAAACGACAAGGGTATTTCTAAGCTGCCTATGCGGCAGTGATCTTGGCATTTCTTTCAAATCAGCGTCAGATGTTTTTCTAAGCTGCCTATGCGGCAGTGATCTTTTTTGAAATTTTTTTCGAAAGGCGGTGAATTTTCTAAGCTGCCTATGCGGCAGTGATCCCCGTCGTGTCCTGTGCGCTGCCAGATGGCGGTTTCTAAGCTGCCTATGCGGCAGTGATCTATTGTATATATCTGGTGAGGTGAATTTCAATTTTCTAAGCTGCCTATGCGGCAGTGATCTTATGAATCAATGGCACGTTTAGTGTCAGAAATTTCTAAGCTGCCTATGCGGCAGTGATCTTTGTAAATTTTTCTTCGGAGCCTGATGAAGACTTTCTAAGCTGCCTATGCGGCAGTGATCGTAAATGCAGGTAATGCAACAGAAACAAACCTTTTCTAAGCTGCCTATGCGGCAGTGATCAAAGCTTCTGTTATTTATTATTTGTATCATTATTTCTAAGCTGCCTATGCGGCAGTGATCCCTGTAAATAATGTATAGGGTGTGTCTATTGATTTCTAAGCTGCCTATGCGGCAGTGATCTCCTTCGCGATTCAGTGTGCACTACGAAAAAATTTCTAAGCTGCCTATGCGGCAGTGATCACTATGATAAAGATATAAGCTTTTTCATGTTCTTTCTAAGCTGCCTATGCGGCAGTGATCGGAACCAATACTCTGCTTTTTCATCAGTGCATTTTCTAAGCTGCCTATGCGGCAGTGATCCCCATGATTTTCATTCCGGCGGACAGGATTGATTTCTAAGCTGCCTATGCGGCAGTGATCAGAGCGGCAGAAAAATGCTGTAATCCAGAACATTTCTAAGCTGCCTATGCGGCAGTGATCTATGCATGTGCATAGAGATTTCTTAGATTCTATCATACCATCCGGAATTACGTGATGCAAAACCCTTTTAAAAGGGGGCTTCGAAAAAAGTTAGATTTTATCGCTCTTTTTCCGAAGCCTTTTTTATTTGGGTCAAAATTCGGGTACTGCTGCACCCTTGCTCAGCCCGTAAGTTGTAAATCCGCCCTGGCCTTCTTCTTTCTTTTCTTCTTTTTTGACGAAAAGATTGAAGGTTTGCCCTGTAGATAAGCTCTTTAACTGAATGAAGGGAAGGTCATACTTTTCTTCTCTTTGTTTCAGCATCTTGAAAGCTGCTTTCTCGGTAACTTCAGGATGCCTTTTTGCATATCTACGGGCTTTTCTGGCAATGGAGCTGTCCGGCTGGTATCTTGCGAATTTTACATACCCTTTGACTTTGGACTCCGGTACTTCACGAATGCTTGTGATATGAACGTAATCACTCAATCGTCTCAGTGCTTTTTTCAGATCCAGTTTTTTCAGATCTGCTTCTTCCGGTGCAAAAACTCTTGCCTTTTCTCCCATAGATTCATCAGCATATTCAGGAAATGAGACTCCATAGATTTGTTTATGATCTATATTTTCCCGGTCGGCGAATGCCAAATGGATCTGTGCATAGACTTTTGTCCAGAGGAAATCCGGCGGAATTTCAGCATCCGGAATCAATGTAATTTCTTGATAGTATTTCATCATAATAAATTACTCTTCATCGTTCTTGCCAAAGACACCGCCGCGTACCAGGACTGCCATGACATAGTTTTTGTCATCATCGGAATCAAGATCTACGCCATTTGAGTAATCATCAAAGAGTGTGTAGAAGTCTTTCTTTTCTTTCGGTGTTCTGTAAGCCATGCCCATGTTTGTTACGGCGCCGTATGGTTCAACAGCAATTGGTCCGGTTTCTACTTCATCAAAGCTCGGATACCAGGTATCGATAGCACGGATAGCGTTGCCAAGCTTCTGTGAATGCATAGCTGCGATATCATTTACCTGATAAAGGATTTTGCTCTTCTTTTCTCTGCCTTCCACTTTATCTTTGTTCAGGATCATTTCTTCGCTGGGGTATACTTCCTGTCCCTGTCCTTCGAAGGCAAATGCAGTGACTTTCAAGAGGAGATAGTTTCTTTCTCCGCAAAGTGCCTCAGCAATGAGACCTGCAAGTTCTTCTACATCGTCAGATGTGTCACCGAAATCTTTCAGAGAGAAATCGTATGCATCAAAGATCCATTCTTTTTCCACGCCATCTTCTTTCAGCGCGACAACATGGACTTCAATTTTTTCTGCGCCGACACGGTTTCTCCAAAGGAAACGGCCATTTGCAAGGTTCAGCGCATAGCGGCGAGACAGTTCTTTGAATCCATTTTCTGCAATGAAATCTTCTCCCATTTTTTTGATGCTTTCATAATGTTTTGGATCATTGCACGCCGAAGGATACTGAACGCCAGAGAGTACTTTGACAGTGAATTCAAGTTTCAATGTATCTTCATCCATCGTCAAAGAAGCGCTGTCGACAGTCTGCAGGTTTGCTTTCTGAATTTCTTCATTCAGTTTAGCCGGATCATTTTTTACAGCACCTTTCAGACGATTAGAAATTGTGCCGCGAACTGATTTTTCCTGAAGTCTGACTGGAACAGCTTTGCCGCTTCTGTCTTCCCATGTCGTTCCATACATATAGCCGTCAGATACAACCAGTTTCTTTTCGAATGCGAGTACTTCACCTTTTTTTGCCATTTTACATTCCTCCCTAATTAAATTTTCTGATTTCTGCAAAGATATAATTCCTGATTTTCATCATAAGCATACCGCCACATCATATCGTCAATTGAATCGAAATGATACGGCATACGGAATTCACCGAGTGTTACGACACTTTCAGCAAACCGATGCTGCGTTTCTTTATCACGCTGATTTCTGCAGATTCCCAGTGGTGACAATCCCTTAAAACCTACAGAGATCGGGATGATCCAGCCTGTGCCTTTTCTCGAAAGATTCCATCCCGTAATTTTCCCATTTTCATCTTTCCTTGCGCTCATATTGACTTTCGTATAATCAAGAAGCGCATCAAGACCGTTAGTGCCATTTTCCATTTCCTGCTTAAGGATATCCCGTCTTTCAATGATGACATATCCTGGCATGAGCATACCTCTTACTCTGCGGATTGTTGCTGGATCATCTACATCGGTATACTGTATGCTCATACTTTGTATCCTGTTGATATCACCGCCAGCGATTTTCATCCGCCAGATTTCGCTCTGTACTTTTTCAAGAATGGCATCTTTATCATCAGGATCCAGTCCATCGATCTCGATTAAGATGGAAGCCGAAAGGTCAATGTGCGGTTCCTCAATCGTAGGTGGCCTTTCCCAGTCAGCTCCCTTTTTAATTAATGGATTCGCCGTATTAACAACAGCATTCCCATACGCTCCTTTAAACACATGCAGCCTTGTTTTATGAAAGCTGACTGCGACACCTGTGAAATGGATCTCTGAAAAATCAGTATCTTCTCTCTTTTTCTGATTCAGACCGCGAACTTTTCTTTCTAAAGCATGGACAGCTCCCAGCCATGCTGTCATAGCCGGAACTCCGATCGTATATGTACTGCTCATTGCATTTGCGTTATGAATCTGCATTTTCCTAATCACAAGATATGTACTCATAATCCCAGTCTCACCTCCTCACGCAGCTGATCATAAATGGTGTTTCTGAAGTAATCCGTCTCTGCATCTCCGAGAGTTACCTTTTCGTCTCGTTCAATTTTTTCATATGTACGAATAATCCAGCGCGCGAAATCCTTGCTGACAGCTTCTACCCACGCGTCTCCTTCTCTTTCACTTTCGTATGCATTGTCGAGCCAGATTTTCTGAAAACGTGGAAGCCCATTGTACTTTTCATCATCACTCCAGCCAGAAGGATTCTCTTCACGGATTCTTCCGGCAGTCATCATGGCCGTATCAATGATTCCCCCAAGGATCCGATCTCTCTTCTCTCTAATACCTGCATTATTCCAATTGATTTTAAATAATGCATGCAAACGTGATACGAAAGATCTGTATTCGGAATACGGAACGGATTCTTTAAAGAAATTCCTCTTTGGAAGAATTAAATCCCGTTCATTCAAAACAGGCGGAAGTGATGAAACCAGATATCCTTCCCCATGATGCAGCATGTTAAGCCCACTAATGTTCTGCGGCTTTGTCCCGCCGAAGGTGATGACCGTCTTATCCCAGACATTGCTGCAGTCCTTCCCATAATTAGGATCTTTAGGATCCCTTGCAGCAGAGAATTCTCTTCTAATGATGTTCAGCTTATCAAACAATGTTCCCAATTCACTAGTGCTTGGCATTACTGTCAAAAGATGATATTCTCCTTCACTTATTGGGAAATAGACCTGCCTTAAATTCTTATCTGTAAATCCCCTGGTTCCTGTCTTAAGGTCCTTAAATTGCTGATACAATTTCTCCGAGTCAATTCCATAAAGCTTCAGTTCATCGGCTTTTCCATCCTGGTTCAGAATGTGTTCCAATATAGACTGTCCGTCTTCCATTTTATACAAGAGAAGCATGGCCGCTGTCATGATATTGGCATTCGGATACACGATATCCGTCTCACATTGTGTATTTTCCGTTGTCAAATATCCGTCAGGCCTCTCTTTGCTCTCTACATAGAGATGCACAGTACTGTCAGGATTAGCAAATCTTCCCACATGTGTTGCTAATGTGTATTTAGATATTTGCTTCTCTAAGAGATCGCGTACCCAGACGCCTATCTTAACACGCCTGGCTTCTTCATCTAGAAAACCGTCTGGTAGTTTCTTGCGGTCTTCGACAATTTTCTTAGCGACTGCTCTACTTTCAAGAAATTCCGCAATTTCTCCCAAATTTCTCCCTTCCCTTCCTTCTTAAACACTCGTTTTCGAGAATAATCCGAATTGGTCAGAATAAAACCATTCTTTTTCTAAATTGTCAGGTATGATAATTTCTCCATACTTCTCAGACTTTTCAAAAAGAATTTCTTCTTCCTGCCTGAAATCTGAATCATTTACATAACGTTTCAATGCTTCTTTATAATCCCTCTTCAGCCATAAGTTTTTCTCGATCCCCTCCTTAAATTTTGGAAACGCTTCAATGCTTCTTTTCCTTCCTACTGAAACAAATTCCCTATCTATATACTCAGAAAACTTGATCTTATTATCTTCAAACAATGCGGTCAGGCGTACATCTGGATACGTTTTTTCTCTGAATCGGTTCAAACGCTGCGGCAATGCTGTCATCCACCAATATTCCCGGATCCATCCATTGACCGCTTTGGCTCCGCTGCTTTCTTTATCGTTGAAATCTTCCATCGCTTTCTGCTCGAGATCAATTAAATTCGTTCTCCAGGTTAGCGGGTCCTCTTTTCTAATACGCGGAATGGAATCAATCCTCTTTAAAACATCCTCTTTCAAAATACCTTTAAGATCATGACTTTCCAGCTTATTCTTTCCACTTTCATAGCCTGGATATATAAAGGCAGGTGCCTTTCCATTTAATCCTCTTAGATTCCATCGCATGACGGCTATATTTTCCTTCTCAATATTTTCGCTCATGATTCTATGACGAAGGACTCGTCCGGCAAGCTGGATAATCGAGCGATACGACGAAGGCTCAATCACTGACCAATCGAGATCGTGATCCCGTCCTACTTCTTCTACAGGCGTTGCAACAATAATGAAAACGACATAATCTGTTGTTGCTTGATCAATATGTTTTCGGAGAACCGGATCCTTGATGTCAACAGGCTCTCCATACAGCGTTTTCCTCTTCAATACACTATCCAAATACTTTTCCTGCTCATGACGAAGCAGCAAAATCTGCCGGCTGTGATAGGTCATAATGCGCGGTGTTATATCATCTTTATCCCAATCCGTATTCTGCAGTAGGTACAAGCTGACTTTTACACATGGATCAATATTTGCCATACGAACAACACCAATAGATACTTTTTTGCCTGTCTTCTCGTCTACAACGAAATTTTCTTTGGAAAGACGGACAACCTGTTTCCGGATGCTTTCGAAGTACGACTGCATCTTATCAGACTTGGCATCTTCAGTGTCTTCATCCTCACAATCTGCTATGTATCCTGACCTCTTTGTTATTTGCCGTGTTAATTTCGCGACGCGCTTTTCGATGAATGATTGATGAAATGCGCTATAGTCGGAATCATCATCTGTATTCATAAACTTCATCTCAGTTCGGAATTCATCACAGAGTACGACGCTGACACGTTTCTTGGAAATAAAGAAACTGTTCCTGCATTTCACACCGGCTATATAGGCTCTATACATGCCTTCTGCCAAATCGGGAGGAATTGTCGCTGAAGAAAGAACAACATTTCTTCCATACATTCCCGCCAGATGCACGAGCCGGGAAATGGCAGTCAGGTCTTTCTGCGTAAAATCATCGATTTCATCGATAACTAAATCAGAGGACATCAGCCGGAGCATCGGAAGAATGAAGCGTCCGCCCCGTATTGTTTCTGTCGCCCCCATCATATGATCGATTGTCGCAACGAGAACGGGCTTGTACAAGAAAGCACTGTTCTTATCTGCATCGATCCCTCTCGCAGGTTTGAAGAAAATATTCATGAAAGCTCGCTGCTCATCGTTCAAAGAGTCTTCATAAGCAAGCCCTTCAGCGAGAGATATATCTTCGCCGTCTTCATCTTCCATTGCTGATCGTTTTTCTTCCAGCTCCTTATCTCCTTCGTGAAGTTCCAGAACTGCTTTTGACCCGATCAATACAGCAAGGTCATCTTTGCTGAGTTTGATTCTTTCTCTGTACTCATCGCCGGTCTGCAGTGTCAGAGTACGGAGTCCTAATGCCAGAATGTAACGCAGGGAATCTCCTCCTGGAGAAAGCGCTCTCATAATTTTTGCATTGGCAAAAGTTTTACCGCAGCCAGTACTTGCAATATTTACAACAAAAGATACCTGATCTTCTCCACGATCTTTGCGGAAATTTCGTATTGTCTCAGCCGCCTTATCCTGCCAGGAAAACTTTCCAGGGCTTCTCTTCTTCAAAGCTTTGACGTCATACGTCTTTTCCATCTCTTCCGCAAATCTAGGCAGCTGATGCGCTACGCGAAGTGCTTGATCTGAAACGCCCGTCATATGCTCCTCCAGAAACTGGTTCTTCTCAGATTTTCTTTTCTTATTCCTGAAAGAAAAGGTATTTGCCCAAAGGTCTCTCGCGCTCCACTTCCCGTCGTCCTGCTTCGCATCGCCATCCAAAGAGGAAAAATAATGGTCTCCCAAAACTAATGCCAGGCGAGCGTTAAGCAGTATTTCACGGAAAGCCGGATCATAGTCAGGATCTTTCATGATCCGCTTCAAGGTATCGTAATCCTGAAGAAGTCTGCCGGTCCATTTCTTCAGATGCTTTTTCCAAATGTTTCCTTCGTTCCAAAGTATCCCATGAGAAAAGCGGAAACATTCCTGCCGCTTCTCTACAAAATCCGGATCATCATTTTCGTATCCCCATGATGATTTCAAACTTTTCATCATTTCATAAAAAGTTTCTCGTTTTTCATCTTCATAAGCGCGCCGGTCATCCTTATTTAAATCCGGAAGTTTATGATGTGAAAGAATCAGCCACGTGAGACATTCCGCGGCAGGCGGAAGCTTTTTTAACTTCGTTACATCTGATTTCCCCGCTTTAGCTTCATTTTTCAAGATATTTAAAACGATTTCTTCTTCAAATGTGCCATCAGCGAATTTCTTGAGCCAAGGTGTATCATCTTCAAAATCGCCTGATGCTTCTACGCATGCTTCAATCATCTTGCAGCTCATCCATTCGTGACGGAACGGATCCCGCTCTTTCGTTCCTGAGCGCAGCTTCTTTTGAAAGAAATCCGATGCTTTGCCCCAATCGTGAAAAAGTCCCGCCAGACCGGCCAGCTCTTTAATAATCGGCAGGTACTGCCAGTCGTTTTCCCATTCAGAATGGATGATTTTCTTTTTCGTCGTATTAACAGGTACAGCGCCTGCATCATTGAACTGGCTTCTGTCACCGACAATCCAGAGCAGATCGCTTCTTGCCCTCGATCTGATCCAATGACAAGAAACCGCCGTATTTTTTGTAGCATTTCTCCGAAGCGCAGTCCGCACTGCTTCCAGACCGTCCGAAGTTATAACCGTGCGCCAGGCGTCATCCCCAATTCTTTCCGCAAAGCTGTCCAAGATCGTACGGACCGTTTTCTGTGACTTACCGGTGCTTCGGCTGATCAATAATACCATCATAGGAAATCACCCGGCCCATATTTCAAACTACTGCGTTGGACGATTTCAAACATGTAATCCAGTGCTTTATGTTCTGTCAATTTATTCAAACACGTCATACGGAAATGCTTGTCATCATCGCCTCTGGCTGCTGAAATAAAACTCCAAGGCAGAATAATTGAGTCTTTGATCAGGTCCGCCACATCAAAGACAAGCGCGCCGCGCCTTGTTTTACCGTGCATGACCGCAAACCCATGCGGAATTCCCAATACCCAGAGAGTACAAGCTGCCAAACCATAGGCGAGGTAGTTTCCATGATTCAGGAAGATGTTCGCTTCATCATCACCGTCATGATTCCTGGTAAAATCCGGAAGTCTGGTTCTCTTAGCTGCATATTTATAGAGGGATTTGGTGAATTTTGCTTCTGACAGTAACAATTCCGTCACGTCTTTTGCACTGTCTATCTTACCTCTATAAACCGCCAATGCTCTTTCGATTTCAGGATCGTCCGCATTGAAATTTTCCTCATGCAGATCCCTATCTTTCCCCCATGTTTTTTCAAGAAAATCACATCTGGCTCTTTGGAAGTCTCTAGCCGTTTCGAGGCGTCTTTCTTTATTCATCCAGAACGAAATCCACCCCTGCATGTACTCCGTCGGACGATATTCGCTCTGCGGCATCATCCATTCAATATCCGTACCGGCAAAAAGAGGCGTACCACCGCCCCCGCAAAATCCGATCATGACACCTGCAGAAGCAAGCACCCGGACAGCTGCCTGGGTCAAGGATGTGCCGCTCCCCAAAAGAATGACCGTCGTATTGGCAACAGGAATATTCCAGAATAAATTTTCATCGCTGCTTTCAGTCAAGTAGACGACACGTCCATCCTTCTGCATGACTCGGCATTTCTCAAGATAATAAATATTGGCACGTTTAGAATGCAGAATCGCTTTGTAATTCGATTTCTTCAGAATCTCTTTCATCGCAGTTCCTCTTCGAAAAATGATTCATCTCTATATTTTTTATTTACGGATTTTTAATAAGTTGTTTTTATTATAACAGATAAACATGTCACGCTTTGTCATAGGAATGTACTATAAAAAACTTTTATGCCAGGCATTTCCTCTCCCTCATGTCAAAGATAAAATTTTGTTTAACTGTCACAATTCAGCGTTTGTTCATGCTAAAATATAGAAAAGAATCAATACAGATTTTGCAAGGAGGCGAGCGGGATGAAGAAGCAGTTTATTTTGGATATGACAATGCTGTTTGTATTTCTGATCGTGGTCGGGTACAAGCCGCTTGGAAATTACTGGCATGAGACTTTGGGCATTGTGCTTTTTGTTCTGGTCTTTTTGCACAATTACTGGAACAGGCAGTGGTACAAGTCTTTGAGTAAAGGGTCCTGGGGACTGGAGAGGAAGTATACGGCTGCGGTCGATGGGCTTTTGATTGTTTCTTTCCTGGCTGTTCTCCTTACTGCTCCATTCATTTCCCGCTCCTACTCTCTTGGTTTCAATATTCATTTTCTTGAGGGTATCCATAAAGCGGGCGGCGCTCTTATGCTGGCGGCGATCGGGCTGCATCTTGGGATTCACTGGGCGATTTTGAAACCTCGTTTTGTGAACGGGCTGCATCTTGCTAATGTTTCGACAGCTGGAATAATCGTCCGGCTCGTGGTCCTTGGGATCGTTCTCGGCGCGATTTACTTTATTCTTCCGACGGGCACGCGTCCGAATCTGAATCCTTCCGGCGTGTATATCGGTATGCTGGGACATTTGGTGGATGTCATCGGTATTGCGGCGGTGTCTTACTTCATTCAGATGCATCTTAGGAAATTGGGACGTAAAGCGCCAGCAAAACCTGTGCGTTAATTGAAAAAGGGCTGTGGCGAAATGATTGCCTGTTTCGCTGCAGCTTTTTTGATTTCCTTTTCCATACATTTCTTCTATAGTTTCTCTGTCATATTTCGCATTTCACATGGTATCCTACCGCATGCTAAAATGAAGAAAAGAGGTTCTTGGGAGGTTTATTATGAAGCTTCGTATGATTGTAGACACGGTGATGCTTGTCTTATTCCTCGCGATTCTGGATTACCGCCAGATCGGGAGTTCGCATCATGAAATCTTCGGGATGATTTTCTTTGTCATCATCATTTTCCATAATTATTTGAACAGGCAGTGGTATAAGTCTCTTCCGCGCGGGCGGTGGAACTGGGACAGGCGGTTCACGTTTCTGATCGATGTCGTGCTTATAGGTTCGTTCCTCGCAGTCATGATTACGGCGCCGCTGATTTCTTACAAGCTGTCGCTGGATATCAATGCGCCGCTCATCGTTCACAGGATTCACCGGATCGGCGGTTATGTGATGCTCGTTGCAATTGGGCTGCACCTGGGGATCCACTGGAGCGCTCTTCTTCCGCGTTTCAAGAAGGCTCTGCACCTGGGAAATACGAAGACTATTTCTATTTTCCTTAAGGTGCTTGCTGTGGCACTGGCCGCTGCAGGAATTTACTTCTCGTTTGGGTTCCACATGGGAAATCGTATTTTCCTGCTTCCTGTCACGGGGACACGGATGCGCGCGCCAAACGTGCCTGCCTTTGTTCTCGCCCATCTGACGATTGCGATTCTCTATGCGGAGATTTCCTATTATATACAGAAGTTCATCAAGTCGAGCGGAAGGAGACCAAGAGCAGTAAAGAAATAATAAAAAGAGGTTGTAGAAATGATCGCACATTTCTACAACCTCTTTTTTATTTCTTATTTGCTTTTCAGAACGTATCATGGGCGGCGTTGTCGTACCAGTGGTATTCTATCTGCTTGCAGATTTCTTCTGCTTTTTCTTTCCCGAACTGATCGGCAACAAAGCCTACTGCCA
The DNA here is from genome assembly GCF_007164725.1 of Dialister hominis. NCBI lineage: Bacteria > Bacillati > Bacillota > Negativicutes > Veillonellales > Veillonellaceae > Dialister > Dialister hominis. Next base: position 255,529 of record NZ_AP019697.1, on the reverse strand, counting down.
TGTCGGTGCCTGCGGAGACACCGGCGGCGGTATAGATATTGCCGTCACGGACCCAGCGGGGTTCTCTTTCCCAGAGGACGCTTGTCCCCTGGTTCCTGACCCAGTCAAAGGCATTCTTATTGGTCGTCGCGTGGCGGCCGTCCAAAATGCCTGCCGCCGCCAGAAGAGCAGAGCCTGTGCAGACGGAGAGCACCCATTTCGTCTTCGAGGCAAGATCGCCGAGGCCGGAGAGGAACCAGTCGTCGGTGACAAGGGTTCTTGTTCCCATGCCGCCCGGGACGATGAGGATATCTGAATCCTGCACGTCGAGCATGCGCTCGGTCACGACCATGATGCCCTGGCTGTTTGTCACGATGCCGCCAAGAAGCGATACGGAGCGGATCTCGTATCCATCCAGTTTGGACAGGACCTCTGCCGGACCAAATGCGTCAAGCGTTTCAAAATCATCAAACATCACAATCGATATCGTCTTCATGGTTTCCCTCTTTTCCTGTTTATCTTATAAGGATAAGACGCAGAGCGCCTTCCTGTCAATCTTCACCTTTCAGAGGCAACAAAAAAGCCCCGGTTTCCCGGAGCTTTCTCGTACGGAACACGGAACAGCTAACAGTAGAACTGACAACTCAAATCCTAAAAAAAGCATATAAGTTTCATGAACTATCATTCACTACATACAATCTAATCCGGAAAGGAGAAAACGCATGTGTTCCGATTTCGCTGCCTTTGCGGCAGTGGTTGGTGAAAGGTCTTCTTACCCTTCAAGTTCATTATAACACTTCACTTATCACATTTCTATATTTCTATTTATCAATCTTTCTTTAACTTGCGAAAGAAATGCAAAAGAAAGAGAAAACGCCATACGTTCTTGAAATAATGTTTCATCCCCGGCTGGCCTTCCCCAACAAAAAAGATGTGAAACCCACAGCGGATTCCACATCTCTTTATTTTTAGTCGTCTTTTCTTTCGTCCCAGTAGTCGACTTTCATGCCGATGGTTTCGGAGGTGAAAGGCGTGCCGTCGTTCTTTGCATAGTGGGCAGCGGCTTTTCTTACGTAGCGGAAACCGAGGTAGAGCATCGGAACGTTGCAGTATACCATGATGATGTTTGCAAGGTCAGAGAATGCCCAGAGGTTCGACAGGTCGTATCCGGCGATGCTGCAGGCAATGCCGAATGCAGTGACGAAGACGCAGAGCAGACGGAGAACGGTGATGAAAGAAGTGGAACTGGAAATACGGTTCCCGGAAATTTCGGAGAAGGTAACGAAGCCCATGACGCAGGTGTATGCGAAGAGGCAGAAGCAGATGGAGACCATGACCATGACGAAGGTCTGCAGGAGATCCGGAGTCAGCGCATGGATGGAGAGCAGGAATTTCGGATAGGTGCCTGCCGCTTTCCATTCTTCAGGATTCAGCGCCCACTGGTGAGCCATGATGATGATGAAGCCTGTCATGGTGCAGATGACGTGGGTATCGAGGAATACGCCGAGAGCGGAAATGATGCCCTGTTCGCACGGATGGTGCGCTTCAGCGGAAGCAGCTGCCATCGTGATGGTGCCCTGGCCGGCTTCGTTCGACATGAGTCCTCTCTTGACGCCCTGCAGGAGTGCAGTACCGAGGACGCCGCCGAAGACAGCTTCCGGCTTGAAGGCGCCTGCAAAGACGGCATGGAAGAAGTACGGAACGCTTCCCAGGTTCGTGAGAATGAGAAGGATGGCCGTGCCGATGTAAATGACTGCCATGACCGGGACAAGGATCTCTGCCCAGCGGGAAATACGCTTGATGCCGCCAAACGCCATGAAGGTGATGAAGACAAGCAGAAGAATCGACATGACGTAGTAGAATGTCGACCGCAGCGGAATTTCCTCTCCGCCAACGAGCCCGACGATCGAGCCCAGGGATGTGATGACGTTCAGGCCCTGCGCCGGAAGGCACATGAGCGCGTAGAAGATATAGAGAGCAGACAGAGCCACGCCTACCCATGCCTTATTTCCGCAAAGGCGCCTTGCATAGAAAGGAAGGCCGCCGACGAAGTTGTCGCCGCGTTTTTCCTTGAAAATCTGTGCGAGCGTGCCTTCAGTGAAGGCTGTCGCCATGCCGAAGAAAGCGGAAATCCACATCCAGAAGAGTGCTCCCGGACCGCCGGCAGCAATCGCGCCCGTGACGCCGATCATGTTGCCCGGGCCGACGCGCATAGCCGTCGAAAGGAGGAAGGCCGCCAGAGGAGAAATACCCGTGTGGATGCTTCTTCTCGTGGCAAGGGTCCGCACGCCCGTCATGAACTGGCGGATCTGTACGAATCCGAGGCGAAGTGTGAAATAAATGCCTGATCCCACCAGTACGATGATGGCCAGGGAGAATGACCCCAAGACAGGGATGTCCTTCCAGAAACCGAACATCTTCGGGAAATCCCAGAAGAAGTCAGAAACCGGAGTGACGAAGCTGAGTACTGCATTCAGAGCTGCAAATAAGTTTTCCAATAGCTTCACCCCTCATTTTTTTATTTACAGGGCTCCAGAAAGCCCTTCAGATTACTGCTGTGCGCCAGCTTCTTTGATAGCCAGAGCGAGCTTGTGAGCGAGGCCGTGCATCTTTTTCTTGGAAACGGAGCATACGGCAAGGCGGATGCCCTTCTTCAGCGGAACCATGAATACATGATCCTTTTCAAGGATGTCGCAGACAGCCTGGGAATTGGTGACAGGAATCGTGATGAAGAAACCGGAGATGTAAGGAACGAACTTCACTCCTTCTTTCTGTGCTTCTTCTACGAAAATAGCGGCTCTTTCCTGGATGAGCTTGTAGTACTTGGCTCTTTCAGCGTCGAGCTGTTTGATCTTTTCCGGATCCTGGCAGATGCGGATCATTGCATGCTGAGCTGCACTGTTGCAGTTGGACCATGTAGCACGGCTGCTGTACTGGTTGATATCGACGTATTCCTTGATGACGTCTTTGTCAGAGGAAATGCCGATCATAGCGCCCATGCGCTGGCCGTACATCGTGAAGCCCTTGGAAAGGGTGTATGCACAAACGACGAGGATGTTCTTCGGGAGTCCGCCGAATACCTTGAAGAATTCACGGCATTCTTCCTTTTCGCCGCTGTAGTCGAGGTATGCAACGTCAGCAATCAGGATGGCATTCTTTGTTTCATCCTTGGTTGCTTCCTTGAGGACATCGACAGCAGACTGCCATTCAGCCACGGACATGCAGTAGCCGGTCGGGTTGTTGGCAATGCCGTTCAGAATGATGACGATATTGTCCTGTTTCTTCAGGATATCTTCTACATTTTCCTTGAAGGAAGCGGCATTGAAATGGCCGTCGCTTGTCAGGAAGGAGAATGTGCGGACCTTGCGGTTGTTGTCGTCGATCAGGCTGTCATAAGCGCCCCAGTGCCAGTCAGTAATGAGCACTTCATCGCCTGGTTCGGAATAATTGTGCACGACATGGTGCAGGACGCCGGTGCCGCCAGGTGTTGCGCAGGCATCGATGTATCCTTCCGGACGGGACTTGCCGAAGCACTGATCGATACAATCCTTCAGGAATTCATCATAGCCCTTGATCGGAGCATATGCGCAGAATTCCGGCGGTGTCAGGTTCTTCAGTTCCTGCTTGACGACATCAAGAACGACGAGGCTTCCGTCTTCATCAAGAATGGATCCTACTGTGGCATTGGTGACGTTTTCCACGCCGATTTCCTTAGCCAGTGCGATCGCTCTGTTGTTAGCAGCAAAAATGTTGTCTTCTGCGCTCTTTCCTTTTGCATGTGGTGCAGCAATACTGTACATACTTACATCCTCCTCCTAAATAGCTGGTTGCCCGGTCAATGCATTTCCCTCATTTTAGCATGAGAAAACCGCCGCTTCAACGAAAACTGCGGATTTTCCCGCCTCCGGACGCAAAAAAGGCCGCGGCAAATACAATGCCGCGGACACCCTTGTCCATTTCTATGAAGTTACTTTTACATTATAAACCATCCGGTAAAAAAAAAAACGGACTATAAGGCTCCATCGTCTTTTTCGGGAGATTTCTTGCTTTTTCTCAGGAAATCTGTATAATTCTGCTAAAATTTCATGGAACGCCTGTACCATACTTGATATCCATGGTATGATAGAGCCAAAACTATTTACCGGAGGAGTTTAAACATGTCCAAAGATCCGAACTTTACTGAAACGGACCTGTTTTCATTTGAAGCGGGCCCTGCGAAACTGAAAAAGTCCCGCAGCAAGAAGGCAGAAGGCGAATCGCCCAAGCCGCGCAGGACAAAGAAATCCATCCCCGCGCCCGCACCAGAGCCCGAGGAAGAAACAGCAGCGCCTGAAGGAGAAACAAAAGCCTCCTCCCTCTGGGCTGACAAATACTGGGAATTCGACATCACCCACCCGTCAGCCGAGATCAAGGACGCCATGAAATCCTCCATGGTCGAGGAAGGCTTCACGAAACGAGAAGCCAACCGCGTCTTCAAAGGACTCACCTTCAAGGAAAAAGTCTTCAACACGAAGCGCCAGGCGAAAGAATACCTGAAAACCATACCGACCACCTACGCCGTCAAGTACAAGATCGGCATCGAACCATCCCCGCAGATGATTTCCCTCGAAAGAAGGCTGAAGGAAAAGCAGGAACGCCTCGCTTCCTACTCCAAGGAGCAGAACGAGAAGAAATTCAGCGCAGACTTCATCACTTGCCCGCACTGCAAATCCCGCGTGAACACCTCCTTCATCCACCCGCCCGTCTGCCCCGTATGCGGAGAAGACATGCGCTCTGATACAGCCGTGAAAACCATCCACTCCCTCGAAGAAGCCGTCAAGGATCTTTCCAAGAGAAGTGAAGACGCTGCAAGAAAACACAACAGCAAATTCACCGGCGGAGAACGCTGGATCATAAGGACAATCAATCCAGTCAAAGAAGAAGAATAAAAAAGGAAACCGCTGCAGGAGAATGTGCCATCATTCTCCTGCAGCGGTTTTTGAGTGGTGCGCTTTCTTATACACCATACAACCGAGCTGCGATTAGCAAAATGAACCCCTTTCGGCGCATTCGCGCCACTTTCCCCTAACGGGGACAGCTAAACCTCGCTTTGCTCATACGAAAGGATATTTTCACCGGTTTCGCAGCTACCCTCCGCTACTGTGAGAGCGGCTATTATCGCCCGTATTTTTACGTTTTCCCTGCATGATAGGCAGCAGGGCATCCTTTATGGCCACTTATTGCGAATCGGTTGCATAGTTTATAATAATCTTCTTTATTTATTTTTGTAAAAGTACTACAATATAAGTAGATATCAACATGTTTCTATGAAAGCGAGGTGGGCAGAAATCTCAAAAAGAATAGGGTTTTACGAAACAAAATGCCCGCCGGCATGTGGTAAGAAAGACATTTAAATATTCAAAGGATTCATTTGAAAACACTTTTTTCCAGTGCTATAATGTGTAAGTGTGATTATTATTATAAACTAAATATAAAGTTATATATATGTTCAAAAAAATAATCAAGTATTCCCAAATCGGTATATAGTTCAATGAAGCTTTAGCTTTCAATGAAAACCGAGCACAGTACCATGAAAGGAAATGATTGGCTTTGTATCGAAACACGTATACTCTGCAGGACATTGCTGAACTTTCCGGATGCATCAAAGCATTCCAGGAAGCTCACCCAACTCCTGCACCCTATCTTTCCATCTCGATTTTCACACACTGGAATGATCCCGCGCTGATCCAGGCAATGACAGACGGGCTCTCAAAAGCATTTCCAAGAGCTGCTATCGCAGGGCTCACGACCGCAGGCGGCATAGAAGACGGACAAATGAATACGGGAAAGACCATCCTTTCATTCATGGCCTTTGACGAAAGTCCTGTCGAAGTGCTGCACTATAATATGAAAGACATGAGCATCAAAGATGCGGCTGAGAAGTGCTTTGAAGTCTGCAGAAACATGAAGGATCTTCGCGCAGTGGAAATCCTGGAAACCCAGCTCACGGGCAATGTAGAGCCCTTCCTGGACGCTATTTCAGCGCTCCCGCCATCCGTTGCAATCTTCGGCGGCGGCGCAGACACGGATGATCTCAATCAGCCATCCTATATCTTTGATAAAGAAGCCATCATGAATGAAGGATTCGTCATCATGCTCTTCAGAGGCACCGTCAAAGTCCTCACCCGTTCGGTACTCGGCTGGCAGCCGCTGGGCCGTCAGGTCACGATTACCGCCATGGACGGCAATATGGTCATCAAGGAACTCGACCATATTGCCGTCAACTTCTATGAGAAATATCTGAAAATCGACCCTTCTGTCGACTTCGACAAGAAGACACTGAGCTTTTCGCTCGTCGTCGAAAAAGACGGTGTCGAACTCGCCCGCCTTCCGATGAGCTGCCGCAAAGACGGCTCTCTCGTATTCAACATCGCCCTCCACGTTGGAGACAAGCTCCGCATGGCATACGGCGACCCGAATGAAATCATCAATGGCAGCCGCAGAGTCTTAGGCCGCATCCGCGACTTCGGACCGCAGGGCATGCTCCTCTTCTCCTGCGTCGTCAGAAGATACTATCTGAAAGACGACGTCAACCAGATCCTGAGCGCCTACGAAAGAATCACGCCTGCTGCCGGTGGTTACACCAGAGGTGAAATCGACCGCATCGAAGGCCACGTTTACACAATGAACATGAACCTTGTTTCCGCTGCCTTCCGTGAAGAAACGAAAGACCATAAGAGAACCATCGCAGACATCACCGGTGACCCGTCGCATATGGAAAACGACCCGGCACTGAACCTCGATGACTCCCTCTCCACCGTTCAGCGCCTTGCCTCCTTCATCACCGTCACATCCAAGGAACTGTCCGACGCCTACCAGAAGCTCGCCTTCGTAGCCAGCCACGACAGCCTGACGGACCTTTTGAACAGAGGCCGCATCGAGTGGGTCCTCCGCCACCTCATAGAAGACACCAACAAGACGCACCACACATTCTCAGCCATCATGATTGATATCGACTCCTTCAAGCATATCAACGACACCTATGGACACAGCGTCGGCGACGATGTACTCATCCGCCTTGCCGACATCATGAAAAGCGGCGTCCGCCCGACCGATTATGCCGGCCGCTGGGGCGGCGACGAATTCGTCATTCTCCTGCCGGACACGGACATCGACCAGTCCGAGAAAGTAGCTGACCGCATGAGAAAAAACTTCGCAGAAGCAGACATCCTGCCAGACGGCAAAGCCGTCACTGCAAGCTTCGGTGTCACCACCTCCTACGAAGGAGAAACACTCGAAAGCTTCTACAGAAGAATGGACAGCGCCCTCTACACCGCAAAAGGCGCAGGGAAGAACCAGGTCATCCTCCTTAGAAGTGAGAAATCTGCAAACAATTAATTGAATAGGAATTAGAAAGAGCAGTTCTGAAAAGGGCTGCTCCTTTTTTGTGAAAAGTATATTGCATACTATGTAATTAATATAGTATAAATAAGGAAGAGTATCCGGAAAAAATTTAGATGTTAGAAATGAGAAAATTATGGCTGACTTTACGCCCCTCAACAGAGAAATGAAAGAACGTGCCAAGGCGCAGAGGAAAACAATGACAGGTATGGAATCGAATCTTTGGTTCAGGTTCCTCAGGAAGCATCAGCCCCGCTTCAGAAGGAAATTTGTGATTGGAAATTATATTGCTGACTTCTACTGCTCTAAAGCAAAACTCATCATAGAAGTAGAGAACAAAAGCCGGCATTCCGATTTGGGCCTGTCATACGAAAAGTGGAATCAGCGGAAAAGCGAACTTCAGAGCAACGGTGTTCTCAGGTACTCTGAAGCTGATATCTTCTTCAATTTTAACGGTGTATGCAAACACATTGAAAGCATCACGAGTGAACGATTGAAAGAACTAGGCCACGAAGACCTCATTTCAGAATCACAGAAACAAATTCCAGAATAACAAAAAGGGGCTGTGACAAAATCCGTTAAAACGCTGCTTTTTTCTTTTCTCGAGCGAAGCGAGGTTTAAGGGTGTTGACCTTGCTCCGAAGGAGAAGGTCCGGTCGGAGACCGGGAATACAGTAGTTTTCGAGCGCAGCGAGGTTTTGAGGTTTTCAGATAGAGTCGATAAATACATTTGTTAGATAATCCTCTAATCGAATATACCCACTATACCCACGCAAAAAGGAGCTGCGGCAAAATGATTGCACATTTTGTCACAGCCCCTTTTATTTCACAGCTTTACTCAAGAACTGAATGGATTACCAGTTTCTGAATTTAGCCGGCGGATCATAGAGTCCGCCAGACCAGTCAACGAGGTCCTTCATGTTCTTAGCAGCCAGCAGATCTCTGGTTGCTTCAGCCGGGTTGACACCGAGGTCTTCCGGAAGTTTTACGATGCCTTCCTTGCGGAGTTTCTTGGTGATTTCCGGATCTTCGAGTTTGCCTACTTCTGTCTTGCCTGCTACAGCGCGGATAGCGTTCATTCTTTCTTCCATGTTGTGGCACTTGTGGAGGTAAGCGATACCTACTTCGGATACGATGTGGGTCAGGTCATCAGAGTAGATCATGATTGGTTCCAGATCCAGGTTTGCGTTCTTCTGCAGAGCTACAGCGTCAAGCTGTTCTACGAAGCCCGGGAAGCCTTTTTCGGAAACGGTGGTAATCATCTGAACAACCAGCTTCTTGCCGCGGTTTCTGTCGCCCATGAGTTCATAGCGGTTAGCTACTTCTTCGCCGGCTTTCTTCCAAGCTTCGGTTACATGACGACGGCCTTTAGCATCGCAGCCCATGTTCGGAGCGCCGCCGAAGCCTGCTACGTTGTTCTTTGTAGCGGTGGAGCTGTTGCCGAAGCGGTCGATCTGCATGGTGGAGCCGATGAACATATCAGCTGCATAGTGGCCAGCCGCCTGTGCGAATGCACGGTTGGAACGCATGGTGCCGTCCGGTCCGATAGCGAAGATGTCGGAACGAGCTTTGATGTATTCTTCCATACCTACTTCGGAACCGAAGGAGTAGATAGCCTGTGCCCAGCCAGTTTCGATAGCCGGAATCAGGGTCGGATGCGGATTCAGTACCCAGTGGGTGCAGATCTTGCCGCGCAGGCCGAGATTTTCAGCGAAGGTCGGGAGAATCAGTTCTACAGCAGCTGTATCGAAGCCTACGCCGTGGTTCAGAACCTTTACGCCGTATTCAGCATAGATGCCTTTGATAGCCATCATAGCTTTGAGGATACGTTCGTTGGTGATCTTTGCCGGGTCGCGGGTGAACAGCGGGTTCAGCATGTAAGGTGTCGGGCTTTCGATGACATAGTCAACCCAGTCAGCCGGGATATCGACTCTTGGCAGTTTGTCAACAATCTTGTTGACCTGGAAAATTACGATGCCCTGGTTGAATTTGGTTGCTTCAACGATAGCTGGTGTATCTTCAGTGGAGAAACCGGTGTAGATGTTGCCTTCAGCATCAGCTGCATCAGCGGTAACGAGGGAAACTCTCGGTACCAGGTCGATGAAGTAGCGGGAGTACATTTCCAGATAAGTATGGATAGCGCCGAGTTCTACGCCGCCGTTCTGCACCATCTGAGCCAGACGTTTGCCCTGGCTTCCTGCATATGCGAAATCAAGTTTGTGAGCGATGCCCTTTTCGAAAACATCGAGATGTTCCGGAATGGACAGGGTGGACTGGATCATATGAAGGTCATGAACCTTGGTCGGATCTACTTCGCAAAGCTGTTTTGCGAGGAAATCAGCCTGTTTCTGGTTATCGCCTTCGATATTGACTTTGTCGCCTGGACGGAGTACTGCTTCGAGGAGTTTTACGGTATCTTCAGCAGCTACGATCTTGCCTTTAGCGTATGCAGAACCATCTTTCAGTCTTGCAGCGGTGTCTTCGCCTCTGGTGTTCCAGTTTTTCGTGCTTGGTTTGATTTCTAACATCTTCTCAATCCTTTCTATACACAATAAACATAAAAACAAATGAATGACAGGTTTTTCATTGCTCCTGCCCCTTATTATTATAGTACAGCTCTTACGCCCGCGTCTGTAAAAGTTACGTCAGCCGGCGCATGAGTTAACCAAAGATCCGGCGCGGGAGCTGCGTCAGACCTCTGTTAAATCACATTGTTGGTTCGGATTAACCGAAGATCATCTGAGTCAGGAAATAGAATACAGATGGGAAGAGCAGGCAGCCGAGGCCGGTGTAGAATGTTGCTGTCATAGCTGCGTATGGAACGAGCTTCGGATCAACAGCAGCCATACCAGCAGCGGTGCCGGAAGTGGTGCCCATGATGCCGCCGAATGCCATAGCAGACTGCGGGTTGTCAAGGCCGAAAATCTTAGCAACGAACGGAGTTACGACCATAACGAGTACGGACTTAACAACGCCAGCTGCGATGGAAATAGCGATAACTTCAGAAGAAGCACCGAGTGCTGCGCCGGTAACAGGTCCTACAACGAATGTTGCAATGCCTGCGCCGATGGTTACCAGATCGATTGGATCAGTGTATCCCAGCGGATAAGCAACAGCGAAGCCTGCGAGCAGGCAGATGAATTCACCGATGAACAGGGACAGAACGCCTCTTACACCGATTTTTTTGATTTCTTCCAGGTCAGCACCGAATGCGGTGGAAACGATGGCGAAATCTCTGAACATAGCGCCGCCTACGAGGCCCATGCCTGCGAAGAGCGGAACGTCAGCGATACCTTTGTGGCCTCCGGTCATTGCACCGCCGATATAAGCGAGAACCAGACCGAAGAAAATAGCGATAGCACTGCCGTGGATACGGCCATGAGTCAACTTCCCAATTTTGTAAGCGAAATACATGATGATACCAAGAAGCATAAACGAGAAGACCATGCCGTTTGAATTGAACAGTTTTGTTGCAATAGCTACAATATCCATGTTGTTACCTCCTTTTCTTTTCTAGAATTATTTCTTGTCTTCCGGTTTTGCTGCAGATACTTCTGCGGATGGCTGTTTCTTAGCCAGTACCGGAATCAGGAGGAAACCAACTGCTACTGCCAGAGCGCCGCCTGCGAGTGCGACTACGCCGCCGCTCAGTGCAGCTGCTACGTTCTGGATGGAGCTCATTGCTACGACGATCGGAATGTACATAGCGGACCAGAATTTGATACCCTGTTCTTCTGGTTCCTTCATGAGACCTTTCTTCTGTGCCCAGGTGGAGATGATGATCAGGAACAACATAGCGAAACCTACGCCGCCGATGTTAGCCTTGACCCCCAGAACAACGCCCAGCATGTCGCCGATCAGGTTGCCGACCATGAAGCAGCCTGCCAGAAGAGCAACACCATAAATAATCATGAAAATCCCTTCCTTTCTTTACTCGTACAGTTTTCTGTACATGAATTTACTCTATAACAGCCTTCTCTTCCCAGAAGGCTACGAGCCAGAATCAATTCACCCCTTTCGGGAAATCCGCCTCTCGCGCACCACCCGAAAGATTTGGTATAATGGTAGTAATATATGCGCATAAGACACAGATATTCCATTGAATTTCATCGGTTACAGTATATAGGAAATGTAAAGTCACTTCTCTATTTTTGCGATAAGATGCAAGTACAAAAGGGTAAGATGCAAGACGGGTAAGATGCAGATATTCGCAGATGAGATGCAATTATCCGTTAATTACATCATAGATAAAACACTTATAGAAAAATCTGCATTGACCGGAACTTCTTGAGAAAGTGGTTATTAATCCCATTTTGTAATACATACTGAATAATCTATGATTCTTTGCACATACATAAGGTATTAATTATAATATACTTATTCCCGGAGGCGGCCTTCATCGCACTTTTCGGGCAAAATACACCGCTTACTTGATTTAGCATTTTGAGGTGACAACATGGAACCTAATTGGATCATAGGGATCCAGCATGTCTGGTTTGGCATATCCTTATTCCTTCTGCTCCTTCTCCTCATCTGCCGCACCTCCTTCTTCAGGCAGGCCATCACGGCAAAGGAATTCACAAGGCAGCAAATAGGAATTTTCATCATACTATTCTCTGTCATAGGACTCTGCGGGACGTACTGGAACGTCAGAGCCGGAGGCGGGATCATCAATTTCAGAGCCGTCGGGATCATCCTCGGTGGCTTCGTCGGAGGACCGATCGTAGGGACGGCCGTCGGCACCATCGTCGGCATCCACCGCGCCTTCTTCATCAATACGGATTCCTCCTTCATCCACGGCGGACTCTCCATCATCCAGGGCATCGCGGCAGGATTCCTCTCCTACCGTCTGAAGCATCACTACCACAATCTCTGGTTCTGGTCCTTCCTCTATGCGTTCATCCTTGAATTCCTCTTCTGGATTTTCTTCGCCTTCCTCACCTGGCCGACGACCACGACATATCCGGTGAACTTCTTCCACCTGTCGCTTCCGATTATCGCGACAAACACGATTGCCGTCAGCATCTTCTACCTGGCCATGGAATTCTTCATCCACCAGAGAGACTCCGAAAAGACACAGACGACAAAGAGCACCTTCAATGCCGTCATCACACTTTTCTCGACACTTCACGACGGATTCAAATCCTTCTCCGTCGCGCGCGTCACGGAAATCATGACGACATCGCTCCCCAGCCTCATCTGGGCCGCCATCTTATATAATGATCAGATTTATACAAGAACCAATTATAAAGACGACGCCGACAAGAACCAGGGCGATGCGGAAATCGCGATACTGAAACTGCAGCACTCGCTTCCTGACCTCCCTCACCTCATCACCCTTCCCGTCAAGTACAAGGGCAAAGTCGTCGGCTCCATCTTCGCCGCCAAATCCAAAGGAGACACCTTCACCAATACAGGCACCGAATTCCTTCACGGCATCTGCCACATCCTCGAATCTATCTACGAGTCCGAGAAACTGAAGGAAGAGGAAAACCTGCTGGCCGAAGCGGAAATCCGGGCCCTCCAGGCGCAGATCAATCCGCATTTCCTCTACAACACACTAAACACCATTTCCTACTACGTCCGAAGCGATCCGGAAACAGCCAGACGCCTCATCCAGTACCTGTCCGACTACTTCCGCCACAGCCTCAACAACCCGTCCAAGCTCATCCCCCTTTCTGAAGAGCTTCACGTCATCGAGTGCTACACGGAACTCGAAAGAGCCCGCTTCGGCGACCGTCTCCAGATCGAATACGACTTCCCGAAAGACAAGCTCGACGACATCATGGTCCCGCCCCTTCTCCTTCAGCCCCTCGTAGAAAACGCCGTCATCCACGGCATCTTCAAACGTCCTGAAGGCGGGCAGATCAAAGCAGGCCTCATCGAGCATGACGACCACTACAAGATCTACGTCTACGACACCGGCGTCGGCATCGCAAGAGCCAAGAGGAAGAGACTCCTCCGCGATCACAAACGCCGCGACCACATAGGACTCATCAACGTCCACCAGCGCCTCATCTCCCTCTTCGGAGAACGAAGCGGCCTCCACATCATCAGCCGCAAAGGAAGAGGCACCCTCGTCTTCACGAACATTCCGAAAGTCACCGCTGAAGAAGAAAAAGCAGCCGAACAGGCCGAAGCTGAAGAAAATGCAGCCATGAACCTTTCACCAAATCCCACAGTCTGAAACAGAAAAAGGAGCCTTTGAACCATGCAAGACATACGCGTCCTGGTAGCCGATGACGAAATCCCTGCCAGAGGAGAACTGAAATACGAACTCGCGACCATTCCCGGCGTCCAGATCGTCGGAGAATGCAAGAACGGAAAAGAAGTCCTCGACTTCCTGAACGTCCACCCGAACGTAGACATCCTCTTCCTTGACATCGAAATGCCCTTCATGAACGGCCTCGAATGCGCCAAGGAAATCCAGAGAAGAGACTATCCCGTCAAAATCGTCTTCGCCACAGGCTACAGCCAGTTCGCCGTCCAGGCCTTCGATCTCGAAGCCTTCGACTACATCCTGAAACCCTACGATGAAAAACGCATCCAGAGAACCATCAAAAGATACGCAGACAGCCTCGAACTCCGCGAAAACCACCGCTCCCCGGGAGAAATCATCAACACCTCCCAGCGCATCTCCCTTCAGACCAAGGACAAGACAGTCATGATCTCCCCCGCACAGGAAATCATCATCATCTCCACAGAAAAATCCGACCGCTCCCTCTTCTACACCACCAGCGGCATCATAGAATCCAAGATGGCCCTAAGAGACGCCGAACAGCTCCTCGCGCCCCACGGCTTCTTCCGCACCCACAAAGGCTACATCGTAAACCTTGCCATGATCCAGGAACTAGAAAGCCAGGACAACGGCACCCTCCTCCTCACCATGAACTACTTCCCCAAGGAAAAAGTTCCGGTATCCAGACACTACATCAAAGACTTCAAAAACACGCTGCATATATCTTAAAAAAATACAGAAAAGGAAACCCCTCCGGCCGAAAGCCGGAGGGGTTTTTGGATTAGGAAATGTATTGCTTCTGACACGCCTTTTCTTGTATAAATAAGAAAGAATATTCACGGAAATTTGGCAGGAAAGGAGCTTCTCATGAAAGAACACATGCCGCTAAGCAATCAAATGAAAGACCGTTCGAGAGCACTTAGAAACAACATGACAAGGCAGGAGTCCAAGCTGTGGTATGAATTCCTGAAATTCTATCGTCCACACTTCAGAAGGCAATACATAATCGGGCAATTTATCGCTGACTTCTACTGTCCAAAAGCGAAACTCATCATCGAACTCGACGGATCCCAGCACTACTCAGATTTCGGACTGAAATACGACCAGTGGCGCACCAAAAAACTGGAAATCCAAAACAACTGCGTCCTGCGTTATACCAATTGGGATTTGGTTAAATACTTTGACTCCGTATGCGACCAAATCGACTACATTACCATTGAACGTCTGAAAGAACTAGGCCACGAAGACCTCGTTCCGAAGGAAATATGAAAACAAGGGAAACTGCATCTCTTTTAAAAACCATAAAACCAGCCTGCGGCTGAGAAACTGCACCTCCTCAGTCGACTCCGTCGCCAGCTCCCGTGGGGAAGCCTAAAGCATGACAATCCCGATGTACCAGTTGAGCATCAAATGAGAATATCGGCAAGCGGGCCAACCGAAAGTTGCCCACACAGCGGGAGGCCGCACCGTTAGACGACGAAAACTGAAGTTCCACGCGGCAAGGCCGCGGTTGTATGGTTTTGAAGGGAACATCCTCTCAAAATATGGGAATACCGGCAAGCGGACTAGCCAAAAGCTGCCTCCACGGAGGAAGTGGCGCCGTTAGGCGACGAAAGAGGTGAAGTTTCCCCGCGGCCTTGCCGCGGTTGTACGGTTTTGTGGGAAGGATTCCCACACGAAAAGGAGGGCCTCGATGGCTCTCCTTTTCGTATTTCGTATTTCTTATTTCTTATTCCTTATTCTTCCCTATTTCATTCCCCCAGTACTGCTTCAACGGCTTCCTTGCAGAGTGCGACGCCTTTGTCGAGGTCTTCTCTGGAGATGTTGAGCGGCGGGTTGAAGTAGATGACGTCACCCATCGGACGGAGGACGAGGCCTTTGGCCATGGCTTTACGGAAGACATGCCAGCCGATTCTCTTTTCAGCCGGGAAGGCTTTCTTTGTGGCCGGGTCTTCTACGAGTTCGATGGCGTTGATGAGGCCGATGTGGCGGATTTCGCCTACGTTCTTATGATGGCCGAGGGCTTTCATGAGTTCTTCGTGGAGGTACTTGCCGTCTTCGTTGACTTTGTCCAGGATGTGATCGCGTTTCATGATTTTCAGGACTTCGAGGGCGATGGCGCAGCCCATCGGGTTGCCTGCATAGGTGTGGCTGTGGACGAAGGCTTTGTGAGTGCCGTAGTCGTCGTAGAAGGCGTCATAGACTTTGTCGGTGGTGACGGTGATGGACATCGGCATGTAGCCTGCAGTGAGGCCTTTGGATGTACAGAGGATGTCCGGGCTGACGCCTGCGTGTTCGATGGCAAAGAGT
The DNA here is from genome assembly GCF_007164725.1 of Dialister hominis. Lineage (NCBI taxonomy): Bacteria > Bacillati > Bacillota > Negativicutes > Veillonellales > Veillonellaceae > Dialister > Dialister hominis. The sequence goes on along the minus strand of NZ_AP019697.1, from coordinate 239,622 downwards.
TTGCCTGTGCGGCCAAATCCGGCTGCGATTTCGTCGTCGATGAGGAGCACGCCGTACTTGTCACAGAGTGCACGGAGTTTTGTCAGGTAGGCCGGCGGGTACATTCTCATGCCGGCAGCGCCCTGGAGGACTGGCTCTACGATGCAGGCTGCGGTTTCCTTGCCGAATTTCTCGAAGGCTTCTTCTGCGCTTTCGAAGCATTCGATATTACATGTCTCTCTTGCCTTGCCGTACGGGCAGCGGTAGCAGTCAAGGCCTTTGAAATGGATATTGTCCATGAGGAGCGGATGGAAAATGCCTGCGTAGTCGTCTATGGAGCCGACGGAAAGGGCGCCGATGGTTTCACCGTGGTAGGAGGAATCCAGGCACATGAATTTCTGTCTTTCCGGATGGCCGGTCTGGTTGTGGTACTGGTATGCCATCTTCATCGCCGCTTCGACAGCAGAGGAACCATTGTCGTGATAGGTGAATTTTGTGAGTCCCCTCGGCAGGAGCTCAGCAAGTTCGCGGGAGAGCTCGATGGCCGGCTTGTGGGAGAAGTTCGTGAAGATGACGTGTTCGAGTGTGTTGATCTGACGCTTCAGCGCTTCGTTGATTTCCGGATTGCAGTGGCCGAGGAGGTTGCACCACCAGGAGGAAATGATGTCGAGGTAAGGCTTGCCTTCGGTGTCATAGAGGTAGACGCCCTTGGCATGGTCGATGACGACCGGAGGAAATACTTCGTTGTCTTTCATCTGCATGGCGGGATGCCAGATATATTTTTTGTCTTCTGCCTGCCAGTCAATTTTTTCAGTCATTGGATTCTCCTTTTCCTTTTCATAAGCGGTGTACGGCCGCCGGAATATTTACGCTTCGTCGAAGCAGTCTGCCAGTACTTTCGGATCGCAGGTGAGGATCTCGTCCCCTCTCTTGACCTTGGCAATGACAGGAACGCCGGACATTTCTTCAATCATCTTGATATTGTCCTCTTCCATCACGCCGCCCTTCCAGTTATTGAGGATGACGCCCTTCACCGGGATGCCGCGCGCTCTGGTGTATTCGATCGTCGTGACGACATGGTTGATCGTGCCAAGGCCGGCGTCTGCAATGACGAGGACCGGAAGCTTCAGCATCCTGATGATGTCTGTCAGGTCGATCTTTGCTTTTTCATCGCGGCGGATCGGGCATGCAATGCCGCCGGATCCTTCCATGACGACGTAGGGAAATTTCTCCGTCACGCGTTTCCATGCTTTCTCGACGACAGGAAGCTCGACCGGATTTCCTTCCATCTGTGCTGCCAGATGCGGAGAAACGGCATGCTGGTAGAGATAGGAAAGAATCATGTCCTCCGGTTCATTGATGTCCGCGAACTTGTTGACGAAGCCCGCATCCGACGCAGCGACCGTGGGTGCTCCGCTGATGGCCGCCTTGTAGTAGCCTGCGTCATAGCCCGACTTTCTCAGCGTCTTGACGATCAGCGCCGTCACATACGTCTTGCCGATATCCGTGTCCGTTCCTGTAATGAAAAGTCCTTTGCTCATTTCATGCTCCTTCTTTCGTTGAAATTACCGGATGAAATCCCCGGCTGCTCTTTCGAGACGCCTTGCCATGACAGCCGCCAGAAGGCAGAGACAAATGTCCCCCGGCACCGCCAGAATGAAGCAATACAGCACGACCGGCCAGATGCCGATCGGTGTTCCAAGGTAGAAATTATTGATGATATAGACATACACCATGCCGAAAAGATAGACGACCAGAAGCCCGGAAAGGTTTGCCAGAAGAATCTGTCCAAACGATTTCCCGCCCGTGATCTCGCGGATCCTGCCCGTCACCCAGGCGCCCGCGATGAATCCGATGAGGTAGCCGAACGTTGGCTGGAAGATGTAAGAAAGACCGCCTCCTTCCGTGAAGACCGGCACGCCTGAAAGGCCCAGAAGGACGTACAGCCCGACGGAAAGCGCGCCTCTCCTGCTCCCCAGGATCAGCCCTGCCAGCGTCGTGAAGAGAAGCTGCAGCGTGAAGGGACAAACCGGAACCGGTATGCGGATGAATGCGCCGATTGCCGTCAGCGCCGTGAACAGGCCGAAGAGCACGATTTCCTTCGTCCTGCCCTGTTCTGCTGTCATGTTCTTTACCATCCTGCCTCCAATTGTTCTTCGTCTAAAATAAATCGGTTAACAACATCTTTATGATATAACAACTGTATTCCCGTTTCAACGTTTACAATTCATTTTTAGCAATAGAAAATTGGGCTGTGACAAAATCCGTTAAAACTCTGCTTTCCCTTTTCTCGAGCGAAGCGAGGTTTGAGGGTGTTAACCTTGCTCCGAAAGGAGAAGTCCTGCTACCAAAAAGCAAGTGCCAATTTCATTTTTTTTGCAACTTTTTTCTAAATCTGGCGTTTTTCCCTTCTTCTACTTAATTTTGGCAGCACAAAGAGGCCGATCTTTCCCTCGGTTTTTTCGCGCTTTTCTTTAGTTAAATCTTGCTAATTCATTGAGCTTAGGCGGTGACTTTAGTTTTAGCTCTGGTTTTGGATCTGGTTTTAGTTTTGGCTCTTTCTGCAAGTGCCATATTATCGTATAACTCTTTTATTCGTGCATATATTATCCGTAAGAATTTGTTTAAAGCTGCAATCTTTGCTACTTTTGGTGGCTTTCCCTCTGCTTCTTTCCTGAGCATATAATCATAAACATCAGGATTTTTCCTGACCTTTTCCCATGTTCTCTTCTGAGCCCTTAAAGCCATCATTATTTCGTAACCAGTGTCACGAAATACTTTCGAGCCTTTCTTTGTTATATGCCTATGCGTACTACTGAAATCTCCGGATTCATCGGGAGGTGAATCTATCCCGGCATATGCGACCAGTGCCTTTGAGTTTTTGAATCGCCGGATATCTCCTGCGGAGCCGAAGAATCTTGCTGCTAATGGATCTCCAACGCCTGGCATTTCTCTAACAATCTGGTATTCAGGAAGTTTCTTGGCCTCTTCAATCATTTGTGTTACTATGGTGACAAGAGTCCTGTTGACTCCGCTCAGCTTGTCGACGATACATTGGAGAATGGTTTTAACCGTTGGATTTGCTGGGTAATAAGGGATACAGCTTTTGGCGATCGCGTAAATCTTAGCGGCTTTACCTTCGACTGGGCGGTATCCCTTTTTCTTTGCCCAAGCAGTGAAAACTTCGGTAAATTCAGCCTCTGTCATATTTACGATCTCATCACGATGCCAAAATTTCTCCACAAAATCCAGCATAAAGTCTTTCTTAGTGGACAGATTGAGAGAATGAAGCTCTTTATCCATTCCCGGCATAGCACAGTCAATATAATGCTGCAGTTCCTGAAGGATTATCTGACGATGTTTTTTCGCGTTCATATAGGTTCTGTTTAGCAGATCCAGGTTAAAATAGGTGTCTTTGGGAATCTGCCATTCCACCAGCTTATCCCAATAACTAATTCCGTAACTGGCAATGGTGCGGGAGTCCTTCTTATCCGTTTTGCCGCCTCTAAAATCTATATTAGCGAACTGCTTCATCTCATATGCATTGACGATAGAGATAAAAAGTCCTCTTTCTTTAAGGTGAAGAGCAATCGGATATTGGTAAATACTGGTCGATTCCATAATGACTCTAACCTCTCCATTAAGCCTCTTGAGCGTATCTGCAAGAAAATCGAGCTCCTCAGTCGAATGCCAGACAAGAAACGGCCGCATAATGACTTTCCCGTCCTGGTCCATAATACATACGGTACTCCTGTTCTTTGACACATCAACACCGACACTGATACGAGTCATACTAATTCAACCTCCTTTAAAAAATATTTAGCAGTCAGTTGAATCTTTGTAGCCAGCCACACTTATTACCTATCCCAACCTAGTTTGTTACACGTATGCCTCTCTATGAAAGGGACAACCTGCTTACTCGGGCGCATACAACAAGGGGTTGGCTGTCGCACTTCTCTGCGGTGGCAGTAAAAAGCATCTGCACCAAGGTGGGCTTTCGACAGACCAACTGCTTCCCTTATCATACGAAAAAATAAGTGCAGTAGATAGGAGCGACCTATCTGACTACACTTATATGGTACTAGGTGGCAGCGTAACTGACGAATACAGTAGTTCCCACGCAGTAAAGCTGCGGTTGTATGGTTTTCCTCAAGGCGCAGCGAGGTTTTTAGGTTTTCAGATAACACAAATATATAAATGTGTTGGATAATCTTCTAATGGAATCTCCCCACGCAAAAGGGGCTGTGGCGAAATGATTGCACATTTTGTCACAGCCCCATCTTATATAAGTTAAGTCTTATTTCACTTCTTCTTATTTCACTTCATTCCATGGATAAAATTTTCCCGGCGCGCCTTCCTTGTCTCCGATGGTCTTTTCCATCCAGATGAGATCGACCCAGCGGCCCGTTTTGAAACCGCACTTCCTGAAATGTGCCGTCTCATGAAATCCGAGGTGCTCATGGAAATCGCGGCTTCCATTGTCCAGGAAATCATCGGGCTCACCCGACGGGCACGCAATGGCGGAATACAGGTTGATGACTCCCATCTTCCTAAGTTTCTCTTCGAGCGCTTCATAAAGCATGCGCCCTGCGCCTCTTCCCTTTTCGTTCCTGTCCATGTAAATCGAAAGCTCCACATTCCAGTCGCTGGCGCTTCTTCCTATGAAAGTCCCGGCGTAGGCATAGCCGATGATCCTGCCTTCATCGCAGGCGGCAAGGTAAGGATACTTTTCCTTCGTGTGCTGTATGCGGCGTCTGAATTCTTCCGCATCGGGCGGTACGTACTCGAAGGTGATTCCCGTCTCTTCCACATACGGACGATAGATGGCAGAGAGCGCCTCTGCGTCTTCTTCCGTCACTTCTCTGATCGTTATATTCATATATCCTCCAAAAAGTAAAAGCCGCCATGGCAAGACTGCCGCCAGCGGCTCTTTTCTATTTTATATGCAGGTTCATTTCATCAAGCGTCTCCGAGAAGCTGCCTGCGAAATGATCGAGGAACCAGTCGACTTCCTTCAGATGGAGTGCTTTCAGCTTCTCTCCCGTCGATTCGAAAGCTTCGTGGAACTCGCTGTTCCCGCTCTGGATTTCCTCAGCGCACTTGAGGTAGGCGCTCATCGTATCCGCCGCCTTGGCAAGCGGCCAGGACGGATCCTTTTCCATATCTGCCACATACGGGCGGTAGGATTCGCGCAGCTCAGGCGGAAGCGTCTTTAAAAGCTTTTCCCTTGCCTCATCTTCGATTTCCTGGTACCTCTCCCGAAGGTCTTCGGTGAAGTACTTGACCGGCGTCGGCATGTCTCCCGTGAAGACTTCGCTTGCATCATGGTAGAGCGCAAGAGCCGCGCACCGCTCCGGATCAGCTTCCTCGTGGAAAATGTCCCTTCTGATGACAGCCAGCGCATGAGCGATCATGACCGTCTGCAGCGTATGCTCGGCATCGTTTTCAGGGATGGAATTCCGCATCAGCCCCCAGCGCGCGATGTACTTCAGGCGCGCCATGAAGGCGAAGAAAGGATAATTCATTCCATATCCCCCCACTTGTCCTCGTAGAACCAGAAATGATGGACAGGGCCGTTTCCATGACCGACAGAATCGGCAGCGCCTCTCTTGATGGCTCCGGAAATGTATTTCTTCGCGCCGGTGACAGCGTCTGCTATCGAAAGGCCCCTTGCCAGCATGACGGCCAGAGCCGAGGACAGCGTGCAGCCTGTGCCGTGCGTATTGTCCGTCTCAATTCGTTCGCCTTTATAGACATGGAAATCACTGCCGTCATAGAGGATATCCATCGCATCTTCCACGCGGTGGCCGCCCTTCACGAGGACTGCCTGGCAGCCCAGAAGGGAGAGCTTCTTTGCCGCAGCGCGCATATCGTCAGCCGAATGGATCTCCATCCCAGAGAGCACTTCCGCTTCCGGAATATTCGGAGTGATCAATGTGGCAAGTGGAATGAGCTTTGTCTTATACGCTTCGATGGCATCCTTTTCAAGAAGCACGGCGCCGGTCGTAGCGACCATGACAGGATCGACGACTAAGGGTGATGCCAGATGCTTTTCGAGGTAGGATGCGACCGTCTTTGTGATGCCGGAGGTGGAAAGCATCCCCGTCTTCACGCCGTCGGGCGGAATGTCCGAATAAATGGCGTCCAGCTGCGCCTCCACCATTTCCTCAGGCGTATTCACCACCATGGTGACGCCCTGTGTATTCTGCGCCGTCAGCGCACAGATTGCGCTCATACCGTACGTACCGAGCGCCGCAAACGTCTTCAGGTCTGCCTGGATGCCTGCGCCGCCGGAAGAATCCGAGCCTGCAATCGTCAAAAGTTTCTTCATCGTATCAGTCCTCTTTCTTCAGCTGCTTCAGCCCCGGGGTGATGTAGCCGATGAATTTTCCCTGTTTCCATTTCACGTCATAATCGATGATGGCAATCCCTGCCAGGTCGAACTTGATAGCCGCACTGCAGGAGGAAAGAAGGTATGCCTGCAGGAACGGATGATGACTGACGAGCGCAATCGGAGAGCCGTCCTGGATGATGTGGTTGGCGACCATCTGCCAGCTGCTCTGCAGGAGCTCGTCTGCCGTATGGATTTCCTCGGCAAAGCACTCCTCGGCCAGGATCCCCGCCGTCTGGCGCGTCCTGTAATAAGGGCTCGTGTAAATGCGGATCGGATTTTCCTTCAGGAAATGGGCCAGCATCCGCGCGGACTTTCTCACCTGACGCATGCCTTTTGGCGTCAGGGAACGGTTCTGATTAGACACTTCTTCCGTCTGGGGAACTGCTTCACCGTGACGCATCAGGATAATATACATTGCTATCCGCCTCTCTCTATGAAATCGTCAAAATTGACGGGAAATTATATATTTTCAGCCGGATCGACTTCTTCCTTCGTTCCGCCTACCGAATAAGTATCCTTCTCCTTCGGGCCGCTCGCATACTTCACCGAGAGCCTCTTGCCGACCGTCAGGAAGGTCTGGTCGACCGGAGAACCATTGACAAGCGCCTGGGAGATGACGACACGGCCGTCCTTGATCTTGATCTGCGCGTAAATTTCATTCTTCATGCGTGTCTCGACCTTCTTGCCCTTCTCGTCCTTCACCTGCACGCGCTCGGAAAGCTCGACGACAGAGAGCTTCTTCAGCTGTTCAGGAGACATGTAGAGACGGCTGGCCGGGAATGCGAAGCGGACGACATCGCCGCTGTCATTGATCGATTCGACGCGGGTGATGATATAGTTGCCGCCGGGTTCCTTGTCCGTGGCACCGGAAATCGTCATGAGGCCGTCATTATCGACGACAGGCTTCAAGTAAATTTCCTCGCCCCTGTGGGCAGGAGCCGATCCTTCCCATGGCGCTTCCGTGATAGGAATCGTGATACCCAGATAATTCTTGTTATAGAAATCCCCCTTGAACTGGATCTGCGCGGGGACCTTGTATTCTGCGCCCGTTGTCATGACACTTCTGTAATCGCCCCTCATGAAAATGAGCGTGACCACTTCGATGACGACGACAATCGCCAGAAGGATGAGTGAAAGTCTCTTATTTATCATGGCTCTCATCCTCCTTTCCTTCCTGTTCTGCAAGCGGAGCGGAAGGCCTTGCCTTTACCTTCTTCTTTCTCTTCTTCTTGCCCGGAAGATAGAGAATGTAGCAGATGAAGGCGGAAAGAAGACCAGCCGCGATGAAGAACGCACCGCGCTCGCCATACGACAGAGCCGAGTCAATGACACGGATCGCACCGCCGCCGCAGAGGAGGAGGAAACCCGACCACTGCTGCGCAGGCCTGTCCATCTGATAGCCCCTTAAAATAACGCCGATGGCAAGGACGCCCGTATAGACCGAAACGATCATAGGAGGGAAAGCCCCTGCCGGATCAAAGATCGCCGCAATCGCCGCGAGACCCATGATAAATGGCGTCAGCCCTGCCAGGATAGAAAGCCATTCAGCCTTCGTTCCCATGCGGAAAAGAAGAATCGCATCAATGACAAGGAAGAAAATGAAAACAGCCCAAAGGAAGAAGCTGCCTGAAATATTCTGCCATACAGCGCCGTACGCGCCTTCCAGAAGTACCGCGAAGACTGCAACGCCGCCGAAGAAACGCATTGCCTGTGCGCCGATGCCGTATGCCCTGAACTCGCCGCCTGCCATCCATGTAAGCGCTGCTGCCAGCGAAAAGAAAAGCGTCTGCCAGAGCATATTTCCTGCCGACCAGAAAATGAGGAGAAGAATCCCCACAGCCCAGCCCCAGGAGAAAAGAACGAGTGCCTTGTCGCGCCTCTCATACAGCATACGCGCCATGAGAAGCAGCGCGATCATCATGAAAATCCAGGAAACGATCTCCGGCCATCCGCGCTCCGGCGCCGTGTAGAAAATCCCGACCGAGCACGCCATGTAAAGAATACCAAGCCCCTCCGAAGACGTCACGATGCACATCAGAAGGAGCAGCAGCGCACAGAGCGCAAGCCCCGAATACATATCCGAAGAAAGCTGGAATGAATCCGAAACCATCCAGAAAGCGCCAAGAAGGCAGAACCCATGAAGCGTAGCCGCCGCCTCCCGGATAAAAGCAGGCACGCGATGATGCCACGTCTTTGCCGGCACCGTCCGCGTTCCTGAGGCGATCTTTGCCATCAGGCCCGCTTTCTTTCCGATCTTGTCCACACTCTCGAAAGCATCCGAATCCGACACACCGCCGAACCCGAGGATTTCATCCGAAAGAAAAGTCCCGCGGTAATCCGGCTCCGTCACATCAGGATCCGGAATCTTCTTATCCACAAGAACCACAGCCAGCATCAGAAGAAAAGAAACAAGAAGCGGTCCCATTGCAAGAAGGAAACGCTGATCCTGCGTCAGCCCGTTCCAAAGCCCGGCCCCCAGAAAGAAAAGCCCGCCAAGGATACAGACAGCCGCCAGGAAGAAAAACGCCTCCCGGTAAGGATAAGGCCCCGCGTGCTTGTACCGCGCCGAAAGCTCCTTCCCCTCTTCATCCGTGATGACCCCGTCATCCACCCACTGATTGATTTCCTGTTTCAACCACTGGCGATTCGTCATATATATCACTCCTGTCTATCAATGCAAGCAGGAAAACCCGCAAAGCGGGCGGCAAGAGCCAGAATCCTACGATACCAGAGACTCCGTTTTCCCTGAAGACACACTTCCGGAGTCTACCTTTATTCTATACAAGATAAGAAGAAAAATCTATTTACTTTTTTAGGTAAACCTTTTCCAGAGAGAAATAAAGACGGAAAAATGACGAGGGTAACGTTCCGACTAAAAAGTGTTCATTGCTCCCTTTTACGAGCGAAGCGAGGTTTACTTGTTTTCCTCAAGGCGTCAGCCTTGGTTTAAGGGTGTTAACCTTGCTTCGAAGGAGAAGGTGGTGCGGATTTGTTAATACAGACAAATAAATATCATAAAAAATCTAATCGTAACTTAATCTTAATCATGCAGCCATTGGAGCTGCGTTGAATACTTCCATTGGGGCTAAAAGATGTAATTTGCGCTGAATGCGTTTGTTGTTGTAGAAGTAGATGTAGCCGTTGATCATGCTTACCACTGCTTTGCGGCTGGTGAATTTACGTGTGTAGTAACGTTCGCGCTTCAGCATTCCCCAGAACCCTTCCATCAGACCGTTGTCTGCACAGCAGCCTACGCGGGACATGCTGTGAACCAGTCCTGCTTTTTCAACGATCTTATGGAATCCGTTGCTTGTATACTGGAATCCACGGTCAGTATGAATCATTGGATGTGCTCCTGGATTCTCTTTAAGTGCCTTTTCCATTGTCTCAAAAGCCAGTGCAGTATTGTTTCTGTCGCCGATGACATAAGAGACAATCCGACGGTCATGGCCATCAATAATGGCGCTTAAATATAACTTATGCAAAACTCCATCAGCCGTTGTGTATTTGAATTCGGTGACATCCGTCATCCATCTTGCATTGGATACGCCTGCATCGAAATCACGGTTCAGCAGGTTTTCAAAAATGTACTTTGGATCCTTTGCGTTACGAGTGCAGCCATCAGTCTTGTATTTGATCACGGACTTAATATTAAGTATCCGCCTGACACGAAGAACCAGACTGTCACTTACCATAAGGTGGCTCTCGCTATACTTCTTGATCCAATCGTTCATCCGGCGGTATCCCATATCCGGATATTCCTGATGGATTTTCACGACCTCCTGTGCGACCTTTTCTCTCAGCAGTTCACGGCCGCTCTTAATATGATTCAGCCAGCCGTAATAAGCTGCCCTGGAGACCTTTGAGAGTCGGCAGAGACTTTCTATGGAGATGTTGGTTTCTTCATGGACTTCTTTTATGGCTTTAAAATCTCTGAGAAGGTGAGTAAGGCTGAATCCTTCGAGGAACGCAACCTTTCCTCTATCTCCATCTTTTTTTTTAGCAGGGCAATCTCTGCTATAAGATCCTTCTTCTCTTCAAGAAGTCTGGCATTCTCCTGACGCAGCCGTTCTTCTTCGGTCCGGGGCGTTTGGAGCCTGATTGGCTTTCCTCTGTAATCCTCAAGACCAACTTCTCCCATCTCCTTGAACTTTTTTACCCATGTGTAGAGTGTTTGGTAGGACATGTTGTACTTCTTGGCTATCTTGTTGTAATCGCATCCACTGGCGATGCACTCCTGAACGATTCTGACTCGCTCTTCCTTGACCGATTGCTGGCGTTTGCCCATAAGATCTCCTCCTTCAGAAACGAGGTCTGTCAACTTATGCTCATTATACGCCTCAATCCATGTTTTAAGGGAGAGAGTGCCGGAAATTCTGTATTTGGCACAGACGGAAAGCATGGAAACGCCGCCTTTAAGATATTCCTTTACGGCCTGGATCTTCATCTGATTGGAGTAGTAAGACAAATGCTGCCTGGGCCGCAATCCCTTAAAGCCCTCCTCTTTATACCGGAGAACCCATTTTCTGAATGTTATGCGGCTCATATGAAGATTTTCAGCTGCCTGGGTAATCGTAACACCCTGATAGAGATATGAAGCAATCTGGTCTAACATTTCCTCCGGGGACGCTTTGGTTTTACATGGCATAAGAATGACCTCCTAATATATTTATGATATTATTCTGTCTTTCTTGTTGAATCATACCAAGGTACCGGCGCAGCCGGGGAATACAGTAGTTCTCGCAGCAATGCTGCGGTTGTATGGTTTTCTCTCCGACACCGCAGCGCCGGTAAAAGACCAAGGTACGCTTTCCCATCAATAATCTTTTTCTAAAAAACACCACACAACCTCGCTGTGCTCGATGAAACCTTTTCATATTTTAAGAACCAATGAATAATCAACCCTATCCACCAGCCTTCTTAGAAACTGCACCCCTTTCGCCCTTCGGGCACTTCCCTCCGTTGGGGGCAGCTTGCGATGTGAAAAGAAAGAGCTCAAATCAAATTTGTCTTGAACTTATATAGGTTCCCCTTCCCCGTCTGGGAAGATCAACACCACTTCCTTGCTTCGCAAACGGAAAACAATCAAAACAGGAAAGCTGTCCCCGTTAGGGGAAAGTGGCGCGCATGCGCCGAAAGGGGTTCATTGCGCCCTTCTCGAGCGAAGCGAGGTTGTCCGGTTTTAAATGCCCCCCATCCCCTCATTAAAAAAGGGGATGTGACAAAATTCATCCCAACAAAAAAGGCTCTGCCCCGGATCATTTGGTCCGGGGCAGAGCCTTTCGTGTTATAATTTTTTACAATGAAAAATAACAACACTAGCAATCATTTTACCGCAGAACAAGGCATTTTGCCAATGTTTCCCTCTGAGATTCTCAATGTCGATGATCCTGTTTTAATGTATGACAGATTTATGGAGGAAATCGATCTTAAAAAGTACCTTCGTTACATACCGACGCGTGGCGCTGGCAGACCCAGGTATAATCCCGTCAACATGCTGAAAACGATCATCTATGGTTTCGCAGAAGAAGGATATTGCTCTTTTAGAAAACTTGAAGATAATTGCAGGGTTAATATCAGATATATGTACCTGATGAATTATGAAGCCCCATCCTATCGGACATTCTGTCATTTCGTGAAGGGCTTTCTTAAGTATTCTCTCAAGGATATCTTTTATTCAATTACGAAAGAACTCTGCGGCAAACTCAACGTGGATTTGCAGCATATATATATTGACGGTTCCAAGTTTGAAGCGAACGCAAATAAATACAGCTGGGTATGGAAGAAATCCGCTGAAAAATCCCGCTACAAGCATTTTGCCAAGATTACCAGCCTTTTTGAGTTACTCAATGATGATCTTAAGTATGACCATATGAGTGTAAACATCAATACAGAATACGCTCCGGACTATCTGCGTCTGGTATTGGATAAATTAAAAGAAATCTGGCAGATTGATGAGACGGCCTTTGTTCATGGAAGCGGGCATCGCAAGTCCGATCATCAACGCAAGTATGAGCAGCTTAAGGCATATACATCAAAACTTGAAGAATATGTTGAGAAGATACAGATATGCGGTACTTCCAGAAACAGTTATTCGAAGACCGATACGGATGCAACATTCATGCGAATCAAGTCGGACTACATGGGAAATGATCAGCTTCTGCCTGCATACAATGTCCAAATAGGTGTTGCCGATGAATTTATTGCCGTAATTGATGTTAACCAGTATCGTTCAGATATGGATTGCTTCGTACCGCTGATGGAGGAATTCCACGAAGTCTATGGGGCTTATCCTAAGTATCCTGTGGCAGATGCAGGATATGGATCTTTCAACAATTACATCTATTGCGAGCAGCACGGTATGGAAAAGTATATGAAATTCCCCATGTACAAGAAAGAAACGAAAGACAAGAAATACCATACCAATCCGTTTCGGCCAATAAACTTTAGAGTTGATGAGAATGGAACCATCCGTTGTCCAAATGACAGGGCTTTCAAATTTATCTATAGACATCTGGTCAGAGGGAACTTATACGGCAGGCAGGAGGAAGTATTTGAATGCGAAGACTGCCAAGGATGCCCGCTGGCAGAGCAATGTAAAAAGACCCCGAAGAACAAAAGAATCTCATTGAGCAGAGAACGGAATAACATGTACCAGGAGGTTCAGGATAATCTGGAAAGCATCCATGGAGCCCTGCTAAGAATGAACCGGTCAATCCAGGCTGAAGGAACTTTTGGAATCATGAAACATGACAGATGGTACAAAAGAATCGTCAGAAAAGGGATAGATTCTGTAAAAGCCGAGTTATACCTGGTAGCACTTGGCTATAATTTAAGGAAATACATCACAAAAATAATGCGTATAAGGATTGCCGCCTAAGACAATATAATTAAAAGTCTTATGGGGGTAAGGGGGCTTACGCGCATTTTTACGTAAAAGGCTTACAGCAGAGCTAAAAATGATGAAATAAAGACGCAAAAAAGAGGCTGCAACAAAATGATTAACCATTTTGTCACAGCCCCTTTTGCTTATTTCACAATAAGTACGGGGCATTTGGAGCGGCTGACCATGTAGCTGGATACCGATCCCATGAAGATGCCTTTCAGCGGTCCGAGGCCGCGGCTTCCCATGACGACGAGGTCGATGCCGTTGTCTTCGGCCATGTTCAGGAGAACAGGTCCCGGGGACCCGACTTCATAGAGTTCTTCGACCGGGATATCCTTCGGAATCATGGACTTGGCTTCCGCAATATCCTTCTGACACTGGCTTTCTCTGTCTTCCAGGAGCTTTGTCGTGAGGCAGCCTTCTGCGATGGATACCTGATCAAAATTGCTCATGGCAGAAACCATATTGCAAACCGAAGCGATGTATATTTTCGTACCATCACCGGCGGCCGCGAGGTCCGATGCTTGCTGCACGGCTTTCTTCGCATGGTCGGAGCCGTCATACGGCACCAGGATTTTCTTGTACTTTAACATAAAATCTCCGCCTTTCTCTTCAGAAATGGATGCGGAATGCCCTTGGGCTTTCCTCTTTCAATTTATTATACCATGAATCGGATTTCATCGTTAATAGAGTTTTTAAACAGTTTCTTAGAAAAAGGCTCAAAAAATGAATGTGTCCGCGTCCGCTTCTTCTTTCGGATTGTGGAAAGGCACGACGATGGAGAAATAGTTGCTTTCCTTGAAATCCTGCATTTCCCTTCTCGTCAGGTGGTTCGGCCAGAGAGTGAATTTCGCGCGGCCTTCAGAGAGGTACTCGCCTGCCCTTCCGTAGCCGTGGACGGAACCCGTGAGAAGGATGCCCATATCCGGATTCTCATCAGCCAGATGCCTGCTGTAGGACTTGGCCAGCTGCGCATCAGTCAGAAGGTAAATGCCGCCTTCTTCCACATGCTCCTCATCCCATGCCTTGAAAACGGAATACGGCATATCCAGGACAGCATCCCTTGCGAAATATTTCCTGTGTGCGAGGTTCAGCCATTCATCGTAAAGCTTTGGAGACATGTAGACCGGATGCGCATCACCCAGCCTCTGGTGGATGAGGACAGCAATCGAAAGCCCCCTGCCATAATGCGGCACCGGCAGCAGCAGAGGATGATTGTCCTTCACCATTTCCTCTACCGTCTTCATCACTTCTTCGCGCATTTCACTTCCGCGGTCCTCGCGGCTGTACGCAGCATCGACCACAGCCAGATCCGCCTTCATCCCGCGGACCTCATCACAGCGGTAAAAAGGATCCCCCTCGCGGTAATCTCCCGAGAAGAAAAGCTTCTTCCCCTCGATCTCGATCAGGAACCACACCGCGCCCGCGCAGTGCCCCGTCCTGCCCCAGATCACACGGAAATCCGTCGAAAGCTCCAGCTCTGGAGCCGTCGAATCCAGAATCATCGTATTCAAAGGCTTGTGATGGATCTGACGGTACGTCTGATTCGACATCAGCACCTGTCCCGTGAATCCATTTTCCTCCAGGAAATGAATCGCACCCGTATGATCCCTGTGAGAATGCGTCACGAAAAGATAATCCGCGCTGCGGATCTGCTCCAGCGTCAAATCCGGCACCCGGTCCATGCCATCCGTAGAAGTTCCCGCGTCCACCAGGAAAGCATGCCGCTCCCCCTGGACATAGAAGCAGTTCCGGCCCTGATCGCCGACACCGCCAGCAATATAAAAGCGCATATGTTCCTCCGGCTCTGAAACGGCCCGTCCCAACAGAGCCAGGGAAGGACCGGCGGACATCTCCGCCTGAAAGAGCAAAAAGAGACTGCATGGAAGAGCAGCCTCTTTGCTAAATTTCTGTTAACTTGTCCTTATATTATAGCCTTTTTGTCCATTCTTGTAAATCAGGAGCAAGGGCAGGAAATTACAAATTGCTTCCGCGGGTCAGGCGGTACAGGCTCATATAAATCTCCTCAGCCTCATCAGCCGGATCCTCCTGCTTGCCCATGTACGTCGAAGGATTGCCATCCGAGTCATAGACATTTTCCAGCTTGTTCAGGATACGGTAACGGATCGTAGAAGGTCCAAACTGATCAGCCCCGACAGCCGTATCATACTGCAGAATCTTGTCCACCATCTGGTAATTGCCATAATCCGGATAAGACAAAGGATCCTTATATACCTCAGCATAAAGCTTGCCGCGGATAATCGGCAGATCCCCGGCAGAAACCGGATCCCTCTCCACCGTATCCATATCCGCATACACTCTTTCATCATCACTGACATACACCACAGCAAACCGTCCCGGATCATCCAGAAGCTTCTGTGAATTGACAGGCTTAGCCGCCATAGCCACACAAGGAATCGCCAAAGCCAGCATAGCCGCAGCCAGAATCTTTTTCATAAAATACCTCCTTGATGAATACACGTATATAGAACTATTATAACTGCTTTGGAAAAATGGTGCAAAAGGAGATAGGGAAATGGGAAATGAGGAAAACCGGACAACCGAGCTGGCGCTCGGGGAAATGCAACTCATCCGCCCGACATCAGAATTTAAGGTCGGGCACCTTCCCTTCCAGGGCAAGGTCAAGAGCGAAACCATAAAACCTCGCTTCGCTCGAAGGAAATGCAGCTTCAGGGCCGTAGGCCGGTTTTAACCTTGCTCCGAAAGGAGAAGGTGGCGCCGGAGGCGTCAGATACAGCAGTTCCTCAAGGCGTCAGCCTTGGTTGTTCGGTTTTCACTCCGCTGCCGCAGCGCCGCTAACACTTGCCTTCCCAGACGGGGAAGGTGCCCGGAGGGCGGATAGGGTTGATTACCTCGAGCGAAGCGAGGTTGTCCGGTTTCGTCAGCATAGTCTGACAACGCAAAAAAGGCCTTCGACAGGCCTTTTTTCGTAATTCTATGTCTCTTTCAAATTCCCAAGTTTTACTTCAATTCCCTCTCAGTCCCCATGACCCTGACGAAGCCGCCGCCAAATTTCGTATTGGCGAGCCACTTCTCCAGGTTGAAGATGTACGGGACACCTTCGTCCCAGAGGGTGCAGAGGGTCTTGCCATCTCTTTCCTCGATCTTCACGAGGGGCATCCAGTGCCAGTGATAAGGAATCGGTTCTCCGCCGCTGTGGAGGTTCAGGAAACCTACGGGGCAGTCGGAAGCGAGGCCTTCTGCGATGAAGTTCTTCAGCTTTTCAAAGCTCGGAGCCAGCATGTGGATCGGAGGAATCGGCATCGCTTCAGGTGTACCCTTGAGTCCTCTTTCCTTCATGTATGCTTCCAAGCCTTCCTTGAGCCATCTTGTCTTGTACAGGCCGTGCATGCGGGGAGTTGCGTACTTCCAGATGTCAAGCATCTTGGACGTAGCGCCTTCCTTGGTCGTGACCGGCATCTGCCATTCCTTCATTTCCACGTAGGCCGCAATCATGGCGCCTACAGTCGGGCCGCAGCCTGCCAGTTTCTGACGCTTTTCAGGATACCACTCCTGATTGTAGCCGAGTACCTTTCGTCCGTCCGCGGTCACGGTGATCCATTCAAGATGACGGATTTCTATCATCATGTTTATCCCTTCCCGTTTCAAATAACACGGAGATCCCCGGCCCGCGCCGGATCAGCGGATCCCCGCCTCCTTGAGGAGGTTTCTTACGACATAGCCTGCCATCATCATGCCGGACACCGGAGGAACGAACGAGGTGGAACCCGGAGCGTGTCCTTCGCCGATCGGCTTATGCGGCAGTTCTTTCGAATATACGACTGTAAGGTGCCTCACGCGGCGGTCCTTCAGCTCTTTTCTCATCTTTCTAGCCAGATGGCAGACAGACGTTTTATTAATATCTGCGATCTGCAGCATTTCCGGACGCAGGCGGTTGCCCGTGCCCATCGAGGAAATTTCCGGAATCTTCATCTTCCAGCAGATTTCCGCAATAGCAAGCTTCGCCGGCACATCATCGATCGCGTCGATAATATAATCCGCATGCAGATCCTTGATGAAATCCTCATCGCCCGGACGGAAAAAGACAGGCTTTGCCTCTGCGATGCAGTTCGGATTCACGCGGTGCGCTCTCTCCACCATCACCTCTGCCTTATTTCTTCCGATCGTCGTCCGGTCAGCGACCAGCTGGCGGTTCAGATTCGATTCGTCAACAACATCCTTGTCAATGAAAATCAGGTGGCCGATCCCGACTCTGACAAGCGCTTCAGCAGCATAAGATCCGACGCCGCCTATACCAAATACAGCGACAGTCTTCGTGGAAAGGAAATCTACCCCTTCCTCACCCATAATGCGGGCAGTACGTACAAATATGGGGTCCATTATTCTCCTCCCGGGATGATTTCAATCCAGTAACCATCCGGATCATTGATGAAATAAATGCCCATAGCCGGGTTTTCGAAACAAATGCATCCCATCTTCTTGTGCAGCTCATGCGCAGCATCCATATCATCGACATCGAAAGCCAGATGGAATTCATTGTCGCCCAGATTGTACGCTTCCTTCCTGTCGCGAAGCCAGGTCAGTTCCAGACGATGCTTCGTCTTGCCATCGCCCATGTAAGCCAGAATAAAGGAGCCGTCGGGAGCCTTGAACTCGTTGACTACCTTCAGCCCGAGCGCTTCCTCATAAAATGCGATACTCTTCTCCAAATCGAGTACGTTGAAATTGTTGTGGTTAAACTTAAATTTCATTCTTTCTCTCCTCATCAGAACAAAAAGGAAACGCCCCGCGTCTCCCCGGACACCTCAATTTTCCATGTCCGCTGTATTAAACAGTATACCACAAAGTGTGCATACTATATATAGAAAATTCCAAATACATATAAATTGAGATGGGAAATGAAACCGGACGACAAGGATGACGACAGAGGAAAGAAAAATCCATACGATCGAGTGCTGCTCCCACAGCACCGATAAAGTGCCAAGGTACGCTTTCCTATCAATAAGCTCTTTCTTATAAACACCGCACAACCGCGACGTAGCGCGAATTGGAAAACAGAATAAGGAAAACACCATACAACTGTGCCTGACGGCACACACGAAATGAACTTCATTCGTCGGCTCCGCCGCCACCTTCCTCTACGAGGCAAGGTCAAACACCCTTAAACGAGCCTTCGGCTGATGGAAAACCATAAAACCTCGCTATCGCACGAAGAACCTTTTTATAAAAACCAATGAATACTGCACCCCTTTCTCTGGCAACAGTTAAAAGATAGGCCGGACGCCTTCCCCGCTGGGGCAGGTCAAAACCTTCCGCTACGATGCGATCGGCTATTATCACTGGTTATTTAAATGCCCCCACCGAAAAAAGCTGTGAAATCGTTTTGGATTTCACAGCTTTCCTTTTCCTATTTCTATTCTTATTCCTTCACTGCAATGGAGAAGTAGTTCTTCTTGCCTTTTTTGATGATGATGAACTTGCCATTGGTGTTCGGGTGAGCGGAGATTTCTGCTTCGGTGTCTTTGACCTGTTCGCCATTGACGCGGATGGCGCCGTTGGTGACGTCTTCTCTGGCCTGGCGTTTGGATTTTTCTACGCCGGCTTCGACGAGGGCTTCGACGATGTTGATCGGAGCTTTTGCGACTTCGCCGCCTTTTGTATTTCTGAAGGCGCCTTCGATTTCATCGCCGGTGAGTTCCTGGATGTTGCCGGAGAAGAGGGCCTGGGTGACTTTTTCTGCCTGAGCGAGGCCTTCGTCGCCGTGAACGAAGCGGGTGACTTCTTCAGCGAGTTTTCTCTGCGCATTTCTGTGTTCCGGATGTTCAGCGACTTCTTTTTCGAGGTCTTCGATTTCTTCCATGGAGAGGAAGGTGAAGTACTTCAGGTATTTCACGACATCGCGGTCGTCCTGGTTGAACCAGAACTGGTAGAATTCGTACGGGCTTGTCTTCTTCGGATCGAGCCATACGGCGCCGCCTGCTGTCTTACCGAATTTCGTGCCGTCAGCCTTGAGCATCAGCGGGATGGTGAGGCCGTAAGCATCGGAGACGCCTTCGGTCTTTCGGAGGAGTTCTACGCCGTTTGTGATGTTGCCCCACTGGTCAGCGCCGCCGATCTGCAGCTGTACATCGTAATTGTCATAGAGCATCTTGAAGTCGATGGACTGGAGGATCTGGTAAGAGAATTCCGTGAAGGAAATGCCCGTATCCAGTCTGGATGCGACGATATCCTTGGCCAGCATCGTGTTGATATTGAAAAGCTTGCCGTAATCGCGGAGGAAGTCCAGAAGGGAAATCTTGGACAGCCAGTCATAGTTGTTGACCATGCGGAAACCGTCTTCGCCGAAGAGATTCTTCATCTGTTCTTTCAGGCATTCTGCATTATGCTGGACCTGTTCCATAGACTGGAGCACACGCTCGGATTTTCTGCCAGAAGGATCACCAATCGATCCCGTGCCGCCGCCGATCAGGATGACCGGATGATGACCAGCGAGCTGGAAACGCTTCATAATCATGAAAGGAATCAGATGACCGATGTGCATGCTGTCACCGGTTGGATCGATGCCGCAATAGAGGGAAATCGACTTCTCCCCTACGAGCTTGTACAAGCCCTCTTCATCCGTCTGCTGGTTGACAGCGCCGCGCCACTTCAGTTCATCAATAATATTCATGTAGGTTCACCTCTCAAAAATGTATTGGTTCAGGGACTTCCTGAAAGTTATATTAAACAATATAACACAATTGGAAACCATGTTACACCCAGAACATAGTTTCCCTCGCCTGACATGCCGTACAAATGGGATTCTTTAGCTCTTTCCAATTTCCCTTGCCCGCTATATAATTACATTAAAATAGGGAGAGTATGGGAATTTCATCACAAATTGACAGATATGAGGTGCACTATGTCAGCCGATCATACAATAACAACCAAAAACCGGACAGAGGAAATCGCGGAAACCACGCAAAAGCTCCTTCACGACTACTTCGAAAGAAGCGGCTCCGCCTCCCTCATCAACAGGCTCGCACCGGACGTACTCTGGTTCAGCGAAGAAGAAAGCGGCGGAAAAGAGGAAGCCGCCCGCTACCTGACCGCCTGGAAGGAAGGCTTCTTCAATTCCTACGTCGAATCAGAATCCTACGAAGCCAAGAACCTCGGAGAAGGCTGCTCCCTCTGCATTGCAAACCTCGCCCTCCTTGTGCATCCCGGGAAGACATTCACCCTGCACCAGACAAGGAAACTCACCTTCATCTTCCGGCGCCTCAGAGACAAGAACACCGACGAAAGCACATGGGAAATCATCCACCTCGCCGTTGCTACACTTGCCCCCAAGACAGCACCGGGCAAGCTCCCTGAAATTTCATGCAGCCTCGACAACCTGCGCTACCTGAACCGCTTCACGACAGGCGACCTTTCCTTGGACGAAACAAGAAGCCTCTATGCCCTCCTTCAGGAAAAAGTCTTCCGCCACTTCACGCAGGAAAAGAAAGACATGCTGACCGCCCTCTCCCTCTTCGACGTATTCACATTGAGCCAGGCCAAATACATGTATCCCTCCGGCGACACCACCGCCATGATGCGCGAAGAAGAAGAATCAGGACTCTTCCTCTACCTCGTTAAAGGCACCACAGGAAGCTACCGCTTCTTCCCCGTCATGCGCCAGTTCCTCGCCGCAGAATTCTCCGCCCGCGACCCCAAGTGGCAGTCCCGCTGCTACCTCAAGGCCGCCCGCTGGCACTATGCCGCAGGAAACTACCTCGAAGCCATGCAGGCCGCTGACAAAGGCGACGACTACGATATGGCCCTCAACATCCTCGCCGGAGGCTCCGACTCCATCCTCTTCTCCGGCCGCCGCACCTACAGAAGATCCCTCGTCAAACGCTGCCCGAGAAACGTCGTGAAACGCCACATCCACACCATCTGCCTCATGGTCTACGACCTCTACTACTCCGGAATGAAAGACGAATTCCGCACCCAGTACGCAAGACTCCGTGAAATCGACGCCGGCGTATCCGAAAGAGCCGCCGTCCATTTCCTCGGCACCATGACGAATTTCAACAACCTCGATCCTATGATCACAGGCGCTAAAGAAGCACTCGACACCATCCGGCGCTACAACCTGTGGAAAGAATTCAAGACACCGCACCTCGGCTTCTGCTGCCCGACGCTCCTCCTTCTTTACCATTCCACACCGGGCCAGCTCCTCACCGAAGTAGAGAAACTCGCCGAACTCCAGTCCACCCTCGAAAGAATCGGACGCCACGAATATGGCAGCGCATGGAGCCACCTCTTCCACGCTGAATACTACCTCCTCACAGGAGACTGGGAAAAAGGCCTCGGAGAACTCTCCGCCCTCGAAGCAAGCCCGGGATACGCGAACCCATCCGTCAAGATCCGATCCGCCTACCTCAGAGGCTGGCTCGCCTTCGTAACAGGAAGAGCCTCCTCCATCAGGGAAATCGAGACAGAAATGCACGGCTACCTCGCATCCACCGCCGAATACCAGACACTCATAGCAAGCCTCAGCGAATGCGGCTTCCACCTCATGTTCGGCACCGATTCCAACATCAAGAAAGAATACAAAAGAATCCTCGATCCCCAGCGCTTCTACTTCCCGTCCCACACCTACATAGAAATCATGAAAGACAGGATCCTCCTCCGTGACGGAAAAGACACCGACCTCCTCGCAGAAGCCGAAACCCACGAAACTCATGCCCGTCAGAGGAAATCCGTCATCGGCATGATCTTCGCCCTCCTGAACCAGGCGGCCGCCTACAAGAGACTCGGCGAAGAAGAAAACAGCCTCCAGGCACTCGAAGAAGCCCTGACCCTCGCCGGCCCCGACCACCTCATCCTCCCCTTCATCCTCTTCTCCGATGAACTCAAGGACCTCTGGAAAAAAGTCAGAGCCCCGAGACACAGCGCCTCCATCGTAGAAACCATGTCCCAATACACCCGCCCTACCAGCCCCGAGATCCCCTCCCTCGAAGAAATGAGAAGAGACCAGATCAAGAAACTGACCGGGAGAGAAATGGAAATCATCCACCTCGCAGTACAGGGACTCAAAAATAAAGAAATCGCCGAAGAACAAAAAGTGGCAGAAATAACCATCAAAAAAGCCATGTCCACCATCTACAGGAAACTAAACATCTCCGGCCGCCCCGAACTCCTCACCATCTTCGGGGAAGAAAAACACGAGGAAGAATAAAAAAATACAGGAACGCTGAACCCCCATCCGCAATGCGGATGGGGGTTTTGTGGTGGGAGTTTTAAAACCACACAGCCGAGCGCTGCGGCAGCAGCGCCGTAAAAGTGCCATGGTACGCCTTATCATCTAAAGGCTCTTATATAGAGACCATTCAACCGCCAAGTATGGCGAATTGGAACACTACACAACCGAGCTACGCTCGTGGAACCTTTTATAAAAACCAATGAATACTGCACCCCTTTCGTCAGCAACAGTTAAATGATGGGCTGACCGCTCTTTCCCCGCTGGGGCAGGTCAACACCTTCCGTATCGGCATGTACCGCTATTATCAACTGCGATGTACTGAGTCCTTACTTTTTTCGAGCGCAGCGAGGTTTAAGGGTGTTAACCTTGCTCCGAAGGAGAAGGTGGGAAATTTTTGCTTTTTAAAAATTTCTCGAATGAGATGTAGTTATCGAGCGAAGCGAGGTTGTTCGGTTTCCTCTCCGCTCCGGCAGCACCACTAAAAGACAAAGGTACGCTTTCCTATCAATAAGCTCTTATATAGAAACCATACAACCGCCAAGTATGGTGATTGGGGAAATATGCCAACCAGCCTATGGCTGTAGGAAAGTTCAAAACAACCTTACTTATAAAAACCTAAAGGTATAATCAACCCTATCCACCAGCAACAGTTTAAAGATGAGCTGGTCCCCCTTCCCCGTCAGGGAAGGCGAGTGTTGGCGGTGCTCGGGGGACGCGGACAAAAAGTTGGACCAATTGACAGAGGTGTCAGGAGGTCAATTTATGTATTCGCATGAAGAACGCTTAAAGGCAGTCAAACTGCACGTCGATTCGGGCATGGGGCTCAAAGGCATTATGAGAACGCTCGGCTATCCTCACGACATAAAAGTGTTGCGTCAATGGTGCCGGGAATTCAAGTTCTCCAGAGAGATTCACGAAGTAGACGGATTTGATGACGGATATTCTCTCAAACAAAAAACATTAGCCGTCAAATACTTCGTAAATTGCGGCGATCTGCGGCGCACCATCAGGGAAATAGGCTATCCCAGCAGCACGCAGAGATTGAAAATATGGGTTGAGAAATACAACCTTAACGAAAACGATCATTGGCAAGCTGACCAGAACCCTGTAAAATGGGGGCAAGATCGACAGACGGGAAGCAGTCCACTGATTCAGGAGAATCCATTCGAAGAAATTGAGATAGCCTCTAACGCTATCTACAAGGACTTAGGCTTCCTCGAGGAATTGTTCCAAAGGAGGCTGGCAACAATGTCTAAAAAGGACTCGGAAGTAACGATTGAATCTTTAAAAGAAGAAATGCAAGTACTGCTTAGAAATATGGAAAACCTCCGCAAAGAGAATAAAGCATTGCTGAAAGCCAATCAGTCACTGGGAGAGAAGACGAAGTCTCTTGATGAAAAGTGCCAGACACTTGCGAAAGAGTATAAGGAGCTTGGCGAGCAGACTCTTATTAAACGGATCGAGTACGAAGCCCTCGAGATAGCTGCAGAAACAATAAAAAAAGAAGAGGGCATCAGTCTAAAAACACTGACCAATCGGGAAAAAGCCATCGTGATTGATGCCCTTCTGAGCCGCAGCAAGTATCCCCTGAAGAAACTGCTGACGGTGCTAAATATGGCTAAAGCCTCATATTTCTACCAGAAATCCGCTATGAAGGCGGGAGATAAATATGCGGAAATACGCGAAACCATCAAAGACAAATTTAAGAAGAACCGGTCGGTTTATGGTTACCGGAGAATCTGGTTAGCGCTCAGAAAAGATGGGAAAATTCTTTCTGAGAAGCTCGTCCGCCGCTTTATGAAAGAGGATCATCTGGTTCCATACCGCAAAAAAGCTAAAAAGTATAGCTCCTACAAAGGAGAAATTTCACCTGCCCCTAATCTCGTTAACAGGAATTTTCATGCCGACGAACCAGGAAAGCTGCTTCTCACAGATATTACGGAATTCCACATATCTGCAGGGAAAGTATACCTGTCAGCTATAACTGACGTCTTTGACGGCAAGATTGTCGCATGGACGATCGGCACGTCGCCGAATGCCAAACTGGTCAATACCATGCTGGTAAAAGCGAGAGAGGCCCTGGGCGATGACAAGCATCCTATCGTTCATTCAGACCGCGGTATACATTACCAATGGCCTGGATGGATCGCCTTGATGAAGAAATTTGGCTGGACAAGATCCATGTCGAAAAAAGGGTGCTCGCCGGATAATGCTGCTTGTGAAGGTGTCTTTGGAAGAGTAAAAAACGAAATGTTCTATAATAGAAGCTGGATAGGTGTATCCATTAAAGAATTCATAGCTTACCTAGACGATTATCTTCATTGGTATAATGAAGACCGAATTAAAATTACCTTGGGCGGCATGAGTCCAGTAGAATACAGAGAAAGCTTAGGGATAATGTAAGTACTACCAGAATGGTCCAAAAAAATATCCGCACCCCCTCGCGTTTCAGGGTCCTCCCCCACGCAAAAACACCGCTGCTCCAAGTTTCTGCTTAGAACAGCGGTGTTTTTCATTCATCATTCTACGTTCTTTTCTCCTCCAGCTTGTATGCTGGTGTTGTCGGTGATGTTCCATCTTCCGGCTACTCTGACTCTGGCGTCGGCGTCGCCTCCGTTGTTGTAGCGGATGCGGCTGTCGCCTCCTATTTCAAGGATGGGCTTTTCTTTGGAGGGTTGTCTCTTGGGTGGTTTCCATCCCAGGGCTTCGAGTTCTCTGGCGTAGTCTTTCCTGAGTTTCATGAGGCTCGGGTTGTCTTCGGGGACTGTCTTGCCGCCTTCCAGGATATCCTTGATGACGCCGACGAGTTCGTATCTGGTGAGCTGGCGGTCGAAGAAGGCTGTGGTGTAGTCAGGGGCTTTGCCCTGTTCGCACATGGTGTAGACGGTCTTGTAGGCGTAGTTTCCTTTGCTGACTGTGTTGAAGGAATTCGGCGCATAGACGTTGTAGGCGAAGGCCTCGATGGCGCAGGCGGTGAAGAGGGATGCGAGAAGAAGGATCTTCTTCATGTCATTCACAGACTTTCTGCTCGATCAGGCGGTAGAGGCTGTCTCTGCCGTCTCCGTTCAGGGAGGAGTAGGAAATAGCCGGGTAATCAGCCGGGAAGAGTTTGTTCAGCTTTTTGAGGTTTTCTCTGGCTTCGTTTCTCTTGAGCTTGTCTTCCTTGGTGCCGATGACGACTAAGGACGGCGCGATTTCTCTGAGCCATTCGTAGGCTTTCATGTCGATCGGAAGTCCTGGATGGCGCAGGTCGATCAGGAGGCCTACCATGACGAGGCTCGGGGAGCTCTTGATGTAGTCGTCGATGAAGGTGGACCATGTGTCCTTGTTTTCCTGGCTTGTCTTTGCAAAGCCGTAGCCCGGCAGGTCGACGAGGTACCATTCCTGTCGCTGTTCCTGTTCGTCCACGGTTCTTCTGGACTGGATGGCGTAGTAGTTGATGGTTCTTGTCTTGCCCGGTTCGCGGCTGACGTAGGCGAGCTTTCTCTGCCCGCAGAGGTTGTTGATGAGGGAGGATTTCCCTACGTTCGAACGCCCGATGAAGGCGATTTCCTTCCGCCCGTCGTTCACGTACTGCTTACGGTTGACGGCAGAGCTGAAATATACTGACGAGAAAATATGAAATTTTTCTATTTCCTTGATTTCCGCCACTTCATGCCTCCTTTATTTCACCAATGCGTGTTCGAGGACTTCCTGCACGTTCTTGACATAGACGAATTGCAGCTTGTCCTGTACGGACTTCGGCAGTTCTTCGAGATCTCTCTTGTTCTTTTCCGGCAGCAGGATCTGCTTGATGCCGAATTCGTTGGCAGCCAGGACTTTCTCCTTGACGCCGCCGATCGGGAGGACTTCGCCGGTGAGGGTGATTTCCCCGGTCATAGCAGTATCGCCTCTGACTCTTCTGCCTGTATAGGCAGATGCCATAGCGGTTGCCATCGTGATGCCTGCGGACGGGCCGTCTTTCGGTACGGCGCCTTCTGGCAGGTGGATGTGGGTGTCGAGGGTTTCATAGAAATCATCCTTGAGTCCCAGGTCCTTGGCCTTGCTTCTAATGTAGGTGTACGCGGTTTCAGCGGATTCCTTCATGACATCGCCCATCTGGCCTGTCAGGATCAGGTGTCCCTTGCCCTTGATGGTGACGGCTTCGGTGTCGAGGACTTCGCCGCCTGCGATCGTCCATGCGAGGCCATTGACGCGGCCTACGGCATCCGGATGTTCTTCAGCGAGCGGGAGGAATTTCACTGGTCCCAGGTACTTGTCGAGTGTCTTGACGGAAAGCGGCGGCAGCTTGTCGTCCTGGAGGACGATCTTCTTGCCTACCTTGCGGCAGAGGGCGCCGATGGTTCTTTCAAGGTTACGGACGCCTGCTTCTCTGGTGTATCCTGTGATGACTTTCTTCAGGAGCGCCGGAGTGAAGCGGATGTCTCCGTCCTTCAGGCCGTTTCTCTCTTTCTGTCTCGGCACGAGGTATTTCTTCGCGATTTCCAGCTTCTCTTCTTCCGTGTAGCCAGTGAGTTCGATCAGTTCCATACGATCGAGCAGGGCAGCCGGGATGGTGGAGACGCTGTTGGCCGTCGCGAGGAAGAAAACCTTCGAGAAATCGAAGGGAATGTCGATGTAGTTATCGTGGAAAGCTTTGTTCTGTTCCGGATCGAGTGCTTCAAGCAGTGCAGAAGCAGGATCACCGCGGAAATCAGAGCCGACCTTGTCGATTTCGTCCAGCAGCATCAGCGGGTTGTTGACGCCGACTTCGCTGATGGCTTCAATGAAGCGGCCTGGCATAGCACCGATGTAGGTGCGGCGGTGGCCGCGGATTTCAGCTTCATCATGGATGCCGCCTAAGGAAATACGGCAATACTTCCTGTTCATGGCTCTGGCGATGGACTGTGCGAGCGATGTCTTGCCGACGCCTGGCGGTCCTACGAAGCAGATAATCGGAGCCTTCGCTTCAGGCGCAAGGATGCGGACAGCGAGGTATTCCAGAATTCTTTCCTTGATCTTTTCCAAGCCGTAGTGGTCATGGTCGAGAACTTCCTGCGCCTTCTTGAGTTCGAGGGAGTCCTTCGTTTCCTTGTCCCATGGCAGAGAGAAGACCCAGTCCAGATAGTTTCTGGCAACAGCGGTCTCTGCCATCATCGGCGGCATGGATTCGAGATGGTTGATTTCCTTCTCGAGTTTCTTCTTGTATTCTTCAGGAATGGCAGAGTCTGCCAGTTTCTTCCTGTAGTCTTCCGCTTCCTGATCTTGGCTGACGGTGTCGCCCAGACGGTCGTGGATGGATTTAATTTTCTGTCTTAAGTAGTAGTCCTTCTGTTCCTTGTCCATCTTCTGGCGCACGTCAGAGCTGATTTCGGATTCGAGATGAACGATCTCGATTTCCATATCAAGATAGCCCTGGACGAGCTTCAGGCGGGATGCGACGTCGGCTTCTTCGAGGACTCTCTGTCTCTGCTGCGGCTTCAGAAGCAGCTGGGACGCAATGAAATCGGCGGTTTCGCCGGGATCGGTGATGCTCTTCAGCTGTTCCATCTGGTCTTCGGGCAGGCCCTGCTTCGTGTTGTGGAGCCATTCGAAGAAGGACTTCAGGAGTGTTCTTCTGAAAGCTTCGGCGCGGAGTTCATCTTCCGGCTTGATTTCTTCGATATCATCCACATCAGCGGACAGGAAACGGTCGCCGCGGGTGACCTTCAGGAGTTTCACGCGGGATACGCCTTCGACGAGCACGCGGATGAGGCCTCCCGGCATCTGGAGCATCTGTGTCACTTTGACGACAGTGCAGACGTCGTAAAGGTCGTCTTCCTGGGGTACTTCCACGCGGGAATCCTTCTGCATGGCCATAACGAGGTATCTTTCGCCTTTCCCTGCAAAGCGCACGGCTTCGACGGATTCTTTTCTTCCGATGTCCAGATTGACGGACATGCGGGGATAAATGACTATATCTCTCAGCGCCACTACAGGGAGGTTGAGAGGCTGATTTTCGTTCTGTATTTCATCCATAGATAGTTCCTCCATAATATATCTCTATTGTATCACATGAAAGGCCTAAAGCGTCTACTTTTTAATTTAAAAACTTCGATATCTCAGTCTCTTCCCTCTCTGATTTTACAGAAAGAGCCGGAGTCAAGTGGTTGTCCCATTTGGCTCCGGCCTCCATGTGCTTTTATTTGGAATACGGCCCCTCGGGGCACGGATTATTCTTTTGTTCCGTCTTCCTTGATCAGGACCGGATCAGAATGCTTCAGCACGACGTCTTCAGTGACGATGCACTTCCTGACGTCCTTCATCCCCGGGATTTCATACATGACATGCTGCATGATTTTCTCGATGATGGCGCGAAGTCCTCTGGCTCCTGTATTTCTCTCGATGGCCTGGCGGGCAATGGCGTGGATGGCGCCATCGTCGAATTCCAGTTCGACATGATCCATGGCAAGGAGCTTCTGGTACTGCTTGACGAGTGCGTTCTTTGGTTCCGTGAGGATCCTGACGAGCGCATCTTCATTCAGCGGATGCAGAGCCACGATGACCGGCAGACGACCGATGAATTCAGGGATGAGGCCGAATTTCAGAAGATCTTCCGGCTGGACCTGCTGCAGGAGTTCTGCCATGTCCTTGGAATCCTTCTTTTCGATATCGGCGCCGAATCCCATGACACTCTTCGTCAGTCTTCTGTCAATGACTTTGTCGATGCCGGCAAAAGCGCCGCCGCAGATGAAGAGAATGTTCGATGTATCAATCTGGATCATTTCCTGATTCGGATGCTTTCTGCCGCCCTGCGGAGGAACGCTGGCAACGGTGCCTTCCAGAATCTTCAGAAGTGCCTGCTGTACGCCTTCACCGGATACGTCTCTGGTGATGGACGGGTTTTCAGACTTCCTTGCGATCTTATCGATTTCATCGATGTAGACGATACCGCGTTCCGCTTTGTCGATATCATAGTCGGCAGCCTGGATCAGGCGCAGGAGAATGTTTTCGACGTCTTCGCCGACATAGCCGGCTTCGGTCAGGGTCGTTGCATCGGAAATCGCAAAAGGAACGTCCAGGAAACGCGCGAGCGTCTGGGCAAGGAGCGTCTTGCCGCTGCCTGTCGGCCCGAGCATGATGATATTGGACTTCTGGAGTTCTACATCATCGTCCGTGGACTCATACTGGATTCTCTTGTAATGGTTGTATACGGCAACGGCCAGAGCGATTTTGGCATCGTCCTGTTCGATGACGTACTGATCCATGTACTTCTTGATTTCTTCCGGAACGGGAAGCTTGAAGTGCGGAACAGACTTCTGCTTGTCTGCCTTCATTTCCTCTTTGAGGATGTTTTCGCACACTTCGATACATTCATTGCAGATATAGACTCCCGGCCCTGCGATCAGCTTTTCAACTTCTTCGCCGGAACGTCCGCAGAAGCTGCAGACCGGTGTTCCTTCATGTTTCTCGTTCAATGGGAGCCTCCCTTATTTCTTCGTTAATTCATCCAGCTCGTTTCTGGTAAGTACGCGGTCGATGAGGCCGTACTTCTGCGCCATCTCCGCGGTCATGAAGTTATCTCTTTCGGTATCGCGGCGGATCGTCTCGATCGGCTGTCCGCTGTGCTTGGAAAGGATGCCGTTCAGTTCATCACGCAGGCGCAGGATTTCACGGGCATGGATTTCAATTTCCGTAGCCTGGCCCTGTACGCCGCCCAGCGGCTGATGGATCATCACATTGGAGTGCAGGAGAGCGAAACGCTTGCCCGGCGCACCGGAAGTGAGAAGGACGGCTGCCATGCTGGCGCAGGAGCCGATGCAGATGGTCGACACATCCGGACGGATGTACTGCATGGTGTCATAAATAGCAAGGCCCGCGGTGACGACGCCTCCCGGGCTGTTGATATAGAGGTGAATGTCTTTCGACGGATCTTCAGCTTCCAGGAAAAGGAGCTGGGCAATGATGATGTTTGCCATATGATCCCCGATTTCACCATCGAGGAAAATGATTCGGTCTTTCAAAAGACGGGAATAAATATCATAGGAACGTTCTCCCTGTGCGGTCTGTTCCACTACGATCGGTACATAAGCCATAAATAAACATCCTTTCTTTTTGAACGGCGCCGTCGGCGCATTCACATTCATGAATCATTCATTCCGCTCACCCTTAAGGAGCGGGCTTTCCGATAAGGAAATAGGAAATGAATGGAGTCGGATTCTAAGCTTTTCCCGCGGAAAACAGGGAAATCCTCCGTTTTCCATATGGGCGAAAGAGACGCCGGTCATCCCCGCGTCTCTTCCCCCGCACCGGCAAGCCGGTGTATTACATGAAATTTCCGATACCGCAAAAGCGGTTCTTCTATATACCTTCGGGCGAAGTCTTACTTGCTTTCAGCCTGGAGGATGGTTTCGATGATTTCAGCCTTTTTAGCTTTGGAATCCAGAGCGATGCCCTTTTCGGATGCATACTGCTTCAGATCTTTGACCGTCATGGCATTGAGTTCAGCTTCGCGGTCTTCTGCGACTGCCGGAGCTTCTGCGGCACCTTCGGTTGCTGCTTCTGCAGCTTCTTCAGCGGCGGTTTCTTCAGCTTTCTTGTCAGCTTCAGCCTTCTTGGCAGCGCCGTAAATGAATGCGGCAGCCTTCTTGCGGAGGACGGAGTTGATGAGCATGCCTACACGGTTTTCATCTTTAATGATCTTCATGACATCGTTAGGGTCTGCGTTGAACTGATGAGCCATGCTGTAAACTTCCATAGACAGATCTTCATTGGTGACCTGGAGGTCTTCCTTGTCAGCGATTGCTTCGAGGACGAGACCCTGTCTTACCTGTTCAGCAGCAGTAGCTTCGTAGTTAGCACGGAGCTGTGCTTCTGTCTGGTTCATTCTCTTGAGGTAGTCATCAAGAGACATGTTCTGGCTTTCGAGGTTCATCTTGATTTCTTCAACGATCTCGTCGATGCGCTGATCAACCATTTCATGCGGGATATCTACTTTAGCGTTTGCGACAGCCTGGTTTACCAGTGCGTCGTGGTAAGCTTCTTCAGCCTGCTGGAGAGCCTGCAGCTGCATCTGCTGCTTCAGGCTTGCCTTCAGCTCGTCGATGGTTTCGAACTGGCTGACGGATTTAGCGAATTCGTCATCGATTTCCGGCAGCTGTTTGCGCTTTACATCATTGATATGAACTTTAAATTCAGCTTCCTTGCCCTTCAGAGCATCTACGAAGTAGTCTGCCGGGAATGTAACCTTGACATCTACATCGTCGCCTGCCTTGTGGCCTTCGAGCTGGTCTTCAAAACCTGGAATGAAGCTCTGGGAACCGATTTCCAGCGGATAGGTCTTGCCTTCGCCGCCTTCGAATGGTTCGCCGTCAACAAAGCCCTTAAAGTCGATGACAGCATAGTCGCCCTTCTTCAGGACAGCGCCGTCTTCGGCCTTTTCAAGTCTTGCGCTCTGTTCAGCACCGCGCTTCAGCTGTTCCATGACTTCATCGTCAGAGATTTCCGGCTGAGCGTGTTCTGCTTCCAGCCCCTTGTATTCGCCGAGTTCTACTTCCGGACGTTTAACGAAAGTAGCAGTGAATACAGCGCCTTCGGATTCAGAGAATTTGTCTTCCTTTACATCAGGAGTTGTGACAGGAATCAGTTTTTCCTGCTGCAGAGCTTCGTTCAGTGCGTCATTGATGACGACGTCCTTAGCTTCTGCTTCGACAGCTTCCTTGCCGAAATGCATTTCAAGAATCTTGCGGCTTGCCTTGCCCTTGCGGAAGCCAGGGATCTTTACCTGGTTGGCGATGCGTGCTACAGCGGTCTTGAAACCTTTCTGTACTGCTTCTGCCGGTACTTCCACATTCAGAGATACTTTGTGCTGGTCCAGTGCCTCTACCTTAACGTTCATAAAAACTATTCCTCCTTAAGTCGGCTTTCCGACAAATTGATACCTACCACCGTCGGATGCCCGACAATTCGATACCTTTTACATGCTTTTTCGAGTATGCTAAATTGCAAGATATATTTTAACATAGCAAAGAAAAAAACACAAATCTTTATAACAATCTTTTAAGGAGAAATCCTGCGGGATGTCCGCCCGCCCGGAGCGGAATGGTTCCACCCTTTCAGCCGCCGATGTCTTTTGTGACCGGGCCGTTCAGGAGAGAAGCTCCCATGAAGGAAAGTGTCGGATACAGCTTCTTCATATCTGAAAGAGCCTTGGCCGCATCACTTCCGCCCGATGTGGCGAATAAGTATATTTCCTTGCCGGAGAGATCATTCGTCTCGATGAAAGACTGGATGACCCTCGGCGCGGTGTACCACCAGATCGGGAAACCGATGTACACCCTGTCATAGCCCGAGAGATTGAAAGCGCCGCCTTCGATGGCCGGACGGCAGTCTTCGTCCGCTGATTCCAGGGACGAGCGGCTCTTCTTGTCCATCCAGTTCAGATCCCTGGACGTGTACTTTTCCTTCGGAACGATTTCCTTCAGGTCCGCCCCTGCAATCTTTGCCAGAGCCTTTGCCTTTTCAGCCGTCGTACCTGATGCCGAGAAATATGCCACAACTTTCTTCATGATGACTTCCTGCCTTTCTCCCTTGACCTATTATTATTATGATTCTAAAGACCCGAAGCCGCTCAGCCGAGCAGCTTCCTGACACAAGCGTAGACAAGCTGCGCCGCTGTCACGCCGCGGCAGGGGATTCCTGCCCGCTGCATGGCCTCTTTCTGCCGCTCCGTCGGATACACGTAGGGATAAATCCCGTACATGAAGGGAAGGAGCGTGTACAGGAAACCAATCCTCTCCTCTTCGGTCATCGAAGGGAAGAACTTCACGAGGCAGGCATTCAGGATTTCCATCACCTTCCGGATGACTTTCTTGTACTCCGTCAGGCGTTCGATCCTGCTGTGCTCCTCGATGTCATAGAGATTCATGCACTGGATCCGGAAAAGCGTCTCACGCCCTTCCGTCGAATGAGCCAGCGCCGCTGCGAATTCATCCTTCGTCATCTTCTCGTTCCCGTGAAGAATTTCAAGGAGACTGCGGCTCCACGCCTCATACTCCTCGCGGAGAATTTCAAGGAAAATCTCCTCCTTGGAAACGAAGTAATTGTAGATTGACGGACGGGAAATGCTGATTTCGCAGCTGATCTCCTTCAGACTGATCTCCTGGTAACTCATCGTGCGGTACAACTTACGGCAGGCCATCACAATCTCGATCGATCTTTCATTCGAATCTTTCATGTTCCCTCCTGTCATGCAGCGCGCTTTTGAGAAGCGAAAATAGTTTGCTGACACTGTGTCAACAATTTAAGTATACCACCAACTGACACAGTGTCAATATACAGAATTGAAAACTTTCTATTTATCTGAAATCCCTTCCCTCGATCGTCTTTCTGCCTCGACGCGCTCCTCCTCTTCCTTGAAAAAACGGAAGAACGATTCCGCCACGCGGCTCGCCAGCTGACCGCGGCGCTTGACGAGGGAAAGAGAAGACGCAAGATTCTTTTCAGCAAGGAAGGCCGTCTCCAGATTCTTGCCCCAGGCGAGGATCGACTCAGGAACAATCGCAATCCCGATTCCGGCTTCCGCCCACTGGAGACTCGTCCTTGCATCGTCCGTCACGCAGTAGACTTCCGGCACCGCCATTTCTTTTTCAAATTCATCGAGCACCAGCTTCTCCCAGCGGCGGTAAATGATGATCGGACGTTTCTCAAGCGCTTTGAGAGTGAGAGTGCCATTCGTCACCGGAAGCTTTCCCTTTGCGGCGGCGACCGCCATCCTGTCATGACGGATTGTCACGCTCTCGAGGCCATACGATGGGAAAGGCGTGCGGAGGACAGCGACATCCACCTTTCCTTTCCGGAGCATTTCCATCTGCTCATACGTATTTCCTTCAAAAAGTTTTACATGCACTTCCGGAAAGTCCTTATGGAAAAGACGGAGCTCATCGTAAAGTTCATTCGAAGCGCACGAAGAGACAAGGCCGAGCCGGAGATTTCCCTTCTGCCCCGCGCGCATCGATCCGATTTCCTCCTTCGCCACATGTTCCAGCTCCAGGATTTCCACCGCATAGCGGTACAGCACCTCGCCCGCCTCCGTGAGAGTGATGTGCCTGGCCCCTCGCCTGAAAAGCTCAGCGCCCAGCTCATTTTCCAGAAAACGCATCTGATTCGAAAGAGGCGGCTGCGAAACATGAAGGAGCTTTGCCGCGCCCGTGATGGTCCCCCCTTCAATAATTGCCACGAAATATTTCAGCTGCTTGATATCCATGATCCATAGCCCTTTCGTATGGTTTGTAAAAAAATAGATATTTTAAATATGCTTCCTTACCTGCTATCATACAAGTATCGAAAAGAGAGCGCAATCACCCTCGTAAGAAAGGACCGATTAAAATGAAACTACTTCTGGAACTTTTCCTCGTCTTCGCCAAATGCAGCGCCGTCACCTTCGGCGGAGGGTACGCCGTCCTGCCGATTCTTCAGAGAGAAATTGTCGAGGACCGCCACTGGGCGACTGAGGACGACCTCATGGATTACTATGCCATCAGCCAGGTCACGCCCGGCATGATCGCCGTCAACGTTGCCACGTTCATTGGCCTCAAACTCAAAGGCTTCTGGGGAGGCGTCTTCGCCACACTCGGCACCATCTTCCCATCCATGGTCATCATATCCATCATCGCCCTCTTCCTAACGCAGTTCGAGAACAACCCCATCGTCGTCCACGCCTTCGCCGGCATCCGCGCCTGCGTCTGCATCCTCATCCTCGATGCCGTTATCAAACTCGGGAAGAAATCCGTCAAAGACAAAGGCATGTTCTTCATCTTCCTCGCGATCCTCGCCCTTGCCCTCTTTGCCCCATTCTCCCCCGTCATCTCCGTACTCATCGCAGCTGCCGTAGGCTACTTCATGAAGCCCTATGCCGACAAATCCATCAAAGGAGGCAGTGAAAAATGACCATTTACTTAAGCCTCATCTGGGAATTCATTAAAACAGGCCTCTTCGCCATCGGTGGCGGTCTCGCAGCCCTCCCCTTCATCACCGACATCGGCCAGCGCACAGGCTGGTACACCACATCCGACATTGCCAACATGATCGCCGTCGCTGAATCCTGCCCGGGGCCCCTGGGCGTCAACATGGCCACCTACGCCGGCTACCTCACCACCGGCGTCCTGGGCGGCGTCACAGCCGTCATCGCCTTCACCATCCCGGCCATCTTCATCATCTCCGCCATCTACTCCGTCCTCAACAAATTCAGGACCAGCCAGGCCGTAGCCCGCATCTTCTATGGCCTCCGCCCCGCCTCCACAGCCCTCATTGCAGCGGCTGAAATAGGCGTAGTCAAAGTAGCCCTCCTCCACATGGACACCTTCAAAGCCACAGGATCCATAGCATCCATCTTCAACTGGAAATGCATCATCCTAGCCGCCGTCGTCTACTACACACTAGTCAAATTCAAAAAACACCCCTTCTTCTACATCATAGCCTCCGCCGCAGCAGGAATAGCATTTGGACTGTAGGAAGAAATTAAATTAATAAAATATAAAAAGAAGCTCACCATCCAACTTTCAGAATGATGAGCTTCTTTAGCTTTAAATATGAATCACAGCTCTCGCCTTAAGAACTATCCGATTCCAATATCCAAGCCATGAGTCAAAATGACGATCTATAAACCTTTCAATATGCGGCTCAATATACTTTCCTCTTAAGAAGTCTATCGCGCTGCATACAATAAATACACCCAAGATCTTAACTGCCCAAAATAATAAATAATAATCACTCGTTATATAATTCAGATTTGGGAATATATGATCCCATATAATCGTCTGCGTGAAAAGTTCGTTATCATTAAGTACACCCCAAGCACGGTTTCTGCCAACATATTTATATACTTGTTATAACGCATTTTCATTGTCGCAAAAGTCAGGAATATAATCGTTGCAAGTGGTATCCCAACAACTTCGCCAAAATAGAGTGACGGCTTAGTTATTATAGCGTTAGGCTTATTAAGAATAACACCTAACATTTCCAATGCACCTTTGCCGAGCAAAATAAGAATCAAAGCAGCAATCAATATGTTCCTGTATTTTGTATGATAAATACTCTTTATTTTGTCCTGGCAATGCAGTCTCAGATACCCGCCAATAGAGTAAACGACCAAAAAGAACATCATTCTATTGCCATTTATGAAATTATTCATCCCGATGACAGGGAGTACTGCATATACGGTAAATAATATCAGTAGAAAAGAAAGATACCTGTATTTGCTCAAGGAAGTCAAAAAACTATTGATAAACGGGATAAATAGCGTGAAAAGGATGTAACAGGACACAAACCAATTTAAGCCATAAAAAATAGGGATTAAACTTATTTTTATGGTATCCCGTGTAACCATTTCCGGAAATTCAATCCTGGCAAAAAGTAAGATGACCCATGAATAGAAAAATAGCGTGGATAGTAACAGCAGAATTCTCCTGACATTAACCTTTTTATCCTGAAGTCCCGTGAAATTATATCTATTTCGGAAATGGGACTCCCATTGCGTCATATAGAGCTATCTGCTTCTTCGTTATCTCTGAAAGGTGATGGGCCCTCCCCGGCTGCTGGTAAAGCTCAATTATATCCAAGTCATCCAGCAGTGTCTGCATCGTGTACTTCTTGTACAGGCCCTTCTCATCCATCTGCTTTTTGATGTAGGAAAGGTAGATTAGGGCCAGAAACTGGACAAAGAGTTTTCCTTCGAAATTCTCGGAGGAGGAGACGGACATGCGCCTCATATCCAGCCGTTCCTTCAGGTTTGCAAAAGCTTTTTCAATCAGGTCTCTCACACGGTAGAGCTTTATGGCTTCCACCGGATTCTTTATCCCATTGGTCAGCAGGACGAAATAGCCGAAATCGCGCTGGCGCTCACGAATTGCATCACCTTTGGGGACAATGTGCAGTCCCCTCTTAGGCGTTTCGGTCACTATGAAGTATTTGTCATAGTCCTTCATGTGCCCGTCTGTCTTCCTGCCGCTTTTAAGTTCATCCTGCAGACAGGTCAGATACCTGGCAAAGCTCAGCCGCTCATCGGTACAGCGTTGGTCGTTGAAGTATATATGGACATAGACTCTCCGCTTGTCACATATACATTTCCCCGTCCTTGGCTGCTCTTCCCTATAGTCCCATTCATCAGTGAAGCTCATGGCATACAGCCCCACATCATCGTGGTAATTTTCCCAGCTGATCATCTTCTCTCCACGAATCTCGTCCAGATGCTTTCTTGCAATTTTTAACCCGCAGCGGATGCCTATGAGAAACTTATAATGGCGCTTCATCAGGTCATTAATGTTCTTCTCACTGTAGAAGCCTCTGCCCATAACGAAGCTCAGCTTCTTCATATCCAGGAAATCGATGTCCAGCATTAGATTCCGTATCAAACTGACGTCTGCCGTATTTCCTGTAAGCTTGCGGAAATAAACCGGAAGCCGTGAAACTTCCCCATACAACAAAGCAAGATTAACCTGCGGAAGGTGGTCTCCTTCCTTGTTCTTTCCATACTTGGCTAATTTAATCAGCTCAGAATAGGAGGAAATTGATGTGGTGTCAAAAGCAAGGTACTCCTTCTCCGCCCTGCGCTTGGCCTGCCTGCGGAAGAAATTCATCTTTGAAGCCTCATCAATAGAGCCCATCAGATCACTGATCCGCTGGGAGGGGATATCCCGGCCATAGGGATGCTTATGAGTCAACGCCCACTTACGGAGACGGTAAGCAGACATGCCTTCCTCCAGGACAAAGAAATAGGCAAGAGACAAGAGCTGCTTATACCTATCGGGGAAGGAAGCCTTCAAATCATCCACAATTCCCAGTTTGTCACCGATTTGGTCAAGAAGATAAGTGGCCCCATAAAACTGCCGCTTGCATTCTGTGGCGGGAATCGGCCCAGGCTTTATTGTCCCGGACTTCTCCAGTGACAGCAGATACTTCCCATTCGGAACAAACTGTCCTTCAACTATTTTACCAATATAGCGGCGCTTGTGCTCCCCGCGATGCTTCTCTGCATTCCAATAGGGAGTATCAATAAAGACATACTTTTTTCCTGAGATAGTCTGCATCTTGGCATTAGCCGGCATATCCATAGAAATCTCCTCCTTGCTAGATATAATTATATACCTATCAGAAGGAATTTTCAAGCCGTTTGTTGGTGAAAATATAATAAAAATACCAGTATTTATCGGATTCTTAGCCGGCAGCCCAAATACTTCCTAGATATAAAATCACGGGACTGCAGGCTACAATGAGAACTGGTGTCTGGAAGAAACTCATTTTCTTCATCATCCTGCTGATAATGACCCGAAAAATGCAGAGAAGCATGTATGCAAGTATCCCATAAAGAAAGACAAACAAGCGGGAAACATCACCAGCAATATGAGTGAAGAACATGAGGACGACAGCAAAAACTATGTCTCCTAAAGAAGCGAAGATAAGTTTTTTCGTTATCTCATAAGTCAAGTATCTCCAGGAATAAAGACCTTCGTAAAAGATAAATGCCATGAAAACGAGCGGCACCCATAAATAAAGATAAGCAGGCGATACGTGGAATACTGTTCTCGTAATTAACTCATTCCTGATAAAAAGTGAAAAAACGCCTGCCAAAACAAGGGCCACATAATCTCCTGCCAAGAAAAGAAGTGTCTGAATCAAGGCACTCCCTGCCTGATTTTCTGATTTTATTGATTCCATACCACGCTGAACCTCTGAATCCATATGATCTCCCCCAGATCAAATTTGTTTCGTCTTAAAATGCAAATGTAATAATTATAAGTATAGCATAGCGAAAATATCATATCATTACTCTAATCCTGCACACCAAAAATTATATAAGTTTCATTCCTCTTCCCTTACAATATAGAGCTGCCTCTTCTTTGTTTCCAGATAAATCTTTGCAATATAAAGGCCAATGATGCCAAGACTCATCAGGACAAGGCCACCGAGGAGCGTAATGATACATACAAGAGAAGGCCAGCCTGCCACAGGATCTCCTGCAATCATAGCACGAATAAAGATGAATATAAGTGCCAGGAAGGAAATACCACACATAGCAATTCCCATGACAGAAGATAAGTACAAAGGGATTGTCGTATAAGCAAGAATACCATCAACCGAATACTGGAAAAGCTTCCAGAAGGACCACTTCGTATGACCAGCGCTTCTTTCAATATTCTCATAAGAAAGCCATTTCGTCTTAAAACCAACCCAGCTGAAAATCCCCTTGGAGAAACGGTTATATTCTCCATCCGCTACGATGGCATTCACCATCTGACGAGACATCATGCGAAAATCTCTGGCGCCATCAACAATCTGCGTTTTAGAAAGCTTATTGATGATTTTGTAGAACTGCCTGGCAAAGAAAGAGCGAATAGCAGGCTCTCCTTTTCTGGTCGTCCTCTTCGTCGCGACACAGTCATAGTCTTCGATCGGATCATGCAAGAGACGCCACATATCTGGGAGAAGAGCCGGAGGATCCTGAAGATCCACGTCCATCGTAGCTACATAGTCTCCCTTAGCCATAGAAAGCCCGGCATAAAGCCCTGCTTCTTTCCCGAAGTTTCTGGAAAAAGAAACATAATGAACCCTGGAATCTTTTTTATGAAGATCACGAAGAATCTCTATGGTCCTGTCTGTACTTCCGTCATCAATAAAACAGAATTCCAGCTCCGCATCGATTCTATCCTCATACTTCATGACCTCATCATAAAAAGTCTGAATCGTGGCTTCCTCATTAAAACAAGGCACCACCAATGATAACAACTGCATTGCAATTCTCCCTATTTTCAAATCAGGCCAATCGCTCCTATAAACACTTCCTAATTAATCAATAAACTATTTTCATAAGTCATGTATTTATTATAAATGCACTTCATCATACTGTC
Source organism: Dialister hominis (assembly GCF_007164725.1). Taxonomy (NCBI): domain Bacteria; kingdom Bacillati; phylum Bacillota; class Negativicutes; order Veillonellales; family Veillonellaceae; genus Dialister; species Dialister hominis. The sequence continues at coordinate 199,291 of NZ_AP019697.1, read as the reverse complement.
ATTCTGAAATATCGAAATAAAAGAAGATTAAATTAAATCTGTTTTGATAATATCCGTCAAAACCGCGTCCGAGGACTTTGACCTGCCCCAGCGGGGAAGGAGTACCGGCTTTCGGCTGTTGCCGGAAAAGGGGTGCAGTATTCATAGCACTTTAAAATATGAAAAGGTTCTTCGAGCAGCGCGAAGTCGTATTGTGTGTTTATAAAAAGAGCCTTATACCAGTCTTCGACTGAGGAAATGCAACTCATCCCCCGGCTCCGCCGGTACCTTCCCTTCCAGGGCAAGGTCAAATGCAAAAAACCGCACTCTTTCGAGTGCGGCTGCTTCTTTACTTATTGCTTTTATTTCAATATAGACTTCAGGAATGCCTTGGTCCTTTCGCTCTTTGGATGTTCGAAGACTTGCTCGCTGGTGCCTTCTTCTTCTACTTTTCCGTCTACCATGAAGAGGATCCTGTCGGAAACAGATTTGGCGAAGGCCATTTCGTGGGTGACGATGACCATGGTCATGTTTTCGTCAGCCAGCTGCTGGATGGTTTTCAGAACTTCGCCTGTCAGTTCAGGATCAAGAGCAGATGTCGGTTCGTCGAAGAGCATGATTTCCGGGTTCATGGCAAGAGCTCTTGCGATAGCGACTCGCTGTTTCTGCCCTCCGGAAAGGCTTCCAGGATACATGTTCTTCTTATTCAGAAGTCCTACTTTATCCAGAAGATTCTCGGCAATAGGAAGAACTTCTTCTTTCTTCATGCCTTTGACATAAATCGGAGCGGCCATGATGTTATCCAGGACTGTCATATGCGGAAAAAGATTGAAGGACTGGAATACCATGCCCATCTTTCCCAAAATTTCCTTGGACTTTACTTCATTGGCGTAGATGACTTCTCCATTCTTTTCTTCCGCGAGATAATCGCCGTCGACAAGAATGGATCCTCCCTGGATCGTTTCAAGGTGATTCAGGCAGCGGAGGAGAGTACTCTTGCCGGCACCGGATGGCCCGATGATGGAGATGACTTCCCCTTTTTCAAGACTCATATTGACCTTATGAAGAATGGTGAGTTTGCCATAAACCTTCACAATATCTTTCATTTCAATAAAGCTCATCGCAGTACCTCATCAGTCTTCATAAACGGCATAGCGTTTTTCAATGTATGCCAGAATCTTTGTCAGGATAGCCGTGCAGAGCAGGTAGAAAACAGCTGCTACAAGGAACGGCGTTGTATCGAAGTCGCGCTGAACGAAAGCACGGGTGACGCGCATGAGGTCGTTCATAGCAAGAATGTATACAAGAGAGGTATCCTTCAGAAGCGTGATGGTTTCGTTGCCAAGAGGCGGGATGACGCGCTTGACGACCTGAGGAAGGATGATGTGCCACATCGTCTGCTTATACGTAAAGCCAAGAACCTTGGCGCCTTCATACTGGCCCTTGCTGATCGACTGGATGCCGCCTCGGAATATTTCAGCGAAGTATGCAGCATAGTTCGCTACGAAAGCCAGGATGGCCGCCGGGAAATCATTGATCTGGATATTCAGCATCAAAGGAAGGCCATAGTAAATGAACATGATCTGCAGCATCAGAGGCGTGCCTCTCATGACGTAGATGTACATGGCGGCCAGACGGCGGAAAAGCCCCACCTTCGAGATGCGGACCATGGCGAGAAGTACACCGATTGGCAGTGACAGCACTATGGTAAAAAGGAAAATCTTGGCAGAAACGCCCAGACCTTGAATCATATTTGGCAAAATGTGAATGATATAATCCATCATCGGCTCCTTACATTCCGGAATTTACGGCAGTGCCGTTTTTGATCATGTATGAATATCATACACTGACTTCATCCTTTTAACAAGATAGAGTGACAAAATTTACAAACTGGCTAGATATGAACGAAGCAAGGCAGAACAGGAAACCTCCCGCTCTGCCTCTTCGTTTATCCCTTAAAGGGAATTATTTCAGAATAACATCTTTACCGAACCATTTTTCGGAAATCTTAGCAGCTTCGCCGCTTGCTTTTACCTTTTCAATGCCTTCATTCAGAAGATCGATCAGAGCCTGGTTGTCTTTCTTGACGCCGATAGCGAATGTATCTTTGGAAACAACGCCATCCAGTTCTCTGAATGTTCCAGGTTTCTTAGTCATGTAGTATTCAATCAGGACAGAGTCAGCCAGGATTGCATCGCAGCGTCCGGATTCCAGATCCATGAAGCAGGAAGCAAGATCAGGATAAGCCTTGACTTCAGAGAAGGAATTCTTCAGAGCCGGATCCTTATTCAGAGCAGCTTCCGCCGTGGAAGCTTCCTGGATATCCAGTTTCTTTCCTTTCAGTTCAGCCTGTGTCTTGATCGGGCTGTCAGCCAGAACGACGTAGACCTGAGTATTATCCATGTAAGGTTTTGTGAAACCAAGCTTCTTCTGTCTTTCCGGAGTCATGGTGAAGCCGTTCCAGATGGCATCGATCTTACCGGAATTCAGTTCCGTTTCCTTGGAAGCCCAGTCGATTGGCTTGAATTCAATCGGAACACCGATTTCCTTGGATACCGCATTTGCCATATCGATATCGAAGCCTACGATCTTACCGCTGTCATCACGGAACCCCATCGGAGCGAAGGTATCATCCATACCAGCTACAATCTTTGTCGGCTTAGCGCCTGCAGCAGCTGACTTAGCAGCGCTTCCGGCAGACTTCTGATCTCCGCCACATCCAGCCATCAAACCAATAGCACCCAGTGCCAAAACCCCTGCTGCAAGAATCTTTTTAATATTCATGGTCATCTCTCCCTTAGCCTTCTTTAATTCTTTATCTCGTTAAAGAGTTATCTTGGCATTATATTACATGATTGAGAGATGCCTGTCAACACCTTTTTTGAAAATCTTAAAAAAAATTTCCGCTGCGTTTTGCGAATTTCACCACGTAGATAATATAGAAATATGGGCAAAGCAAAAGCTCGTAGATTTCAATCTGCCTGAACAGATATTAGGGTAGAAATCTATGAGCCAAAAATATTAGCTCCCTAAAAAACTTAGCATTTTATATTGCTGATTTATTTTCATACATCTTCTGATAATAATTCTGATATTCTCCGGAAATGATGTCTTCCCACCATTTCTGATGTGTCAAATACCACTGAATCGTCTTCTTGATACCATCGGCAAATTTTGTTTCCGGAAGCCAGCCAAGTTCTCTGTGAATTTTTTCAGGATCAATGGCATATCTTCTGTCATGGCCTTTTCGATCCGTTACGTGAGTGATTAAACTCTCCGGCTTTCCAAGCTCCTGACAGATCAGTTTAACGATGTCTATATTCCTCATTTCATTATGACCGCCGACGTTATAGACTTCCCCGACTTTTCCTTTACGGATAATGAGGTCAATGGCGCGGCAGTGATCTTCAACATAGAGCCAGTCACGAACATTCAGACCATCCCCGTAAACAGGAAGAGGCCTGTCATGGAGCGCATTGATAATCATCAGCGGAATGAGCTTTTCCGGGAAATGATACGGTCCATAGTTATTCGAGCAGCGCGAAATTGTGACAGGAAGTCCGTATGTCCTGTAGTAGGCCATGACAAGGAGATCAGCCCCAGACTTGGAACTGCTGTAAGGACTCGATGTATGGATGGGCGTTTCTTCTGTAAAGAAAAGATCAGGACGATCCAGAGGAAGATCGCCATACACTTCATCGGTAGATACCTGGTGATACCTCTGAATGCCATACTTTCTGCAGGCATCCATCAGGACAGACGTCCCGATAATATTCGTCTGAAGGAAGATTTCCGGATTTTCAATGGAACGATCAACATGGCTTTCTGCAGCGAAATTAATCACGACATCAGGCTTTTCTTTTTCAAAAAGGCCATAAACGCTATCCCTGTCACAAATATCCATCTTTACGAACTGGAAATTCGGATGATCCATGACATCTGCCAATGTTGAAAGATTTCCAGCATATGTCAGCTTATCCAGGCATATAATCTGATCACCTGGATGTTCCTGCAGCATATAATGAACAAAGTTTCCTCCGATAAAACCGGCTCCCCCGGTCACGATAAGCTTCAAGGTGCTTCACCTCTTCAAATTTTGCCCGACAAAGCTATCTATACAGACAAAAACAAATAAAATTATGCCATAAACCAACGTCAGAAAAATCCATATTATATTATATGTTATGTTATACTACCCTTTGTTATGTTATACTACCCTTCTTATATAGCGATTAATTGCATCGTTCCGTCACTATATTCCCAGCTTCTCTCTAGCCGCAGATATACCTTCCATCAACACAGAATCCCTCATTCCTAAAAGAATTCCAATATAAACGGCTCCTCCAATAATAGCAATAACACCAGTATGAATAATAGTCGGTGAAAACATTTGCTCTATAGTAATTGTAATCATGAACATAATCATACCTGCTAACCAATAATGTGTAGATTGGGATAATATCGTCTTAAAACCGAAATCCCTTCTTACCATATAAAGCTGAACCATTGTTACCAGCCATTCAGTAAGAAGAGTGGCAATAGCAACACCAACCGAATGATATTTTGGAATCAAATAGAAATTGATACCAAAATTAAAAGCCGCACCCACTATAACCGATAGGGTCAACTGATTCTGGCGATTTGTTGGCACTAAGTACTGAATTCCTGTTACATTACTTATCCCTATAGCAATAATAATTCCACTGATTGCCTGAAGAACAACTATTACCTTTTCGTAACCAGGACCATAGAACCATGGGACAAAATTTGGTGCTGTGGAAATAAGCCCTAAACACATAGGAATCGAAAGAAACCAGGTAAACCGGTAGGACTTCATCATATAATTCATAACATCTTCTTTTAATCCGTGTGCATGGGCGAAAGAAATCCGAGGCATCATAACAGTTCCTAATGATGTAACAATTGTTAAAAGTAGCTTCACCATCTTATCCGCCTGTTCATAGTAGCCATTTTCTGCAAATGATCCCGAAAGAAGGCCAAGCATAGTTTTATCTAAGACAACATAAACCTGGGGAGTGTAAAATAGTTTGTGTAAATCGGTATTGCATGAATCTACTTTATGCCCCATACTGGGGTAAACAAAGATAAGGACGGTAACAGAATGGCAAAGTGTAAAACTCCACCAACTACCCCAGGCGAGCAGATTGCTCAGCAAATCCTCAACAACTACGACATCAAGAGCGCGGAAGACGTACAGGACGTCCTGAAGCAGATTTTTGGCCCCATTTTTGAGTCCATGCTCAAAGGTGAGATGGAAAATCATCTCGGCCATAAGAAGCATGAGCGCTCCGAAGACGGTGACAATGTCCGGAACGGCTATTCATCCAAGACGCTCAAGACCTCTCTGGGCGAGGTTCCTATCCGCGTCCCTAGGGATCGCCAGAGTACGTTTGAACCGCAGATCATCAAGAAGCACCAGCGCGACGTTTCGTCCATCGAGGGCAAGGTACTGGCGATGTATGCCCGTGGCATGAGCCAACGCGACATCGCTGCAACCATCGAAGACATCTACGGCTTCCAGATGTCACATGAACAGATCTCCACCATCACAGGCTGCGTCATGGAAGAGGTCGAGGCATGGCGGAATCGTCCGCTCCAGTCGTTCTATCCATTTGCTTTCGTCGACTGCATCTACGTATCGCTGCGCACGGAGTATGGCGTCCAGCAGGTGGCCGTCTATGTCATGCTTGCCTATGACGTCAACGGCTGCAAGGATGTCCTTGGCCTCTGGATCAACGAGACGGAGAGCAAGCATGACTGGATGCAGATCTTCGACGAGCTGCGGGCTCGCGGCGTTAAGGATCTTGGCATCCTGTCCATGGATGGCGTGAGCGGATTGGAGGAAGGCGCCAAGGCTGTATTCCCGCATGCCACGGTTCAGCGCTGCATCGTACACCTCATCCGCAATTCCATCCGCTACATCCCACGCAAGCAGTGGAGTGCATTCACGAAGCAGCTGAAGCTCATCTATGGTGCCATCAACGTCAAGCAGGCCCGTCAGGAATTCGAGAAGTTCAAGACCGACTGGCAGGCTTATCCAGGCGCGGTCAGCGTATGGGAAAACAATTTCTCACACGTCGAGCAGCTCTATAACTATGGCAGTGCCGTGCGCAAGATCATGTACACGACCAATGCCATCGAGAGCGTCAACTCTAGCTTCCGCAAGGTGACCAAGAAAGGCGCTTTCCCCAACGAGGATGCAGTCTTCAAGATTTTCTACCTACGCATCCAAGAGCTCTATAAAAAATGGAAAGGTCGTCACGTCGCAAGCTGGGCGATGGTCCGGAACCAGCTGCTCATGGACGACAGGATGTCTCAGCTTATGCAGCAATACGATGTTGCTTATTGAATCGATTTACACAAAACTCTTGACACACCCAAAAATTAAAGGAGATTCGCCAAGGAAATAAAATAACTCACAGTAGGACAGTGTAAAATGTTAATAACGACAAAAACGCCAGACTACTATGAGTTACAACCATCTTACCATAAATCGACGATCTCAATTAGAGGAGTTACCATCCAGTAAAATATTACTCCCGTAAAATTACTACTACCTTGCAGATACATAACTCAACTACTATTCATGAATTAAAACATTGTAATGATGCCTATTCTGCTACCATTGCACATAAGGAGTACATCCAATAAAATTAAGTGCAAAAACCGTAAAGCAAAAGCCGCGGACAAGTTAGCAGAAAAGCTTCGCTATAAAGTAAAATATCCATGAACAGCAGGAAACTCATGGTTGATTCCAAATGGCTTGATCATTTCATGACCATCCATAAGAATAAGAAGTTGAAGCAATAAAAGTCCTTATCTATTAGGAACTAGAGAGCATTCCCCCCTATCAAAAATAGCACAATACAGTAGTGCAAAAGAAATCGGATAAGTATAGAAGAATTGACTACTAAATAAACAGCCGAGTTGACCTATAAACATTATAAGTATACATATGATATCAAATCGTTCTTTTAAAATTGACCTTTTCCGTATAACTTCTCTAAAAAGATAGATAATTGGTATGCAAAATAATATTATTCCTACGATTCCATATTCCGCAATCAATTGAGAAAACTCATTTACCACAGGATATTGGATTCTCATAAAGGTAAGCGAAAGCATATCGGACGTCCATTGCTTTACCTCCTGATGATTTTTTACAAACGAAGGAAATTCTGACATCATGTACATATCAACATAACCATGCCCTACTCCAAAAATTGGATGATGCAATCCTACTCTTGCCATTGCAATAACATTTCCGAATCGTGGAGTATTAGAGCGATCACTTATTCCAGCAACTGAGATCACATTGTTATCAATATATTTTTCAGACCCATCCATCACGGTTTTCCCCAAACTATTGGATATAATGATCTCATTTGCACTAGTTTTTGCAATATTAGTTATAATCGCACTTCCTCCAATGCAGAGGCCAAACGATAGTACAGTCCCCAAGCAGATAGACAAACATATTTTCTTTCAATTATCATATCGAAGCCATAGACTTATAAGAATTAAACATGCCACTTCTCCAAAATAGATAACTGTAGCCGTTCTTGCCTTTGTCATAAAAACCATAAAGACAAAATAAATCAAAAGCACAAATTCTAACTTTCTGTTTTCATAGAAAATTCTATACCATAAGAAAGGAATTATAAAAGCTGCATAAATGCCGAAGAACGAGGGCTCAGGCGCAAAACTCCTCACTTGTCCTTTCCATAAGAGCGGCGGCCACCAACCATGAGCAAATTCAGGAGTATATAAATTTCTATTTATTGTAATTAATATTTGTTCACAATAAGAATTACCAGTCCATATCCACCAAATTTCAAATAGAGAATAAATCCCCATTAATACTGCCAAAAAATGCAGCTTTAGATATCCAACTAATTCCTTCTCTTGAAGATTTACTATACATATTAGTAAAAATGAAAAATATGCCCCCTAATGGGACAATTAAATTTTTTACAATTCCCCATATACTGGAAACAAAGTATTTAAAGTGTAATGCTGATGGGGAATCTATGATTCCAGGCCAAATATGTTCAATAACCTTGACTACATTTGTATCCATTAAATAGCGATCGAAGGCTTCATTCCAAAAAGGAAATCTATATGCACCTATTATTGTACAGACAATCACCCAAAAACAAAAAAACAAGAAAAATCTATAATGTGGTAGATATATAAATTTTTCTAATACATACTGTACTCCTAATGCGAGCAACAAGACATACAGAATCATTAATGGTAATATTGATCCTGCTAATGGCAAATTATATCTCTCCGGCAAAAACATAATTGGCATTGTAATAATTAATAAAAAAATCATCCCTTTTTCTATCTTTTTAATACTTTCTCGCATTTTCATCCCTCTATTTCTAATTTTACCCATGTACCTATCTGACAACCAAATTTTATATTGCAGAATAATCAATTATTCCAAATGCCCTTTTATATGACTATTCGATTTAAATCTATATTAAGAAGCCAATCTATTCATTGCTTTCCAGACATTAAATAATCCACCATCATGTGGCATCACGAATTTTTTATATTCATAAAATCTCGTACCGAACGTCATGAAAAATTGCGATACATACGCTTTTATTATACGTTTCCATGCTTTAAATAACAATGTATAAATGCTTTTTAAACAAGTAAAATTCCTCCTCTTTATTTTTGCTATAAGATTCCTTTTCTTATGCGATAACCCGCTTCTCATTCATAACACAAATCATATTTATCTCAAGATAAGGAAAGTCTCTGTGTTATAATTGAAGTGAAAGCTGAGGAATCTACCATGAATACACCTATCATTTTCAACCTTTCAATCGGAGGCAAGAAGCCGCATTCTTCGACACAGAAGATCTGCCCTTTCTGCCATCCTGAAACTTTAACGAACATCCTCGACAAGAAGGATGATATTATCTGGCTGATGAATAAGTTCCCTGTTTTTGAAGGAACGTATCCGACAGTCATTGTAGAGACTTCTGATCATAACGCTGAACTGACGACGTACAGCAAAGAGAAGCTGCATGAAGTCATTTCCTTTGGCCTTGAACGCTGGGAAAAGATGGAGAGGGACAAGCGTTTCAAATCCGTCCTTTATTTTCGCAACTACGGCCCTGGTTCAGGCGGTTCGCAGCGCCATCCTCATTCCCAAATCATCGGTCTTGATACGTATGACTACAAGGACAATATCGACCGGGAAAATTTCCTTGGTCCCATCGTTCACGAAGACCAGGACTGCTATGCTACTGTATCAGACTATCCGATCAGCGGCATGGGAGAAATGAATGTCACTCTGAAGAAGGACGCTTCGCCGGAAAAATTTGCTGACACGATTCAGACTCTGGCACGTTATGTCCTGAATGACTTCCCTCTCCCCTGCACAAGCTACAATATTTTCTTTTACCATTTCAAACATATCCGGGCGAAGATTTTCCCGCGTTATACGGCAAGTCCTCTTTACATGGGCTACCATATCACCCATGTCATGGATCATGAAAGCCAGAAGCGCATGCTCGAAAAACTTCATACCGGAACGTATTTTGGAGAATGACACTGATGAAATTATATGCTTTCAGTGACTTCCACCTCTCAGGCGACCCGCCGACGAAGCCGATGGATATCTTCGGACCTGCATGGAACAACCACAGGGAGAAGATCATCAATGCCTGGATGGAAACAATCCATCCAGAAGACACGGTCATCATGGCGGGCGATTTATCATGGGCCATGCACATTCAGGATGCTATTTCCGATCTGAAGATGCTGGGAACTCTTCCCGGCAGAAAAATCATCGTCCGCGGCAACCATGACTACTGGTGGGATACTGTCACAAAAATGACCCGCATGACAGACGGCGCTTTTGAATTCATTTATAACTCTGCCCTCTCCGTCGGACCGATCGCCATTGCCGGTACAAGAGGCTGGATTGCGGAGACATCCAGAAAACTGACAGAGGCAGATAAGCCAATCATTTTAAGAGAAGAAGGAAGACTGGAACGCTCCCTTGAACTCGCCAGCAAGATGAATCCGGAAAGAATCATCGCCGTCCTTCACTACCCACCCTTCGATGAACTCAGAAATCCGACTCATATGCTGCAGCTCATGACCAAGTACCATGTCACCGACTGCGTCTATGGCCACATCCACGGCGCCATGAATTTCCAGAACCTCCCCGAGGAGCTCGAAGGCATCCGCCTCCACCTCACCTCGGCTGACTACCTGGACTTCAAGCCCCATCTTCTTTACGATCTGGAGGACTTCCATGCTGAAAAAGACGACAGAGAGTAAGCTTCTGGCAGGCTATATCTATGGCGACAACGTCACTAAGGAATACGTCTACCTCCCTGGCAGCGAAGTCGACACAGAAGAACCCATACTCGTCTACGAAGACAATGGAGGAAGAGACGACATAGGAATGGAACGAGCGTTGGAAATCATAGAAAAAAGAAGCCTCAAATCAACCACACATCCTGTATTCGGAAAGAATACGATGGGATAATAGATAAGGCGATAAAAAAGGAATGCGAAAAGTCATCTATCTTTTCACATTCCTTTTTTGCTATTTCCCCGAACGGAAAACGCGTCTTTTATCACAGTTCCAATGTCTTCAGGTATTCTCTGAATCCTGGTCCTATGTCTTCTCTTCTAAGAGCAAATTCTACCATGGCTTTGAGGTAGCCTAGCTTATTACCTGTGTCGTAGCGTTTTCCCTTGAAATTATAGGCATACACGTTTCCATTTTTTGCCATGACGCGAAGAGCGTCGGTGAGCTGGATTTCTCCGCCTTTCCCCGGTTTTGTCTGTTCAAGAATCTTAAATATTTCCGGAGTGATGACGTAGCGTCCAAGCGCTGCAATGCGGCTGGGGGCTTCTTCAATAGAAGGTTTTTCTATCATGTCCAGGACTTTGACCAAATCCGGATCTTCTGTCTTTACTCCATCAATGATTCCATAGGAAGAGACCTGTTCTTCTCTTACGCGCTGGCAGCCTATGACAGCTCCGCCTGTCTTTTCATACTGATCCATCAGCTGTTTCAGAGCTGGCTCACCGTCGCCTGTATATACGACATCATCACCAAGAATGACGCCAAATGGTTCTCCGTCCATGAATTCCTTGGCACAGAGAATAGCATCTCCAGGGCCTCTCATGTACTGCTGACGAGTATAATGCACTTTGACAGAAGCAACATGACGAATCTCTTTCAAGAGATCCATCTTCCCGGACTCATACAGATGCTGTTCCAGTTCCGGAGAAGAATCGAAATGATCTTCGAAGGCTCTCTTCGCATGACCAGAAATAATAAGGATCTGTTCAATCCCGCTCGCTTCGATTTCTTCGACAATATACTGAATCGTAGGCTTATCTACGATAGGAAGCATTTTTTTCGGCATCGCCTTCGTCTCCGAAAGGAATCGTGTACCAAATCCCGCTGCCGGGCGGATGAGTTGCATTTCTGCGAACGGAGTGAGGTTGGCTTGTTCTCCATTTGCGAAGCAAGGAATGGTGTTGACCTTGCACCGCCAGGAGAAGGTGTCAGGCTCCAAATTTCTGTTGCCTGACGAATACAGTAGTTCGTACAGACGTTAGTCTGGTTTTACGGTGTTTTTATTCGCGCCCCGTCGCGGTTGTAAAGGTATCCTTATAAAAGAGCTTATTGATATGTAAGCGTACCTTGGCCTTTTAGCGGTGGCGCGGGAGTGCAATCTAAAATATGATTAAAACCACACAGCCGGCCCATGGCCTAGGAACTACATCTCATCCGTCTCGTACACTAACTTATTAGGCATTTGTGCAATTGCCATTATTGTCAACTGGTATACGAGCCACCTAGTACAATAGAAGTGTAGTAGATAGGCCGCTCCTATCCGCTGCACTTATTGCATATAATTAGGGGAGTAGATGGTTTGACGGCGACCCACCGGTCCGTTTACTGGACGTGGAGAAGAGGGTCAGCCTTCCCCTTATTATGTGTGCTCGCGTTAGGCAGGTTTATCTCCGTGTTCGTGTAAAAAAACTAGTTTGAGTGGTAATAAGTGTGTGAAGGATTAGCGTCTACCAACTACAAATATCTTTTATAGGAGGTCGCTTATGATCTGTGTAGGTATTGATGTATCCAAGAGAAAAAGTACGGTGTTTTTCATGGCGCCTGGCGACAAGATCATCCGCAGGCCCTTTGATGTTAAGCACACAAAAGAGGAACTTCAGCCTCTGGTCAATGAAATTCGGGTACAAGCAAAGTATGACGAGATAAAAGTCGTCATGGAATCAACAGGTGTCTATCACCTGTCGATAGCCTATTTCTTGCAGCAGAATGGGATTTTTGTATCTGTCGTCAACGCTCTGATGATTGCTAATTTTAATAAGGCAGAGAACTTCAGACACACAAAGACAGACTCCATCGACTCCTCGAATATTGCCAGATATGGAATCGCTTATTGGGCAAAGTTACCGCAATTCGATCTTAATGGAGATAAGTATTTCCTCTTGAAGAGACTCTGCGATGCTTATCTTAACTTTTCGGAGGAAAGAAGCCGCATCCTTCTCCAGCTGCAAAGTCAATTGGAGCAGACCATGCCAGAAATCTTCGATCTTTTCGGAGGATTCGACATAAACAGCGGTAAAGACAAACTGCTGGATTTCCTGGAAAGGTATTGCCACATTGAGGATATTATTGCTAAATCGGAAGCAGAATTTGTCGCATCTTATTGCGGATGGGCAAAAGAAAAAGGATACCGTTCCAATGAGAGTAAAGCAGCAACGATCTACGCTCAAGCAAAGAATGGTATCCCTTCCATCCCCAATAATCCAATTGTTAGAGAAACCATCATGTGGTATGTCGGATTACTGAGAAGAGCCGACGAAACTCTTATGGCTAGTTTAACACGAATGGAAGATATAGCCAAGGATCTGCCGGAATATGAACTCGTCGGCGAGATGGGCGGAGTCGGAAGAGTTACCAGAGTAGCGCTTATTGCCCAGATCGGAGATGTGAGACGCTTTAAAAACAAGCATTCTCTGATCTGCTTTGCAGGCCTGACCCCATCAATACATGAATCAGGGAAATTCCGAGCCTCGCAGAATCACATAGTAAAGAAAGGTCCTGCGCGGCTGCGGAAAGTATTGTATCAAGTAATGATGTCGTTAGTTATGCATAAAATCCCCAAAGATGATGCAGTATATAGGTTCATAAAGAAGAAAGAGGCAGAAGGAAAGTATAAAAAAGTAGCAAAAGTAGCAGGAATGGCTAAGTTTTTACGAATATACTACGGCCGGGTGATGCATTTGTATCGCGACTTAGGCCTTGCTGCGTAAATAAGGCAAACAAGTGAAGAAAAGCGGAAAAAGCCGAGTGTGAGATCGGCTTTTTCGTAGTGCAATGAATTAGTCGGCCAAACTCCAAAATCTAATCAGTTAGGATCAGTCAGGAAATCCGACAAGAAATTCTATAAGAAATTCAAAAAATACCAAAAAATTAAAATTGGGGCTTGTTCTTGTGTAGCAGGTCTTCTCCTTCGGCGCAAGGTCAACACCCTTAAACCGAACTTCGTTCGATGGAAAACCGCACAACCAGCCTTCGGCTGTCGGTAATCAACCCTATCTACCGCGTTCGCGGTTCCCCTTCCCCGTCTGGGAAGGCAAGTAAAACCAGACAACCGGCCTACGGCCTAGGAAATGCAACTCATCCGTCGGCTCCGCCGCCACCTTCTCCTCCCGGAGCAAGGTTAAGACCGGCCTACGGCCCTTCTTCCTCTAAGAGGAAGCCTTTCGGTTAGCCCCCCTACACTTTCATCCATTTCCTTATTTTCCATACTAGCCCGAGCGGGGCGAAGCGGGTGCCCAGGGCGGTGAGTTTGGCCATTTTGCCTGGGAGGCTGACTGTTTCTCCGTGGCGGAGGTCTTCGAGGGCTTTTTTTACTGTTTCTTCGGCATTGAGGATGCCTTTTTCTGAGATGCGGCCTTCGGCGCCTGCTTTTCCTATGAATTCGGTGTCTTTGATCCAGTAGGGGCAGAGGGCCATGACGTGGATGTTTCTCTCTTTCATTTCTTCATTGACTGCCTGGGAGAGGGAAAGGAGGAAGGCTTTTGTCGCGCCGTAGACGGCGAGGTCCGGGAGGGGCAGGAGTCCTGCGACGGATGCTACGTTGATAATCCCTGCTCCTTCTTTCATATAGGGAAGGCAGAGTTTCATCATTTTCACGGGAGCCTGGCAGTTCAGGCCGATCATGCTGACGGCGTCCTCGGTGGTTTCTTCGTCGAGGGTGGTCATGGTTCCTCTTCCTGCGTTATTAATGAGGAGGCGGATGTCAGGCTTTTCTCTTTCCATCAGGACGGAAAGGAGACCGTAAAGGCCTTCGTCATCCAGGCTTGCGCCGAAGATACGAAGGGGCGTTTTTACGGAAGAAGCGAGTTCTTCGAGCTTTTCTCTTCTTCTGGCGATGACCCAGATTTCATCCAGTTTTCCTTCTTCGGATAGCTGTTTCACGAATTCCCGTCCGAGTCCGGAGGAGGCTCCGGTGACGACCGCTGTCCTCATACGCGCATCTCCTTTATGAAACTTAATTCTTCAGCATCATGACGGCCATATGGCGTCCTGTCTTTCCTCCTGCTTTCCTGTAGGAGTAGAAAATATCATCATGGCAATAGGTGCAGATCCCACAGTCCTCGATGTGATCTTCCGCAATGCCTGCTTTTCTCATGAGAACGTGGTTGGCTCCCGGCAGGTCGAAGAGAAATTTTCCATTTTCCTTCGTGCAACTGAGCTTTTTCATTTCTTCATCAGTAAAGAGAGCTTTCATCGCTTCAATGACATCTCTCCCGACCTCGAAGCATTCGAGACCGATGGCCGGCCCGATGGCAGCACGGATATCTTCTCTCTTCGAGCCATATTTCTTTTCCATCATGGAAATGGTCTTTCCTACAATATTTCCCGCTGTCCCGCGCCATCCTCCATGGGAAAGGGCAATGACGCCCTTCGGATCATAGAAAAAAAGAGGCGTGCAGTCGGCGTAATTCATCGTGATTGGGACGTTCGCTTCATTCGTAATCAGTCCGTCCGTATCCGGGATGGCCGTATCGAGCGAAAGCGCTCCTCGTCCGCAGTCTTCTTTTCCCACGATTTCTATATGCGTCCCGTGCACCTGGCTGCAGTTGATGAGTGTTCTGCTGTCTGCGCCAAGCGCATCAAAGAAACGTTTCCTGTTCTCCACAACAAGGGAAGGATCGTCCCCAACATGGAGCCCCATATTCAGGCTAGTGAAAAACCCCTGGCTGACACCGCCATCCCTGCAGGAGACAGCAGCCGTAAGGGGCGCGTTTTCAAATACATCAAAGGTCAGGTATGAAACTCCGTTTTTCTTCTGAATCGTCATAGGCGCCTCATAGTTTGGAAATATCCAGATCAGGCCAGATATTCGTAATCAAAGACTTCATATCATCAGGAACAGGAGCGGTAAATTTCATCTTCTCCCCTGTCACCGGATGCAAAAATTCTACATTATACGCATGGAGCGCCTGCCGCTGGATCAGCTTTATCGAGCCTCCATAAAGGTCATCTCCAAGAAGCGGATGATGCATATGAGAGAAATGGACGCGGATCTGATGCGTCCTTCCCGTTAGGAGGTGGACACGCACCAGCGACGTCTTCCATGAATGCGCCAGCACCATGTACTCGGTCCATGCCGGTTTCCCATCGGGCCTGACCATCCACTCTACGATACTGTCAGGCTTGCGCCCGATTGGTTCGCCGATGATATTCTTCGCCTCATCCCCCATCACGATTTCTCCGCCCACAAGAGCCAGGTACTCACGGAATATCGAATCATGAGACTTCGAAAGGTCATACTGCACATTAGCAGACTTGGCGACAACGACAAGTCCCGTCGTATTCCGATCCAGACGATACACAGGATGAATCCCCGCATCCTCGCCCTTCTCCTTGAAATACCACGCCACCGCATTCACCAAAGTCTCCTGCGTCGACTTCGCCGTAGGATGGATAATCATATGAGGCCCCTTATTCACGATCAAAAGCCAAGGATCCTCATAGACTATATCCAAAGGAACATTCGCCGGAAGGATATCATTCTCCTCCGACCAGATCAGAGTAATCTCATCCCCTGCATGCAGCGCCGTCCGGGCATTAAACACCTGCCTGCCATTAATCAGGATCTTCCCATTCCACTTGATCTTCTTCCAAAGAGAAGAAGAGAGATGCATATGTCCACGCACAAAATGCCGCAGCTCCTTCCCCTCAAACCAGAAATCCACCACAACCTTCATGTCCATACCATCACCCTCTCCCATAAAAAAAGACCATACCGAATCATCCGTATTTCATACTCTTCTATATATATTGTAACAGAAAACCAAGGAAAAGTTGAGTGTGTCAAGAATCTTGTGTAACCTCTAACCTTTAGAACCATAGCGTTCTTCGAATAACTGCTGCAGTTCATAGGAACATTTACTGAATCCCTTCATCTGCCTGGATTCGAACTGCTTGTTGTAATCACTGGCTATTGCACATGTGAACCGATCCAGTGAATCCTCGTTGGGGAACTGTTCTTTCTTTCGGATGTTTTTCTTATACTTCTTATTAAATGACTCAATCGGATTTGATGTATACAGACTTCTCTGTATTTCTGCAGGATAGTCGTAGAAACTGAACAGAGATGGATTGTCACGAATGACATTCACTGCTTTAGGATACTTCCCTTCATACTTCTCAATAAAACTGCTCAGCTGCTTCTCTGCCTCTTCCTTTGAGGTAGAACCATAGATCTTTTTTGCCTCACCCAGCACCTCTTTCCAATCCTTATTCCGAACATGTCTGCACATCGCTCTTCCCAGATGAACCCAGCATGCCTGGTACTGTGCTTTAGGGAACTCTTCCAGAAACACATTCCCGAGTTCCTTCAGACCATCCGACACAAACAGCAGGACTTCCTTTACACCTCTCCCTTTGATGTCCTTAAGCATCTCTCTATAGTTCTCACAAGATTCACTTGGAAAAAGGCGATAATCAAGGATCTCCTTATGCCCTGCCGCATTGATCCCCATCAAGATATGCATCGCCTCCTTGGCCACAGAGTCTCGTCTGACATTGATATAAGTCGCATCTCCATAGATGACAGAGTAACGGGAACTCAGTGATCTGCTGTGGAATTCCTTCACCAGTTCTTCTGTGGCTTTCGTCATGTTTGAGATTGTTGCAGGTGTGTAATAATTTCCATACATCTTCTCAATCAGATCCGAGATCTCGGATGTTGTGATTCCCTTGGTGTACATCTGAATGACCATCTCTTCCAGACTTCCGTCACTCCTTCTGTACTTGGGAACCGTGTGCTGCTGGAAATCTCCGTTACGATCTCTTGGGACTTCAATCGATATCTTCCCGAAACGAGTCACTATCTCCCGAGCATAGGATCCGTTTCTTGAATTGCCGGAATTATACCCTGCAATATCCCATTTCTCGTAATCCAGGAAAGATGTCAGTTCGCTTTGAAGAAGCTCATTGATCGCGTGCTCCAGTTCTTTCCTCATCAATTCATTCCAGGCATCGGATAGATTGGTGCCTTTTGATACTGCTTCATTCAATTCTGTGTTAATATTTGACATGGGAGATCTCCTTTATAAAGTGTCGCAACTTTATTCTAAAGATAGATCTCCTTTTTTCATAGGAGTACGTTTACACAAGATTATTTAAACACTCGAAAAGTTAGAGAAGAAAAATAAAAAGGGGGAAGGAGTGAGAAAAAACAGGACTCTGTAAATCACGATTGATTATAACAGCTTACGTCGATGCGGAAGTTTAGACCTGCCCCAGCGGGGAAGAATGCCTTTGACCTTGCTCTGGAAGAGAAAGGGGACCACTTTTGTGGTGGATACAGTAGTTCGGACAGACTTTAGTCTGGTTGTATGGTTTTTATTTTATGAAATTTTTTAATATTGCCAGAGAAAGGGGTGCAGTATTCATTGGTTTTTATAAAAGGTTCTGCGAGTGGAACGAGGTTGGCTTGTTTTCCGATTGCGAAGCAAGGAAATGGTGTTGACCTTGCGCCGCCAAAAGAAGGTGTCAGGCTCCGAATTTCTGTTGCCTGACGGATGAGATGCAGTTCTACAGCCGCAGGCTGGTTTTACGGTTTTTTAATTCGCGCCCCGTTGCGGTTGTGTGGTCTCTATATAAGAGCCTTTAGATAATAAGGCGTACCTTGGCATTTTTAGCGATGGCGCGGCAACTGAGAGTAAACCGTACAACCTCGCTTCGCTCGATAACTACATCTCATCCCCCGCGTTCCGCGGTTCCCCTTCTCCTTTCGGAGCAAGGTTAACACCCTTAAACCTCGCTTCGCTCGAAAAGAACAGAACTCAGTACATTGCGATTGATAATAGCCGTTCTCGCCGGTACGGAAGGTTTTGACCTGCCCCATCGGGGAAGGAGTACCGGCTAATCATTAAAATGTTGCCGGGAAAGGGGTGCAACTATTCATTGGTTTTTATAAAAGGTTTTGCGAGTGGAACAAGGTTGTGTGGTTTTTTAATTCTCGCCCCGTCGCGGTTATACGGTTTCTATATAAGAGCTTTCTTTCTTATCTTTATTAATCTGAAAGCGTACCATGGCATTTTTAGCGATGGCGCGGGAGCGATAAGCAAAAACCTTTACAACCGCAGCATTGCTGCGAGAACTACATCTCATCCCCGGTCTCCGACCCGACCTTCTCCTTCGGAGCAAGGTTAACACCCTTAAACCTCGCTCCGCTCGATAACTGCACCTCCTCAGACGCCTCCGGCGCCAGCTCCCCCGTGGGGAAGCCCTTCAGTTAGCATGTCTTCCGATTCGCCATACTTGGCGGTTGTACTGTTTCTATATAAGAGCCTTTAGATAATAAGGCGTACCTTGGCATTTTAGCGATGCTCGTTGATAACGAGCAAGCAAAAAGAGCATCGATCGTAATGATCGGTGCTCTTTTTTATTAATCAGCAGCTTCCTATCCTCCCGGGCCGCTTCCAGCCAAGTACTTTCGGCGTTTGTGAGCTTAACTACCGTGTTCGGCATGGGTACGGGTGTATCCTCACAGCTATCGCCACTGAATCTTTGAGAGTCTGTTCTCTCAAAACTATACAGAAGAAGTTCCGAAGGCTCTTTCAAGCCGGTCGTGCTTTTGTGAAATTAAGTTAAGACCTCGACCTATTAGTACTGCGTCGCTCCAAGCCTCGCGGCTCTTCCACTCACAGCCTATCAACCTCATCGTCTTTAAGGGGTCTTACTCATTGCTGATGAGAAGTCTCATCTTGGGACGGGCTTCACGCTTAGATGCTTTCAGCGTTTATCCTTTCCGGATGCGGCTTTCCAGCCGTGCCACTGGCGTGACAACTGGTACACCGTTGATCCGTCCACTCCGGTCCTCTCGTACTAGGAGCAGCCTCCCTCAAACTTCTTGCGCCCGCGATGGATATGAACCAAACTGTCTCACGACGTTTTGAACCCAGCTCGCGTACCACTTTAATGGGCGAACAGCCCAACCCTTGGAACCTACTCCAGCTCCAGGATGTGATGAGCCGACATCGAGGTGCCAAACCTCCCCGTCGATATGAACTCTTGGGAGAGATTAGCCTGTTATCCCCAGGGTAGCTTTTATCCGTTGAGCGATGGCCTTTCCACGCAGTACCACCGGATCACTAAGCCCGACTTTCGTCTCTGCTCGACTTGTCTGTCTCGCAGTCAAGCTCCCTTCTGCCTTTGCACTCTTCGGCCGGTTTCTGTCCGGCCTGAGGGAACCTTTGGGCGCCTCCGTTACTCTTTCGGAGGCGACCGCCCCAGTCAAACCGCCTACCTGAGATGGTCCGCAAGGTTGTTAATCTTCGCGTTAGAATCCCAGCAACAGAAGGGTGGTATCCCAACGTCGGCTCCATAGCAACCAAAGTCACTATCTCAAAGCCTCCCACCTATCCTGTGCGTCTGCCACCGGGATTCAATCTCAAGCTGCAGTAAAGCTCCATGGGGTCTTTCTGTCCAGTCGCGGGTAACCTGCATCTTCACAGGTATTTCAATTTCACCGGGCCCCTCGTTGAGACAGCGCCCAAATCATTACGCCTTTCATGCGGGTCGGAACTTACCCGACAAGGAATTTCGCTACCTTAGGACCGTTATAGTTACGGCCGCCGTTCACTGGGGCTTCAGTTCAAAGCTTCGCTTGCGCTAACCTCTCTCCTTAACCTTCCAGCACCGGGCAGGCGTCAGCACCTATACTTCAGCTTTCGCTTTCGCAGGCACCTGTGTTTTTGGTAAACAGTTGCTTGGGCCTCTTTTCTGCCACCCTTTTCTGTTCCGTGCGTTTCTGCACTTCGCCTACTCAGGGCCATCCTTCTCCCGAAGTTACGGATGCAATTTGCCGAGTTCCTTAACGAGGGTTTTCCCGCGCACCTTAGGATTCTCTCCCCGCCTACCTGTGTCGGTTTACGGTACGGGCGGATTTCGTCTCGCTAGAAGTTTTTCTTGGCAGTGTGGGATCCATGAGTTCGTCATAATCGCTTATAACTCCCCATCATGTCTCTGCTTTCAGAATCGGGGATTTGCCTCCGATTCAACATACGCACTTGGACGCGCTCTTCCAGTCGCGCGATCATGTGCCCTCCTGCGTCACTCCATTGCTCAAATGACTCCATCCGGTACAGGAATTTCAACCTGTTGTCCATCGCCTATGCGTCTGTGCCTCGGCTTAGGTCCCGACTTACCCTGAGACGACGATCGTTGCTCAGGAACCCTCGGGCTTTTGGTGGAAAGGATTCTCACCTTTCTTTTCGATACTCATACCGGCATTCTCACTTCTTATGTGTCCACATCTCCTTACGGTAATGCTTCTTCCCCATAAGAACGCTCCCCTACCCATTGCTTACGCAATGCCATAGCTTCGGTTCCGTGCTTGAGCCCCGGACATTTTCGGCGCAGCGTCTCTCGACCAGTGAGCTATTACGCACTCTTTAAATGGTGGCTGCTTCTGAGCCAACATCCTGGTTGTTTATGAAATGCCACATCCTTCGCCACTTAGCACGGCATTTGGGACCTTAGCTGATGATCTGGGCTGTTTCCCTTTTGACCACGGCCCTTATAAGTCGTAGTCTGACTCCCAGGTATAATTGCAGCCATTCGTAGTTTGACTGGGTTTGGTAACCGGGTAGGTCCCTCTCCTGATCAGTGCTCTACCGCCTGCAATCTTTACCCTGAGGCTAGCCCTAAAGCTATTTCGGGGAGAACCAGCTATCTCCACGTTCGATTGGAATTTCACCCCTACCCACACCTCATCCTAACCCTTTTCAACGGATATAGGTTCGGTCCTCCACACATTTTTACCTGTGCTTCAACCTGGACATGGGTAGATCACTGTGGTTTCGGGTCTATGCAGTCCAACTACTCGCCCTGTTAAGACTCGCTTTCGCTTCGGCTCCGCATTTCCTGCTTAACCTCGCTGGACCTCATAACTCGCCGGTTCATTCTTCAATAGGCACGCCGTCGACCTGATATATATACGGTCTCCGACTGCTTGTAAACATACGGTTTCAGGTTCTGTTTCATTCCCCTCCCGGGGTGCTTTTCACCTTTCCCTCATGGTACTATGCGCTATCGGTCGATATCTGTGTTTTGCCTTGGAGGGTGGTCCCCCCTGCTTCCCACGGGGTTTCTCGTGTCCCGCGGTACTCTGGTACCGTCTGTTCCGCTTCCTCTTTCGCTTACATGGCTTTCACATCCTGCGGCGCTCCTTCCCAGAAGCTTCAGC